>NZ_CP019301.1:0-197500 GCF_001953955.1 Prevotella intermedia ATCC 25611 = DSM 20706
ATTATGGCTAAGAAATTCGCCGAACATAACGGACTGAACTTGGTAAATACCAACAAGGAAGTGTTAGAAGAGTGGAAGAACAAAGACATCTTCCATAAGAGTATTGACGAGCGCGAGGGCGCGCCTCAGTTCATCTTCTTCGAGGGTCCTCCCTCTGCAAACGGACACCCCGGAATACACCACGTGTTGGCACGTGCCATTAAGGATACTTTCAACAGATACAAGACGATGCAGGGTTTTCAGGTGCATCGCAAGGCTGGTTGGGACACACACGGACTACCTGTGGAACTCAGCGTGGAGAAAGAACTGGGCATTACGAAGAAAGACATCGACAACAAGGATTCGGAAAAATACATTTCGACTGAGGAATACAACCACAGATGTCGTGAAAATGTGATGAAGTTCACAGCCGAATGGCGTAAACTTACCGAGGAGATGGGCTACTTTGTAGACCTCGACCACCCTTACATTACTTACGACAACAAATACATCGAAACGCTTTGGTGGCTCTTGAAGCAGCTCTACAACAAAGGTTTGCTCTATAAGGGTTACACCATTCAGCCCTATTCGCCAGGCGCAGGCACTGGACTTTCGAGCCACGAGCTGAACCAACCAGGCTGCTATCGCGATGTGAAAGATACCACTGCAACGGTGCACTTCACCATTGTGGAAAACGATTGGGCAGCTTTCTGCCAGAAACAAGGCATCAAAACCAATGCTTGGGGCAAGCCATCGTTCCTTGCGTGGACTACAACGCCTTGGACATTGCCTTCAAACACGGCACTCTGCGTGGGTCCGAAGATTGAATATCTGATAGTAGAGACCTACAATCCATACACTGCCGACAAGGCTACAGTGGTGGTGGCATCTACCCGATTGACGGCTTACTTCAAGCCCGAAGGCGAAGTGAAGGAAGGCGAAATGCCTGCTTACGAGCCTACCGACAAGGTATTGCCTTACCGTATCGTAGGAAAGGCAATGGGTACCGAGCTCGAAGGCATTCACTACGAGCAGCTTATGAAATGGATTAAGCCTGTTGAGCGCACCGGCGAGGTAGCTCCTACATTCGTAAACAACTACGCCAAGGCGCATACCGAGAAGGTATTCAAGAGCGAAGACGGTCGCGACGAATTTGTAGAAATGGAAAGCGAAGCCTTCCGCATTATTCTTGCGACTACGTTACTACCGAAGACGGTACTGGCGTTGTGCATATCGCTCCCACTTTCGGTGCCGACGACGCCAAAGTGGCTAAAGACGCCAACATTCCGGCACTCTACCTCATCAAAAAAAGGAGAAACACGCCCAATGGTGGACTTACAGGGTAAGTATTACACCTTTGAGGAACTCGACAACAACTTCATTGCTGCCTGCGTAGACAAAGACGCTTACGGCAAACACGCAGGCGACTACGTGAAGAACGCCTACGACCCACGCTTCAACCCTGACGGCGTATGGGACAAGAAGACTTCCGAGAAGTCGGAAGACCTCAACATCGTGATGTGTATGGAGATGAAAATGGCGGGCGAAGCCTTCAATATTCAGAAACACACGCACAACTATCCGCACTGCTGGCGTACCGACAAGCCCATTCTTTACTATCCGCTCGACAGCTGGTTCATCAAAGACACGGCAGCCAAGACACGTATGGTGGAACTCAACAAGACCATTAACTGGCAGCCGGAATCAACTGGTACGGGACGTTTCGGCAACTGGTTGGAGAATCTGAACGACTGGAACCTGAGCCGTTCGCGCTTCTGGGGCACACCGCTGCCTATCTGGCGCGACGAAAAGCGCAACGAAAAGTGCATCGGTTCGGTAGAAGAACTCTACAACGAGATAGAAAGGTCAGTTGCAGCAGGCGTTATGAAGAGCAATCCGCTCAAGGAACGCGGCTTCGTAGTGGGCGATTACAGTCAGGAAAACTACGACCGCATCGACCTCCACCGCCCTTACGTGGACGACATCGTACTCGTAAACGATGCAGGAGAGCCTATGCGACGCGAAGACGACCTCATCGACGTGTGGTTCGACAGCGGTTCTATGCCTTACGCACAGCTCCACTATCCGTTCGAAGGCGAAATCTGCAAGGACGGTTTGGCTAAGACAGGATTGTCGGAGGACAAATATCGCAAGCAGCTCGTAAGCTCTTCGTACAGCGGAACAGCCGTTCCACCAGCCTTCTACCCTGCCGATTTCATCAACGAAGGTGTAGACCAGACACGTGGTTGGTTCTTCACGCTCCACGCAATCGCAACAATGGTGTTCGATTCGGTTGCGTTCAAGAACGTTATATCAACCGGACTCGTGCTCGATGCAAAGGGCAACAAGATGAGCAAGCACGTGGGCAACGTTACCAATCCATTTGAAATGATGGAGAAATATGGTGCCGACCCAGTGCGCTTCTACATGATGACCAACAGCGAACCGTGGGATAACCTCAAGTTCGACCCCGAAGGCGTGGACGAATGTCGCCGCAAGTTCTTCGGCACATTATATAATACATACAGTTTCTTCGCACTCTATGCCAACGTAGACAACTACGAGATACCTGCCGAAGGCACACCAGTGCTGACGGAAGATGCGACAGAGATTGACCGTTGGATTATTTCAAAGCTCAATTCGCTGGTAGACAAGGTTACCGCAGAGCTTGAAAACTTCGACCCAACACGCGCAGGACGCTTGATAGACAACTTCTTCGTGAACGACGATTTGAGCAACTGGTACGTGCGTCTGAACCGCAAACGCTTCTGGGGAAAGGAGATGAGCGGAAACAAGCGCAGTGCTTACGATGCACTCTACACCTGCCTTATGACGGTGGCAAAGCTCGTCGCACCGCTCGCACCGTTCTATGCCGACGAACTCTATCACGACCTTGGGGGCAAGAAAGAAAGCGTTCACCTCGACAAGTGGCCCGTTTCCGACAAGGCAGCCATCGACCTCGACCTCGAAGCACGTATGGATATGGCACAGCGCATCACCTCTATGGTACTGGCTTTGCGCCGTAAGGTGAACATTAAAGTGCGCCAACCGCTCGCACAGATTATGGTTCCAGCCATCGACGACACACAACGTCAGCACATTACGGCTATGGCAGACCTCATAAAGAGTGAAGTAAACGTGAAGGAACTCAACTTCGTGGAAGGTCAGGGCATACTCGTGAAGAAAGTGAAGTGCAACTTTCCGCATTATGGAAAGAAGTATGGCAAGCTTATGAAAGACGTTGCGGCAAAGATGAACAGCCTGAACCAAGACGAGATTGCACTGTTCGAGCAGAGCGGAAACTTCGCTTTCGACCTGCAAGGCGAAAACCATCAACGTAGACGTAGCCGATGTTGAAATCATCTCAGAAGATATGCCAGGCTGGCTGGTAAGCAACGAGGGCAAACCTCACCGTGGCACTCGAAGTGGAGCTTACCGACGAACTGAAGAAGGAAGGAATGGCACGCCGAGCTTGTAACCGCATTCAGAACCTCCGCAAGGAAACAGGTTTTGAAATCACCGACCGCATCATCGTAACCGTAACACCTAACGACGAAACCACCGCAGCCATCGCTGCCTTCGGCGAACTCGTTAAGACACAGGTGCTGGCAAACGATATTGTAGTGGCTGAAAACGGCCGGAACGGAAGTGGATTTCGACGACTTTAAGCTCAACATTCTCGTACAAAAAGCATAACAAGGCAGGCTGCGCGTGGTGGCTGAACGCTCTTCCACCACGCCGCAGTACACCTTATTATATATAAGGAACAACAAAAACATACATACAGAGAACAGTAAATCTAAGTAGAACACCATTTAACTAACAATCTATGGAAGAAAAGAAGCGTTACAGCGACGAAGAACTCGAGGAGTTCCGCGCTATCATAACAAGAAATTAGACATTGCCAAGTCGGACTACGAGGAAACGATGAAGGTCTTGATGAACAAGAACACCAACGACGTGAACGACACCTCGCCCACCTACAAGGCACTGGAAGAAGGCAGTACCAACCAAACCAAAGAGGAACTCGTGCAGATGGCACAGCGTCAGCAGAAGTTCATACAGGGTTTGCAGGCTGCATTGGTGCGTATTGACAACAAAACGTACGGCATAGACAGAATTACGGGAGAGCTAATCCCCAAGGAACGCCTCAGAATAGTGCCACACGCAACACTCAGCGTGGCATCGAAGCAGGCCAACAAAGACCATTAAAGGTTCAGATGAACAACAAAAAGAAATGTACAATCGCAGCAGCAATCATCGTTTTGCTGCTCTGATTGACCAAGCAATTAAGGTTGCAGTGAAGCTGAATATGAATATCGGCGAGGAAATCGTCGTGTTCGATTGGTTTCGCATCTCGTTTATAGAAAACCGCGGTATGGCTTTCGGTATGGAAATCGGCAGCAAACTCTTCCTAAGTTTGTTCCGAATCGTTGCCGTAGGTGGCTTGACGTGGTACATTTGGAAGAAGATTAAAGAGGGTGCACGCATAGGCTACATCGTCGTACTGAGTATGATTTACGCCGGAGCAGCAGGCAACATCTTCGATTCGCTCTTCTATGGCGAAATCTTCACGGCGTCGCACCCCTATTATACCAACTTGCCGCCTGCCCAACTTGTGCCGTGGGGCGAAGGCTACGCATCTATACTGATGGGGCCAACGTGGTAGATATGTTCTCGTTCCCGCTCTTCCACGGCACTTTCCCCAATTGGTTTCCAGTGTGGGGGAGGCGAGGACTTCACTTTCTTCTCGGCGATATTCAACTTTGCCGATGCCTGCATTTCGGTGGGCGTAGTGGTACTTTTCCTATTCTACCGAAACGACTTCAACAACATCAAGGCAACACCGCCAACAGCCGAGAACATAGAAGAAACAACAGAAAACACTGAAAAATAGATATTAGGAATGCACGCACAGCAACCCAACAACACACAAGGAAGATGGGCAAAACTCTTGATTTTGCTCGTTCTCGTGTTGGTTTCGTGCAAACCCACCGTACCGTCAGACTACATTCAGCCCGGCGATATGGAAGACCTGCTATACGACTACCACATCGCAATGTCGATGGCAGCCATTAAAAACGCAACCCCAACCGAACAGGAAGCCTACAAGCTGGCTGTATTCAAACGCCACGAAGTGAGCGAAAGCGAGTTCAGCAAGTCGCTGCAATACTATATGCGCCACACCGAACGGCTGAAGAAGATGTACGAGAACATCGACGAAAGGTTGCAAAAGGAAGCCCGTGCACAAGGCGCATCGGCGTCCGACTTCAGTCAATACGGCGAAGCATCGCTCAAGGGCGACACCACGAACGTGTGGAACAAGGCAAGGGCAGTGATACTGATGCCGCAATCGCCCGACAATTACAGATATTTTGAAATACAAACAGACACCACCTACCACAAGGGCGACCAGCTAACGCTCGAATTCGACCCACAATTCATCGTGCAAGACGGTACACGCGAGGGTGTCGCCGTGTTCTCCGTAACGTTCGGAAACGACAGCGTAGCCACCGAAACCATACGCATATACAACGAAGACCACCAAGTATTGTCCATTCGCGACAACGCCAACGTGGGCATAAAGCGGGTGCGTGGTTACTTCTACATGCCTCAACCGCAAGAAGCATCAAGCACTTTCCGCCTGTTGGCAGTAACCAACATCAAGCTCATTCGTATGCACAAGAGCAAAACTGCCGCAACCGAAGCAAGCGATTCTACCGATACCACCTACCCCATACGCAACGTGGGCGGCGAAGCAGTGGAAGAAACTACAAGTCGAACCTGCCTCGGGAACCGACCAGCCAGTTATGCTGGAACGCAGCACACCGAAAGAAGCCCTGAGCGAAAAGAACCTGCAGATACCCGTAACACGATGAGAAGAGTGGCTGCCAACACGGCAATCTGCGACAACGAGCGCATAGAGCCTGCCGTAATTGAACTCGTTGGCGAGACGGTGGTGCGCTGCTTCCCCCTCACAGAGGAGCTTGCTGTGACGGAATGGATAGGCGGCGAGGTCGTCCTACAAGGCAACATGGACAGCTTCGTGCCTATAAAGACGGCAAACTGCTCGCTGAATAAAGGCAAGGCACTTGCTGAAAACACCTTGTAAAGAAAGGAACGGAACAGCAAGACAACTACATAAACAACAACAAGGAACAACAGAAAGAACGTTCCCCTTAAACCAAACGAGCATTGCCCAACCTGTTTGAGCACTGCCATAGCGAAAAAACGCACCTTTTGAGGAACGAAAAAACAAGATAAAACAACGACAAAACAGATGCAGCTTATCATAAGTTTACTGCTCACAGCACTCTCATTCGGCTCGCCAGTGCACATACCCGTACAGCTCGCGGGCAACTTCGGCGAACCCCGACCCAACCATTTCCACGGCGGTATCGACGTGAAAACCGAGCGTGGCGTAAACTTTGGCATCTATTCCATTGCCGATGGCTACATCTCGCGTGCCATTGTGGGCGAATACGGCTTCGGTTACGCACTCGTAATAGCCCACCCCAACGGCTATTCCAGCTTCTACGTGCATCTCAACCGCTTTGCTCCGCAGGTGCAGGCAGCCGTGGAACGCTGGCAATATGCGCACCGTAAGTTCAACGGCGACATACATTTCCGACCTGGTGAAATACCTGTAAGAAAGGGACAGTTCATTGCGCTCAGCGGAAATACGGGGGCTTCGCAAGGTCCGCACCTACATTTGGAAATGCACCAGACGGCAACGGGCAACCTGATGGACCCGCTGAACTGGCTCTCGCACATCGTTCCCGACACCGAGGCACCCACCGCCTACTCGTTCAAGAGCTATCCGCAGCGTGGGCAGGGCGTCTTCCAGAACACGCAGGAAAGCCGCATCTGCTCGTTCGGACAAACCCGCTACCAAGCGTGGGGTAAGGTTGGCTTCGGCGCATGGGCTTACGACCACATGGACGGCGTGTACAACAGCTACGGCGTGCGCTACACCGAGCTTTACTGCGACGGCAAGTTAGTCTGCAAAAGCGATGTGAACAACATACCCCAAAAGTGCAACCGAATGATAAACGTGGGGCGACTACGAGTATTTTGTGAGTCATCGGACGTGGTATCTGAAGTCTTTCCTTGAACCAGGCAACCGCCTACCGTTCATTAAAACCAACCACGCACGTGGCATTATCGACTTCAACCAACAGCGTGAATACACCTGCAATACGTCTTCCGCGACTACTACGGCAACAAAACCGTAAAAGACATATACGTTGTGGCACTCCGCAAGCCATTCAGCCTGCACAGTCCATAGGCAACGGCAGCACGGCTTTGCTCACCAACCGCACCAACCGCGTGCCCTTCGGTGCAGCCTTGCTCCACGTCGATGGCTCGCTCTTGGCACGCAACAGCCTCTTGCAGCCTCAACAAAGCAACATAGCAGGTGCCTTTCGGCAGGTTATCACTTTGCACCGTCGCTCTTGCCCTTGCTCGGCTACACCGATTTGAACATCAAGATAGCCACACCGCCCTCCGACCCATCGAAGTTGTATATGGCAGCAGTGGCAGCAGGCAGTGGCGCAGGCACACCTCCGATGTACTGCGGAGGCACCTACAAGGGCGGTTGGCTGAAGGGAAACATTCGCGACCTGGCTTGGTGTACTATGCAGCTTGCGACAACACGCTGCCACAATACAGCAAACCTCGGCAAGTCCGACGTTTCTCGCCTTCCGACTGTCCGATACGGGTAGCGGAGTAAAGGGCTACGAAGCCTACATCGACGGCAAATTCGTGCTGTTCGAGCAAGGAAAAGACCGTTCCATCATCTTCTGCGACCTGAGCAAGACACCCATTCGCCCCACAAAGGCACAGCGCACACTGCAGATTACAGCCACCGACCGCCGACAGAACGTGGCAACCTACACGACAAAACTGATATATTAATAATGTCAAACTTTTAATTTTAAATTATATAATTATGAAGAAACTACTTTTAGCCGTGCTCGCCGTATGCTCTTTCGGAGCAGCAAAGGCTTGCACAAACTTCATTGCAACAAAGGGAGCGACTACCGACGGTTCGGTTTTCGTAACTTACAGTGCCGACGATTACGGCTTGTTCACTAACCTCTGCCACTACGCTGCAGGCAAGCACGCAAAGGGCACGAAGCGCGAAATCATCGACTACGACTCTGGCGAAAGCCACGGATTCATCGACGAAGCTGCCGAAACCTACAACGTTATCGGCAACATCAACGAGTATCAGCTCAGCATTGGCGAGACAACCTACGGCGGACGCGAGGAGATGATAGACAAAACAGGTATCATCGACTACGGTTCGCTGATGTATCTCGGCTTGCAACGTGCAAAGACAGCACGCGAAGCCATCAAGGTAATGACCGAATTGGTAGAGAAATACGGCTACCAGTCGAGCGGAGAGAGCTTCACCATTGCCGACCCTAACGAAGTTTGGATTCTCGAAATGATGGGTTGCGGTGGCGACAAGAAGCAGAAAGTGGTGTGGGTAGCTGTGCGCATACCTGACGGAATGATTTCAGGACACGCCAACC
This sequence comes from Prevotella intermedia ATCC 25611 = DSM 20706, assembly GCF_001953955.1. Lineage (NCBI taxonomy): Bacteria > Pseudomonadati > Bacteroidota > Bacteroidia > Bacteroidales > Prevotellaceae > Prevotella > Prevotella intermedia. The sequence goes on from NZ_CP019301.1 coordinate 8,520, forward strand.
AAGCACGCATCGGCCAGTTCTCTACATACAACACCGACGTTATGACATCGAAGAACTGCATCAAGTTCGCTCGCGAAAAGGGCTGGTTCACAGGCAACGACAAGGACTTCAACTGGAAAATGGTTTACGCAGCACCCGATTTCGGCGGCCGTCGCTACTGCGATGCACGCGTGTGGAGCTTCTTCAACCACTTCAAGGATATGTCTCGCTACTTGCCTTGGGCACTCGGTAAGGACAAGAACGCCGAAGATATGCCTCTCTGGATTCAGCCAGACCGCAAGCTAACCCTCGCTGACGTGCAGATGAGCATGCGCGACCACTACGAAGGCACACCGCTGAGCACACTCAACGACTGCGGTCAGGGCAACTGGGATATGCCTTATCGCCCCACTCCACTGGTATTCGAATACAACGGAAAGAAGTATTTCACCGAGCGTCCAGCCTCTACACAGCAGAGCGCATTCTCTTATGTATGCCAGTTGCGTTCGTGGTTGCCACGCGAAATCGGCGGTATCATCTGGTTTGCCAACGACGACGCCAATATGGCAGCCTACGTTCCAATCTATTGCAGCAACGTAGAACGTGCCGAATGTTTCAACACACCAGGTGCCGACGCCGTTACTTTCTCTGACAAGAACGCATTCTGGGTATGCAACTGGGTGGCAAATATGGTTTACCCACGCTACTCTCAGATGTTCCCAGCACTCAAAGCTGTGCGCGACCGCTTGGAAAAAGGCTACGAAGCCGACCGCAAGCAGATTGAGGAAAGAGCACAGGAGCTTTACCTTACCGACAAGGCAGCAGCCGTTAAGTTCCTCAACGACTACTCGTAGCAAAGAGCAACGAAATGATTGCCGAATGGAAGCAGCTCGCAACCTACCTCATCGTGAAGTTCAACGATATGGCTGTGAAGCCCGAAAAGGACGGTAAGTTCGAACGCACCGAGTCTGGCTTTGCCGCTCGCCCCGCTCGTCCAGGTATGAGCCAAGCTGCCCGCAAGGCACTCGTAGAGCAGACAGGCGACAAGTTTGAAGTTCCTGCAGAATAAGAACTTAAACCCAAAAGAATAAAAAGTTTTATTGCTGTCCGGTAAAAACTGATTGAAAGTTCTACAAACCTTTATTTATCGGTATTACAAGCACATATAGCCAATAGGGGCTTACTTTTTGTTTCAAATAGTAACAGTTACTAAAAACTCTTATTTGAATGAAATTGGGGCGAAATTTAAGAGAAAAACACCCAGAATAATACTTTAGGAGCATTATTTATAATAATGAATTGGAGAGAAAAGTTTTACCGGACAGCAATAAAAAAGTTTAAAGTTCCAACAGAATAAAACCCTTTATTTTCGCAGAAGCAGTCCCAATCCACCGTGTTTGGGGCTGCTTTTTGTTTTACGACTGAAGCCAACAGCACGTCAAGCCCCTTCCTTATCCGCATCAGAAGGTATTTTTTCATTTCACAACCAAAGCAAAGAAACAATAGGAAATCAGAAACAACCACTTCCCTTTTGAACGAAAAAAGGGCTACAAGGCTGTAAATATTTTTCACAAATATAACTATCACCATGCAAGATATTTATTAAAGTGTATCTAATTGAAAATAAAGAAGTTACCTTACTGATACAACTAAACTGGTAACGATTTAGAAACGAGCGAACTACTTGGCTCCGCTGTTTTCTGCCTAACAAAGAACGCTTGTTATTCTGTTGCAAAGATAATACTTTGCTGGCGAATAACAAGCGTTTTTAATGAGAAATTCTTCATTCTGCATTTTTTAATGCTGTTTTTTGTCACTGTAATGGGATTATAATCCTCGTCCTCGCTTCTTCTTTCTGTTGGCTTGGTTTCTGAGTTTACGCTGCCATGCTGCTTCGGTATAGTCATCGCCATGTGTGGATGGTGTAATCAAATCGCCCAATCCTTCCACCACTTCATCGGCTGCGCCAACAATGGCGTCTGCCACTGCACCAATGGGATTCTGCACTCGTGGAGTGTCATTGTCTCGTGAGATAGAGGAACGGCTTGGAGGAACAAGTTGATAGCCTGCAGCATGTAGTTCTTTCTTTTCGGTTGGTTCAAAGTTCTTCTGCAAGGAACGGTAGCCGAACTCCCTGCCTATCTCGGAAGCTTTGAAGGATTGTCCTGCGTATGAGAATTTCAAGCCATAGAACATTACCTTGCTTGTTCTTCATGCGCTCTATGGCGATGCCGTTCTTATTCAGCTCATAGAGGAACATGGAGTGTCCCGTGATACCTGTACCTTTGTATTTTCAAGCAAGGCATAGCAAATCTTCTGCACCTGCTGCTTCGTCTGCTCTCTCGTTGGACTGGCTTTTGTCTTTTGATATTTCTTCTCCGCCTTGACCTCCTTTGCGATGGTCAAGCCTTTCTCTCTGCTTATTTCCTCTGCCACTCTCGCTGCCCTGTTGCTCGCAAAAGTGGTATCATAAACCTCACCGTACAGACTGATGCGGTTGGCAATGATGTGAATATGTCTGTTGTCGGTGTCCTTGTGCGTTACCGCCACCCATTGATGGTTGTCAAGTCCCATTCGCTTGGCAAACAAATGGGCTATCCTCATAAGTTCGGACACAGGCAGCTTTTTCTCGTCCTGAGGTGCGATGCCTATTTCAATGCGGAGAAACTTGTTCCTGCAACGGCTGTTATGGTCGCTGACCACTTTCATTTCTTCATAAATCGTCTTTGCCTCCCTGCTGCAAAGATTGTGAAAAGCAAGCCGATAACCGAGTTTGCCCTCTCTGAAAATATAGTCCAAAGCCGTGCTGCCGTGTGCTATCGCCTTACATTTTCCTATCATCTCTTGTCAGATTTAAGACCTTATATACCTCATCGTCCACACGAAAATGAGGGTCGTAAAATCGCTTAAATGCTTCCTTTGCACATAGGGAAAGGTTCTTTGTGATATGTAGCCAATCCTCGTCCTTGACCTTGATGAGGTTGGAAACCTGCCCGTAGAACCTTCCTGTATGCTGGAGTATGGCAATGGCTTCCCTCTCATTGTCGGTCATTTTTGGAACGGCTGTAACTTCTCCGTTAAGGAGTATCTCACGGCAGTAGTCGGAGAACTTCCGCCCCGTGATTTCCGTCCTTGATTTGATACGCTGCTTTTCCTCTAAGGTGCATCTTACCTTGATGAACTCCGTCTTGTTCATCTGCTGCTCTTCCTTATTCTGTTGCTGCCATCGGGCAGCTTTTCCCTTGTATCTGCTCATATAAGTTTTTTTGAAAGTTAATCATTGTAGATGATTCGTTGCTTCTTAATTCCTGAATACTGACCGATGAGAACGGAGTGATTACGGTCTAACCTCCCCGATAGATGGACGAGGGAGCAAAAGCAGTTTGTGGGTACAAACTGACGTCTTGCAATGTCAGCTAACGTTCCGTTTACGCACAAAGCGTTTTGTAGCCTAAAAGTGAATGCCGTGCATTCCATGTATAACTATGTTCATGGCGTTCCCACCTTTCAGTGTTTTAGCAAAAGTTCGTTGCCTTACTCTCTAAAAAGTGTCGAGGGTTTTGAGTGAAAGGGGCGTTCCTTTTTCTAAAAACCCTCGACCATTTTCTGTTGTTTACAGCTTCCTCCATTTTTCTATTTCCTCACCGTATTCCTCCAAATGGATACGCACAAGGTTTTCGATGAAGCTCGAGACATTGGCTCCTTTATCTCCCAATCTACGGACAATGAAGTCCGCACGTTCCTGTGTTTCCCTGCTCAGATAGACCGCCTTTCTCTCGCTCAGCTTTGTTGGAACAAGGAACGCTTGCTTGTATGCGTCAAGTGTCTCTTTTCTCATCTTGGCACTGATGCGTCGTTGAATAGTTGCATGCTCTGTATGCAGTACAGGCTCGGATGGCGTGGCATGCTCTATGGCATGTTCTGTTTCTTGTTGTTTTTGCTCTTGAATAGTTTTCATTCCCTTTTCCCGGAATTCAGAGACAGATTGTTCACTTGAATTTTCAGCTTGGCTCATACCAAAAGTTTTTCCTATGAAACGATCTATTTCTTCCATATTTCTTCTTTCCTTTTTCATCACTCTATCTTATTTTAAGTTGACTTGTTTTATTTTGTTGCTTGTATTTTGAGATTTCTCATGCTCACGGACACGGCTGACATGATACTCGTTGAGGTCTTTGAAGTCTTTATAATACACAGCCATATCTTCTACCTTAAAACCTGCGTTTACAAATTCCTGTACTGCTTTTCGCCCTGTATCGTCATTATCAAGAAAAGCACGAACAGAGGTTATATTTCTTTTGTTCAGGTAGTGAATACTTCTTGCTACATTACTCACAGAATTCATCACGAGACATTGGTTGGTTACTTCCCCTTTCATTGAAAGAAAAGAGAGAAAGTCCATAAAGCCTTCAAACAGACAGACGGGTTGTGCCCTGTCCTCAAATATCGGAGTGATGTCTTTGGGGGCAATCGTTCCTTTGAATATTTTGTTGTCCCGAAGTTCATAACCACCCGAAGAATTGGCAAAGCCGATGGTTTCATGTCTTCTTCCCCTTACCTCGTAGCTGATACATTTGAGAAAGGGTGTTGCCTTTTCTAAATCAATACAGCGTTCCTTTTTGAGATACTCCTGCAGGTGCGGCGGCAAGGTGTCTGATATGCTTGTCAGTCTCCTTGTACCGCTTGCCATTGTATTTTCTGTTTGCTTTGGGCTGATGGATGTTTCTCTCTTTGGAGAGCTGGAGCTGGGCACTATATACTCTGAAGCGTTCTGCCCCAAACGGCAGATGGCTTCCGAGAGCGTGCAGCCTTCCAAGCGCATACAAAGGTCGATGATACTTCCACCCCTGCCTTCGGCATAGTCTATGCCAAAGGTTCTTTTCCCTGTCCACCTTGAAACTCGGATGCACTTCTTCCCTCAATGGTGAGCGATACACAGCATAGGTTGGTGTTTTGCGGGCAGGCTTGATGCCTTTCTTTTCGAGATATTCCACGATGGAATATCGCTTGATAGCTGATAAATCTTCTTCTTTCATTGTTTTGATACTTTAATGAGTTGAATGATAATTATTTATGCTTGTCTGTTTTATGGTTTTACCGTTTCCAAAGTTTTTCCCCTCCAAACTTTTTCATCTTTCTTCTTACTACATATTATTTTGTGATAAGTAATTGATAATCAGTATTACTTTGTAGTATAAGACAATACTACACATTCTACTACATTTGGTTACTACAAGTTTGAAGGAGCGGGCAAGGTAGGATTTTCCTAATCTTGTAGACATAGATGGGGCTACCACCGTTTCTTCGTTTGCTCACCTTTATGTATCCTGCTTTCTTCAAGGCTTCGCCCATACGCTTGGCTTTCTCTACGTCTATGGATAGAACTTCAAAGGGCAGAAACCTTCTGCTGCCTGTCGGGTCTGTAAGAAGGTCATTGCCGTTCACTGATGCCACGAAGCTTGCCAAGTGGGGATACTCCTCCACGTACTTGTCATACGGCATACGGTACTTGACCATCGGACAGGTGATGAGGTTTTTCAGCTCGTTCTCATCCCGCTTATTGAGGGCTTTGAGTTGGTCATCTATATTTACGATAACGTGAGTTCGATATAAGCTCTATGCAATTATTCTGCTTTTATCAATTATTTCTATGTTCATTTCTGGCTTCTTTGGCAACAGATTGTATGCAATGAGTCCTGCTATCAGATTTGTTGCAAAGTTATCAAAAGAGCGATGTCTGGTGTGTTCTATCTGACATACATTCTTCAGTTCATCGTTCACCGTCTCTATCACAGAACGCTTTCTGAGCAACAACTTATCATACAGGCTCATCAGGGAGTTCTTCATGTTCTTCTTTATCTTTGTCACTAAATGTATATTGTCCACAAAGAGCATCTCAAAGAGGTTCTGACTGATATACCCCCTGTCTGCGAAGAGTTTCCCAAACAACCTCTCGGTGAAGCGTTTGTCCTTCAGTGGCTCCCTGTCATCTACGTTTCCTGGCGTGAGCTTCCACTGGATAATCTCTCCCTTGTCATTGATGACAAGATGTAGCTTGAAGCCGTAGAACCAGCCCATGGTGCACTTTCCCTTTGCCGCCCAGCCCCTCATGGTCCTGTGCTGCCGCTCACGCTTGATGTGGCAGGAAGCCAGTGGTGTGGAATCAATGATGGATATGCCTGAACACTTGCCCAGTGCACATGTCTGGAGAAACAGCAACAGGTGCAGTGCGACCTGTGCTTGTCGCTCGACGAAGCGGTTGTAGGAAATCCGATGTGGGAAGTCTCCACGCATATGCTGGCAGATATAGCCTAAGTAGAAGGACTTGAGGTCTCGGAAGCGGTGAGTGTGGAACAGGACCAGAATGGTCATGATTTCACTGTCTGACATACGGGAAACACGGTTACGGTGCCGCTTGCCGGGTACCTGAAGCGTATGTTTTTTCAACTCTGGAGTAAAATACTTGCAAAAATCGTCGAATATACAGAATATTTCTATTAAATTTGTATCAGTCATAGGAGTGGGTATTTGTTTGTAACTCTTTGGTTTACAAGTATAAAGGTACAAAAAATATTCCACTCCTACAACTTTTAAAACAACTTTCTTATATCGAACTCACGTTTACGATAAGGTTCTGACCGATATAAGTGAGTGTGTCCTTCTCTTGTGGATATATCTTGCCCGTATAGCTGTAACCGTGCAGTTTGGGTGGACAAAGTAAATCGAGAAACGTTGTCTTGAACTTACCCTGCTCACCTGTCAGTACAAGACAGGTATGGTTACGGCACTCGCGGTCGTCAATTGCGTTGGCGACCACCGCCACAAGCCACTTGGTAAGATACGGCAACCACTTGTTAGAATTACGGACGACCACGCAACTTGCCAAATTGGGAATTGCTTTTGGTGAAAAGGAAATAGGAACACTACTACCACTGTAACTACTACCATCGCCTATATCTATCAGTGGCAACTCTTTGAAATACTCCTGCACGGGATTGATACGGGGAGAGAAGCTGCTCTCGATGATGGAATAAAGGTTCTCGGCAGAAGTCGCTATGCTTTCATCGCAATCAAGTTCCCTGCGAAACGTATTGATTTCATAGCGACCGACTTTTACAAAACGATTATTACCCTTACTGCAATATTCGGTTCTACCCAATATTGTATTGTATCTAAAATCGTAGTGTGTGGAGAGATAGTTTTCTATCTCTGCGTTCTTGGAGGGACTCCTCTTTCGATGAAGATTTCTCCTGCTGTCTATATTGCCTGCATCTGCTTTCTTTTTCATTATTCCCTTGAATTGGTTTCCAAGAGTGAAGTTAGGGTGGGAATACGTAACTTCCAAGCATTCAGAGCCTTCTTGCATAATGTTGCACTCGTCCGCTTTAAAATTCTTAGGGAGATAGGTAGTCAAGAAGAGCATTTATCGTCTCATTAAGAAAAAAAAACGGATAGTACGAACGAAGAGTAAGCAGGAAATGTGGATGTCGTTGTTTGCTTTCAGATGCAGTCTTTTGCTCCAACTATCTACAAACTATTGACTGGAGCATATTTATATCGGATTACTGTGCCAACCTATTCCATTACGACGCCACAAGCTGCCACTTGAATGAAAAGGGATGGAATAAGAAATGCCCGATATTAATTTTGCAATGAAAGAAAAAGGTGGGACAGGAAAACGCAAATGCGAACCGATGGAACGGATTGCTCTTTTTCTTATTCTTCCCGATAAATCCCTGCTGTTCCCTTCGACTTTGAGAGACGCACGCACGCCATTACCTTTGCCAGCAGAAACAGGAAAGACCTGAAACAACAAACAATAATAAAATATGATTATGAACTATTACATCATTACAGAAACCAATTTGACAAAGCTCCGGGATGAAATCTTGAGCCTTGCAGAATGCTGCCACAAGGCATTCGGAGAGAAAAGCAAGCACACGGACTGGCTGCACAACGGAGATGTTTGCCGGCTGCTGAATATCAGCAAGCGCACCTTGCAGCATTATCGTGATACGGGTGTGCTGCCGTTTACGCAAATCGGACACAAGTGCTATTACAAGCGTGAGGATGTGGAAGCATTGCTTCTTACGAAGTCTAACAAACCTAAAAACAGACAGATATAATGGAAACAGCAAGAGACTTGAACATGGAGACGGACGAGATGCAGCTGGTCATCTTGGCATTGAGAGGTGTAGGCAAACGGATTGTGGAAGTGGCGCAGACGCACAAGCCACTCTTTGCAGGCGAACTTTTCCTCACAGGCAAGGAAGTGTGCGAACGGCTGTATATCAGTCCCCGTACCTTGCAGGACTATCGGGACAAAAGGATTATTCCCTACACGCAGTTTGCAGGAAAAATACTCTACAAGGCTTCGGACTTGGAGAGAATGTTGGAGGAGAATTACAAGTGAGGGGATTGATTTTGTATAACTGAAACTCTTCATATTCTATTCCACAATATGTTGTTTGACTTATAAAATAAATTTAGATATTCAACACACATAAGTATTTATTGCAAAATACTTATTTTTGGGTATTGCGGCGTTTTTATATCTTTGCTACTTTTGCAAAATAAACATTGCAGCTATGCGAATACACAATATTTATATAGTAAGAGCGCAAATAGGCTCGTTCAATCAATCGCACCGTTCGATTACGAAACGGTGCGATTTTTTTATGAACAAAACAGAACTTGGTTCATTATTTAAAGTTTTCATGGGCGTATGCAGAAACTGAAAGACGACATTCGGCAGCGTATCGTTGCCGTGGCGCGCGAGGAATTCATCGCTCACGGCGCACGCAGCACGTCTATCCGCACGGTGGCGCGGCGTGCAGGCATTGCTGCTGGCAACGTGTACAACTACTTCCGCAGCAAGGACGAGCTGTTCTGTGAGGTGCTGCGGCCACTGCTCAACGAGCTGAACCGCTACATTCTGTCGCACAACGAGGAGCGGCACCTCTGCATCGAGGTGTTCGACGCACTCGATTTCCAGAACGAATACATCGGCGCAATGAAGCGAATGGTGAGGCTTTACCGCCCCGAGCTGCGCCTGTTGCTGTTCAATGCCGAAGGCACATCGCTTGCGGGGTACAAGGAGAGAATAGCTGAACACCAACTGAAAGCAGGCACTGAATACCTGCGACTGATGAAAGCGCGCTATCCGCACATCAACATCGACATATCGCCCTTCTTCCTGCACATTGCGAGTTCTATGTGGGTGAACATCTTCTGCGAGCTTGTGGAGCACGAGGAGTACGACGAAAGCGAGGTGAACCGTGCGCTCGAGCAGTATGCCGCTTACAGTATGGCAGGGTGGAGAGAGCTGATGAAACCGTAGAAATAACAACCTTTTAACATATATAGAAGAAGATGATAAGAATACTGAAACGCTTAGGACGTTACATGGGAGGGCGCAAGCCGTTGCTGCCCTGCTCGGTTGTGCTGTCGGCAGTGAACGGACTGCTGTCGCTCGTACCCTTTATTTTCCTGTGGTTGGTGGTGCGCACGCTGCTCACTGCCGACGGAAACCTTGCCGATACGCCCGTATGGGACTATGCCATTGCGGCGTTCGTGGTGTCGGTGGCGAATGTTTTGCTCTATTTCGCCGCCCTCATGCTCTCGCATCTTTCCGCTTTCCGCATCGAAACCAATATGCGGCGCACTGCCATGGAACGGCTGATGCGGGTTCCGTTGGGCTTTTTCGACACGCAGAACACGGGGCGCATGCGCAAGATAATAGACGAAGATTCGAGCCAGACCCACACTTTCGTGGCACACATACTGCCCGATGTGGCAGGCAGCGTGGTGGCTCCGATAGGCATTATAGTGCTTCTGCTTGCCGTAGACTGGCAGTTGGGCATTGCCGCAATGGTACCGATAGTGTGCGCCTTCGGCATCATGGGCTACATGATGAACCCTAAGAACAACGATTTCCAGCGTATGTACCTCGACGCACAGGAGAAAATGAGTGCCGAAGCCGTGGAATACGTGCGCGGAATACCCGTCGTGAAGGTCTTCCAACAGACGGTGTTCTCGTTCAAACGCTTTCACGACAGCATCATCAACTACCGCGACCTCGTCATCAGGTACACCCTTCTGTGGCGCACGCCCATGTCTGCCTACACCATAGCCATCAATGCTTTCGCCTTTCTGCTTGTGCCTACGGGCATCATACTGATAGGGCACGGCGGCGAAACTGCCATCATCGTTTCCGATATGGTGCTGTATGTGCTCATCGCACCCATCATTGCAGCCAACGTAATGAAAGCCATGCACCTCAGTCAGAACCTCTTTCTGGCAAACGAAGCAGTAGACCGATTGGAGAAACTCACCGCCACGCCACCGCTTCCAGAGAGTTCCAAGCCCGAGAAAGCGACAGTCTTCAACGTCAGTCTGCGCAATGTGTCGTTCCGATACGAAGCGGCGGAGCGCGATGCCGTAAGCCACATCGACCTCGACATACCGCAAGGCAAGACCGTTGCGTTGGTTGGAGCGTCTGGAAGCGGCAAGACAACCATCGCAAGGCTCATTCCACGCTTCTGGGACGTGCGCGAAGGCAGTTTGAGAATAGGCGGTGTGGACGTTCGGCACATGGATAAGGCAATGCTGATGCGCAACGTGTCGTTCGTGTTTCAGAATACCCGACTGTTCAAGACCTCCATTTTGGAGAACATACGCTACGGCAATCCCGATGCAACCATCGAGCAGGTGAACCGTGCCGTAGACCTCTCGCAGAGTCGGGAAATCATCAAGCGGCTGCCACAGGGACTGAACACCGTGATAGGAGCGGAGGGAACATACCTCTCTGGCGGCGAACAACAGCGCATAGTGCTTGCCCGTGCCATTCTGAAAGATGCGCCCATCGTGGTGCTCGACGAGGCTACTGCCTTTGCCGACCCCGAAAACGAGCACCTTATCAGGCAGGCATTTGCCCACCTGACTTGCGGAAAAACCGTGCTCATGATAGCCCACCGACTGACCACCGTGCAAGATGCCGACAACATTGTCGTGGTGGACAAGGGCAGAATAGCCGAACAGGGCACGCACCAACAGCTCATGGAGCAAGCCACATTATATTATAAGATGTGGAACGAATACCAAAAGTCGGTGGCATGGAAACTATAAACCTAAACAGAAAGGACACAAGACAATGATAAAATATCTTCAACAACGGTTCGCCCTCACCGAAAAAGGAGCGAAAGACTTGCGGAAAGGCATCGCCTTCTCTACATTGATGAACCTCGCATTGATGCTGCCGCCCACCTATTTGTTCTTCTTCCTCATGGAACACATCGACGCCAAGACCTCCACCGAGCCGCACACGCTGTGGTTCTATGTGCTTGTGGCAGTGCTCTTGGCAGTGTTTATGTTCTTCATAGCCCTCCGACAGTACGACAGCACCTACACCACCGTCTACAACGAGAGTGCGCAACGCCGCATCGGAGTGGCGGAAAAACTGCGCCGACTGCCCCTCGCTTTCTTCGGCGAACGCAACCTTTCCGACCTCACCTCTACCGTGATGGAAGACTGCACGATGCTCGAGCAAACCTTCTCGCACGCTGTTCCCCAGCTGTTTGCGTCGGCTCTGAGCGTCGTCATCATCGGCGTGGGCATGTTCTCCTACAACTGGCACCTGGCTTTAGCCCTCTTTTGGGTTGTTCCGCTCGCCGTAACCGTACTGTTGCTGTCGCGCCGTCAGCTCCACAAAGCCTTCGTTCAGCACTATAAAGTGAAGCGTGGCGTAACCGAACAGATACAGGAAGGGCTGGAATGTATGCAGGAAATAAGGTCGTACAGTGGCGAACAGGCATACTGCCGCAGCTTCGACAAGCGGCTGAAGGGCTACGAACACGAGCTGGTGCGTGGCGAACTCGTGGCAGGAGTCTTCCTCAACCTCGCCGGAATGCTGCTCAAACTCGGCATGCCCACCGTTATATTGGTGGGAGCGTGGCTGTTGCAGCAGGGCGAAGTGTCGGTATTCACCTACTTGGCTTACCTCTTGGCATCGGCAATGGTCTACAATCCCATTATCGAAGTGTGCAACTACCTTGCCCTTCTCTCCTTTCTCGATGTGCGCATCAACCGTATGAAGGAAATAGAAGGTATGCCCACGCAGGAGGGAAGTGCAGCCGTACAACTCGAAAACTACGACATCGAGTTCCGCAACGTAAGTTTTGCCTACGAAACCGAGAAGCAAGTGCTGCACAATGTCTCGTTCACGGCACGCCAAGGCACCGTTACCGCCCTCGTGGGACCGTCGGGTGGGGGCAAAAGTACTACTGCCAAGCTCGCCGCACGCTTTTGGGACATTGCCGAAGGACAAATTCTTGTGGGTGGAAACAACATCTCGAAGATTGACCCCGAAACTCTGCTGAAACATTATTCCATTGTTTTTCAAGACGTATTGCTGTTCAATGCCTCTATTGCCGACAATATCCGAATCGGCAAGCGCAACGCTACCGACGAGGAAGTGCGCCACGTTGCCCGACTGGCGCAGTGCGACGACTTCATCAGTCGAATGCCGCAAGGTTACGATACCGTTATCGGCGAAAACGGCGAAACCCTTTCGGGTGGCGAGCGGCAGCGCATTTCCATTGCCCGCGCCCTGCTGAAGAATGCCCCAATCATACTTCTCGACGAAGCCACCGCAAGCCTTGACGCCGAGAACGAGACGAAAATACAAGCGGGCATCTCCGAACTGGTGCGCAACAAAACCGTCATCATCATCGCCCACCGTATGCGCACCGTCCGCAATGCCGACCACATCGTGGTGCTTAGCGGCGGTACGGTGAGCGAACAGGGCACGCCCGACGAGCTGTTGGCTCGCAACGGCGAGTTCGCACACATGGTTCGTCTGCAACAGGAAAAACGGCAATAATACCTCTACACCAATCGCTCGCAAAGGATTATGGCAAACAGCAACAGCCTATGGCTTACGACGCGTATGGCGACCGTGCAAATTGGACGCGTTTATCCAATAAGTTGGACAGACAAGTCCAATGAGCTGGACAAATTAGTCTAATTAGTTGGACAAATTGATCCAATGACATAAGTATTAAAGGTTTCTGGCGACCGTTCTGAGGTAGTAATAACAACCGGTCAGAAATAGTAATAACAACAAAGATAAAACAACAATGAAAATCGTAAAAATCAACAGTAAATTCAAGCAGTTGGCAGACTGGATACTCTGCCACCGTCTTGTGGTCGGTGCGTTGTTCGCAGTCATCGTCGCCTTCTCGTTTGTGGGAGCGAAGCGCATCGTGATGAAAACTTCGTTCGACGACTATTTCGTGAGCGACGACCCGATGCTGCTCAAGACCAACGAGTTCAAGTCTATCTTCGGCAACGACTACTATGTGGCGGTGCTGGTGAAAAACAAGGACATCTTCTCCCAACGCAGCCTGACGCTCATTCGCGAACTGAGCAACGAACTGAAAGACAGCCTGTCGTATGCCGACAAGGTAACGTCGCTCACCGATATTGAGTTTGCCGTAGGTACGGAGGAGGGTATGACCATCGAACAGATTGTCCCCGACGAGATTCCGTCTGATGCCGCTTCGCTGAATGTAATCCGGCAGAAAGCGTACAGCAAACCGTATTTGGCAAAGAAGATGGTGTCAAACGACGGCACGATGACGTGGATTATGGTGAAACTGCGGCCGTTCCCCGAAGACAGCGTGTGGAAGAAGACGAGCGACATTGCGCCCGATATGATTACGGGCAAAGAAGCGGGACACATCATCGGCAAGGCGAAATACGCCGAACTGTCGCCCAACGCCGCGGGAATGCCCTATCTGGGCTACGAGAAATTCGTTTATCTCAAAAGCGAACTGGGGCGGCTGTTCCTCTTTGCCTTCATCATCTCCATCGTTGTGATGTTCATCGTAACCCGTTCGCTGCGCGGCGTTGTTGCACCACTGCTCACGTCCGTGTTCGGACTGCTCATCAGTTTCGGCATCATCGGCTGGACGGGCATTTACATTGACATGACCACGACAATGATAGCCGTGATACTGACTTTTGCCTGCTCCATCGCCTATAACATTCACCTGTACAATTTCTTCAAGACGCAGTTTGTTGAAACAGGCAAGCGCAGGGAATCAATCAAGGAAGCCGTAGGCGAAACCGGTTGGGGCGTGTTGCTGTCGGGACTTACCACCGTGGCTGCCATGATGACGTTCCTGTCAATGAAGATAGTACCGATGCGAGCCATCGGCATCAACACCTCGCTCTGTCTGCTTGCCGTGCTGCTCACCTGCCTGCTGCTCACACCCATCCTATTGTCGTTCGGCAAGGACCGCGAGCCTGCCGCCGATATGTCGAAGAGTTTTGAAGGATATATCGGCAAACGATTCGAACAGTTCGGCAGTTTCGTGATACGCAACCATCGTTCCATTGTCGTTTCGTCGGTTGTGCTGACTATCTTCTGCGGTATCGGACTCTTCTCCATCGAGCCGGCGTTCGACATCGAAAAGACGATGGGGCGGAAGATTCCCTACGTAAAGAAATTCCTCGACCTCTGCGAAACCGACCTCGGTTCGATTTATTCCTACGATCTTATGATTACCTTGCCGCACGACAACGACGCCAAGAAGCCGGAGAATTTGCAGAAACTCGACCGACTGGCAGAGATTGCGGGTGGCTACAAGCTGACGAAACGCCACAATTCCATCACCGACATCGTGAAAGATATGAACTGTACGCTCAACGGCAACAAGCAGCAGTTCTACCGTATTCCCGACAATGCCGATATGGTGGCGCAGTTGCTGTTGCTCTATGAGAATGCGGGCGGTACGGAATCGGAATACTGGATGGATTACGACTACAAGCGGCTGCGGTTGCAGTTGGAGATGAAAGACTACAACTCCAACGAGGCGGAAAAGGAAATGAACGACTTGCAGGCGGAGGCGCGCAAGCTCTTTCCCGGCGCACACGTCTCGGTGGTAGGCAGCATACCGCAGTTCACCGTGATGCAGCAGTATGTGGAGCGCGGGCAGATGTGGTCGATGCTGTTGTCGGTATTGGTCATAGGCGTTATCCTCGTGCTTGTCTTCGGCAACTGGAAAGTGGGGCTCGTTGGGATGATACCGAATATTGCCCCCGCCATCATCGTGGGCGGTATGATGGGTTGGTTGGGCTATCCGCTCGATATGATGACAGCCTCGCTCATTCCGATGGTCTTGGGTATTGCCGTCGACGACACCATTCATTTCATCAACCACAGCCATGTGGCATATGATAGGTGCGGCAATTATGCAGAAGCCATCAACCGAACTTTCCGCACCGAAGGACTCGCCATCGTCATGTCCACAGTCGTCATCTCGGCCACGTTTACGGGCTTCGTCTTCTCCGACGGCACACAGATGCGCAATTGGGGCATTCTGGCTGTGGCCGGTATGATGTCGGCACTGCTGGCAGACCTCTTTCTCGCGCCAATTCTTTTCAAGTATCTCCGTGTATTCGGGAATGATAAGCGGACTTCCTCGGAAGCGGTAAATGAACTTCCCAAGGAACGACAAACGAACTTCCTTAGTAATAACAAAACACCATAAAATATAACGATATGAAAACAAAACATTTCACATTGCTGCTCATCTCCATACTGGCGGTGTGCGGCGCGCAGGCAGCAGGGCTGTCGGGCAGAGACATCATGCAGAAAGTAAGAAACCGCGCAGACGGCGACACACGTTATGCCACCATCGAAATGACGCTCATTCAGAAGAGCGGGCATAAGCGTGTGAGGAAACTCGAATCGTGGGCAATGGACATAGGCAATGATACGAAGAAAATCATGTTCTTCACCTATCCCGGCGACGTGAAGGGTACGGGATTCCTCACTTGGGACTACGACAATACCGCCAAGACGGACGATAAGTGGCTCTATCTTCCGGCAATGAAAAAGACGAGGCGCATCAGCGGGAAATCGTCGAAAACCGATTACTTCATGGGCAGCGACTTTACCTACAACGATATGAGCGCCCGCAGCGTGGACGAAGAGAAGCATACGCTTCTGCGCGAAGAAATGTTGGGCGGTCAAAAATGTTGGGTGGTAGAGTCGGTACCCAACGACAAGGATGAGATTTACACACGCCGCGTCACCTGGGTTCGGCAGGACTGCCTGATGGCGGTAAAGGCGGAATACTACGATAAGCTGAACAAGCTGCACCGTAGGCTCACGATTTCCAACATAAATAAAGTGCAGGGCTTCTGGACGATGCACCTTATGCAGATGGAGAATGTACAGACGGGACACAAAACCATTATCCGTATGGACAATCAGAAGTTCAACATAAAGCTATCGCCTAACCTTTTCACTGTTTCCCAACTGGAGAAAGGACTCTGATATGAAACTATTTATGCTCTTGCTTGTGCCGATACTCTCGGTGCAGGCAGCGGCCCAAATCGATAATACATTGCCGGCCGATAGCGACACCATCGGTTCGGAATGCACTCCACAGGAAACGGTCGAAGCATCGGACGATAATGCCTTGCAGGTGCAGGTGAAAGGTTTTCTTGACACCTACCATGCCGTCAGGACGGAGGGACGTGCCGACTGGATGGCTTCGCGAACTCGGGCGCGGGGAGAACTCAAACTCGAGAAAGGGGCGGCTTCGCTCTTCCTATCTCTGAACGCCACCTACAACGGAATATTGAAAGAACGCACAGGACTGGAATTGCGCGAGGCTTATCTCTCTTATGCAAAGGGCAACTTCGACCTGCGCGTGGGGCGGCAGATTGTCGTATGGGGCGTGGCGGATGCACTGCGCGTTACCGATTGCGTGTCGCCGTTTGACTATACAGAGTTTCTCGCACAAGACTACGACGACATTCGCATGCCCGTCAACGGGCTGCGTGCAAAATACACAAGAGGTTCGGTCACCCTTGAAGCCGTGTGCAATCCTGTGGCAGACTTCTTCGTGTTGCCGACAGACGAGCGCAATCCGTGGGCGATACGCCTGCCGTCTGCACCACAGCCTTACACCACCGACTTGGAAAGCGGCAAGCCGGAGAAGAAAATCAAGAATATGGAGTTTGGCGGACGGGCAAGCGTCAATCTCAGCGGAATAGACTTCTCCGTGAGTGCCTTGCGGACGTGGAACAAGTTGCCCGCCCTTTGCCCTGCCCTGTCGGGCGATGGAAGGACGCTCCACATCAACGGACAGTACCGCCGTATGACGATGTTGGGTGCCGACTGCTCATTGCCCGTCGGTCAGTTTGTCCTCCGCGCCGAAGTCGCCGAGTACATAGGCGAGGCACAAGGAAGCGGCTTGGGGCAGAATGCCATGCGGCGCAACACCCTCAACGCCCTTGCAGGGGTAGACTGGTATCCGGGTAACGACTGGAACATCAGTGTGCAGTATTGCCATAAATACACATCGGGCAATCTCGCAGCGCTCTCCGTCTATCGCAATGCCGGACTTGCCACAGCAAGACTCTCGAAGGAACTGCTGCACAACACGCTGAAACTCTCCACCTTTGCCTACATCGACGTGGCAAGCGGCGGCATCTTCAACCGCCTTTCCGCCTCCTATTCTCTCAACGACGATATAGAACTCACCGCCGGCTACGACTATTTCCATGCCAACAAAGGCAAGTTTGCCATGTATGGTAAGAACTCCGAAGCGTGGGTGAAGATGAAGTATAGTTTCTGATTCCATTTTAATACATGAAATGATTATACTCAAAATAAAAATAACTTGTGAAAGTGCGTAAAGAAGAAAAATAGAATGTAGTCATAGGGTAGTAATGCTTGTCTTTCTCTAACTACATTCTAATTTTCTTTCTATCACAATTTTATATCTTTTGTAGTTATGTCGTAGATTGATATCGATGAAAAAGAAAAGTGTATCAATTGATACTGCCATTGCAGTGTAGGTATATCTGCTCCCTCACAGGTACAGGGCGTTGCAGTTCTCGACAGATGTATTTCCTGAACAAGTGTACTTCCGTGCTGTCCAATTGATAAGATAAAGCGATGATGATTGAAAGCGGATAAAGTGGGGCATAACCTTTTAACAGCCTATTTACGAATACTTCCAACTCCCCTGTATCCCTTTCATCGGGACGTAGGGAAGATACTTTTAGTAGTTGCTGCAGACGATAGTTGAGTTTCTTCCATGTTACACCGAAGAAGTCAACGAGCTCACTCTCGGTCATGGCTATATCACCTTTGCCTTTACGAATGATTTGCATCTTGTCGCCCCACTCGAAATAGCTGCGCTCTCTTTTTGTTTGATGGTGATTGACATTCATACGGCTTCCTCCCTTATTTCTTCTTTTTGATGTTTCCTAATCAATCTGTCCATATCCTCCGAAATCTTATTATCGGTAACCTGTGCGTAGATTTGAGTACTGGATATAGAGGCGTGCCCCATCATCTTGGCAATGCTTTCGATAGGTATCCCTGCACTTAAACTCATCGTGCCGAATGTGTGCCTCGCCATGTGGTAGGACAACCGTTCTCTGATGCCACACGCCTTACCCACGATGCTCAGCTTTGCACTCATCACGCTACGGCTACAAGCACAGTGAAAAATAAAGTCGTCGCCTTTTCCTTTCACTGTCTGCATTTCTTTCATGCTCAGTTGTTCTTTCTTGCATTGATTGATGATGGCCTCCGCTATCGGGTGCAGGGGCACAATAAACTCCACCTTTGTCTTCTGCCTTTCTTTACGGATATATTTCTGTCCGTCGGCTGCCGTTTGAATGTGTCCAAATTGCAAATGTTCCATATCAGCAATAGCCAAGCCCGTAAAGCAGGCAAAGATAAACATCCGTCTTGCTTGTTCTGCTTCCTTATCAATTACTCTCAATGCCATGAGTTTGGCAACATCGCTCTTTTGCAGAAAGCGTATCTTCTGTTTCACTTTCTCATACTTGGCATTCTCAAAAGGATTACAGCGAATGAGCCTTTGACTGACCGCACGATACATCAGCCTACTCAGCCAACAAAGATAGCGATTCATGGTTGCTGTTGCCAAGCCTCGTTTTTTCAGATAGAAACGGTATTCTTCAAACAAGTCTTCCGGTATAGTGGCTATGACTATATCCGTCATTCCCTTATCCTTTACAAACTCCGTAAGTAACTTATCTGAATAGAGAAGATTCTGATAGGTTCCCTCAGCTCTTGATTTGCCCACGCACTCTTTAACGGATTGCAGTTCTGCCTTGCTCATGGCAAGAAGTGTTGTCGGCATGGTGGCTATCCCCTGCAAACGGTTCTTGAGCAGTTCCACGCTTACCACTCCGTCCTTTATCAATATCTCCTGATAGGTCTTTTCTACAAGTTCTTTGAACTCGTCGATTCTTTGATTGGTTTTCTTGTCGGTTGTCAGTCCTTTCCTGCTGTTCCACTCGGAGGATTTGCATTCCTCGCCTGTGGTAATGGCGGTACTCTTTCCGTCTATGGTGATACGGCAGAGAATGGTGGTCTTGCCGTCTGCCTTTGTCTTCTGTCTGTTGATATAGAATAGTGTCTTGAATGTACTTCTCATTGTCTTGTTGTTTTAATTTCTGGAATGAATGCATAAGAATATACAAAGTATAAAGATTAGATAGCCAACTGCATATCTTCGGTGAAAGAAATGAAACGGTTAAACTCCTCAAAGAGTTTCTGTGGTGTAACCTTTGCATAACGTTCGGTCATACTTACGTTCGTATGTCCGAGCATCTTACTCACCGTTTCGATTGGAACGCCCTGCTCTAAGGTGATAAGTGTGGCAAAGGTATGTCTTGCCATGTGCGAGGTAAAGGGAAAAGAAATACCTGCCCGTAGTCGCAAGGCTTTAAGACAGGACTGATAAGTGGGATATTTGATGAAAGGCAGCAGCGTTTCCCTTTCATCGCTGTGCATTTTCTCAATTAAGCGAACTGCTTCCGGCAACAACTTGATACGACAAAGCACACCCGTCTTCTGTCGGTTGAACTTCAACCACAAACTACCTGCATCATCACGAACAAGATGCTTCTTGCTTAGTTCCATCAAATCATAATAGGCTGCACCGGTATAGCAAGCGAAGAGAAATACATCACGAGCGGTTTCCATTTCTTTTTCCAATTCACCAAAGCAGATTGCTTTCAGTTTGTTCAATGCTTCCTTGTCAAGTGCCTTGAGTGCTTTCTTGTTTCCGCGTTCTATATGGACTTTGTCAAACAGAAGCGTATCAGCCAGCCCCTCACGATAAGCCAGCCTACAGATGGTCTTCAAATCTGCTGCAACTCTGAAAAATGTGCTTTGCTGATGACCGAGTTCGCCAAGACAGAATGTCTGCAATTCATAGATAAAGCTTTCTGTGAGATGCGAGAATGCTAAATCCGAAACATGGTATTTCTTCTGAATGAACTCTTGCAACCGTTTCCGAGTGGAATGATAGGCAGACACAGACTCTTCCTTGATGTCTATACCGATATGGCTTTCTTTCTCCTTGATGAGCATATCCAGTCTTTCGATGAGCATACAGCGAGTTTGAACGCTGCCTTGAAACAGTTCCTTTACATTGATTGCGTCAAATGGCTGTCCTTTGGCAACCGACGACTGATAGGCAGATTGAATGGAAAGCAACAGGTTCTCCAATCTCCCATTAATCTCCACCGCCTCATGGCTCTTACCATCCATCCTGCTCTCACGTGGATTCCATAAATCGGGATTGCAGGAGAGTTTACAACTAAACTGAACAATGGAACGCTCAATGGTAATACGTCCCATAATCGGAGCCTTGCCCGACTTGTCCAAACCGCTCTTTTTAAGGTAGAGCAACACCTTCATCTTTTCTGTTTTCATACGCTTTAATATTTGTGGGCAAAATTACCCGAATTAAAGTGTTCCTCACTTACGCAGAAAACTGCTGACCAAAGCAACAGCCACACGAGCGAAAATAATTTGGTTACCTATTTCTTCTCCATCGTTACCAACATCAAAACAAGGTAACACTCTGGTAACTGAACTTCTGCCTAAATCTGCATATTCCTGCCCTTTACAAATAGAGCAGTCTTATGCAAATCATTTCGTTTCCATCTCATTATCAGTTAGTTTATGTCAACTTCGACATTTTTTCATTTTCATTGATTAGTTACATAACCACCTCGCTATCAATGCATTGCAAAACCTATTGTTTTACGTTCCAAAAGCGTAGGTTTTGCATGGTAAAAGTGCTGTTTTACGCTGCAAAACAGTCGCTTTTGTTTTTCGTGGACACCCTGCTCGTATCTTTAATATGTTTCAACCATTCGCTGTTATAACAGTTACATTATTTGTAAATACACGTAGAAAACCGAAAAACGGATAGGCGATTGTCTTTTTTCCTTGTTTTATTTCTTCCTTTGCAATTTTTTTTGTAACTTTACAGCATAATAGTTCGCAGCCAACTCGGAGGAAGCGTGGGACGCTTTCTGTGGAAAGGTATGCTGGCTCTGCATCGAAAGCACGAGTTTACTCCGATATAATACAACGGAACAATGCCACTATATACACGAAAAGACAATAAAAGACGATGGAGATTCAATTTTAATAACCAAAAAATATAAATTATGAAGAAAATTTTGTTGACAATCCCTGCATTGCTGATAACTATTATCGCGCAGGCACAGACTGTACTTACTATCGAAACGAAAAAAGAAGGAACCTACACCTATACCATTAATAGAGATGCAGACAGCATACGTGTCATAGAAGGCGTTGTTGTCAAGGTCTATCCAAAGAATTCTACGGTGTCGGTCGACTACCCTATATCAAAGATTGCTCCCCTCCCTGTTAAAAACAATGCCAATAAGAATACCAAGGAAGACCTTGCTAAGAACAAAGAAGGATGGAGATTGGAGTTTCCACGCTTCTACCAAGGAAGTAATGTAACCTTTGAAAAGTCATATTATATAACCGACATGAAAGGAAACCCAGTTAACTTTTCCATTGAGTGGGACGGTACCAAGAGGGCCAACCGTTGGACTTGCTATCAGATGTATGAAAGCGTAGCCGAAAAGAAAGGGAAACGCAAAGATGCATTTAAGCCAGATACTGACATACCTGCAAAATACCGCTCTGAGCTGAAAGATTATGCCAGTTCGGGCCATTCGCGTGGACACCTATGCCCTTCCTATGACCGCCTATGTTCTGCTGTTGCCAATGAGCAGACTTTCTACCTTACTAATATGCAGCCACAGCTACAAGGTCATAATGGAGGAGTGTGGGCAGGACTGGAGCAACGCATTAAAGACGGGTGGTTCTATAAGAAAGGAACAAGCGAGAAGAAATGCGATACGCTTTACATTGTAAAAGCTGCGACTATAGATAAGAAGGCAGATATCATTGGATATACAAAACAAAATGTGCCGAATGTAAACCATCTGATAATTCCAAAGTATTTCTATATGGCTTTGCTTTCGTACGACTGTGCAACCAACAAGTATAGAGCTATGGGCATTTGGTCGCCACACGTAGCAACAAAGTCGGTTACCGAATACATCACTATCGATGAATTGGAAAAGCGTACCGGCATAGATTTTTTCTGTAACCTTCCAGATGATATTGAGACCCAAGTGGAAAGTACGCTTGACAGCGATTATTGGGAGGTCTCACCCACAAAGAAATCAAAAAAATAATGCCCGCTTTAGCTTAACAGAAAGCAGTACCAAACCACCGTGTTGGTACTGCTTTTTGCTTTACAACCAAAGCATTGAAACAATAGAAAACCAAAAACAACCACTTGTCTTTTGAACGAAAAAAGGGCAATAAGGGTGTAAACATTTTTCACAAGATAAACTATCACATAACCACCTAACTATCAGCGCATTGCAAAACCTATTGTTTTGCAATGCAAAAGCGTAGGTTTTGCACGGTAAAAGCGGCTGTTTTGCGATGCAAAACAGCCGCTTTCGCAATGCCAAATCGAAATTATCGTTTTTCGGCGAAATAATCTTTACAAAATGAGGGCGGTTTTTTGTTAAACCACTCCTATGTACAATACCAACAATGCGAACAAATTACAGGGCAGAATTTATTCTGTTCCTCATATTTGCATCGGCTTTCTATGAACCTATATGCGAGGTATGCAGTTAGTTGTTCAGCTTCATTCGCCTCCAAATCCAGTTCGGAATACGTCGCCACACAGCTGTGAAGATTCGCCAGCGACCATCGATTACACTGACGTGCCGCTTCTTTTCTATGGCTTTCATAATGCTTTTTGCCACATCCTCGGTCTTCATCAGCATAGGGAAGTGAGAGGATTCGGACAGTAACGGAGTATCTACGAAACCAGGGCGAATGTCCGTGAAGCGTATGTTATAACGATGATTATTAGCCAACTGCTCCAAGGCTTGCAGATAAGTGTTCTGCATAGCTTTCGTGGCACTGTAGGCAGGAATGGCTCCCAAGCCTTTTGTGCCTGCCACGGAAGTGATGCAGACAATGTGTCCGCCACCGTGTGTGGCAAAATAGCGATAGGCTTCGCCCACCATACGTACAAAACCAAGACCATTGGTTTGCATTGTCTTCATTTCTTTTTCGGGTTCTAAAGTCGGATTTTTCCACCCGATTCCTGCTGAATGGAAATAGAGGTTCAGCCCTCCCATCTGCTCTATGAGCTGGTAAAGAGCCCCGTCTGCCTTCTCGTTGGTTACATCAATCTGCGCTGTGAATACGCGTTCTGGCGCACAGTTCTTCAAGTCTTCCAACTTCTCCGTGCGGCGTGCTGCCACGCCAACTGTCCACCCTTGCATGATGAGGAGCCTTGCCACCTCATGCCCGATGCCGCTGCTGGCACCTATTACAATAGCTCTTTTCATAGTTCAAAAATTGATTTGTTACCTGTTTGTTAGCTTTCAGTCTGTAAGTTGTTGTTTTACAAAGATAAGAAAAAAGTATCAAACAGCCAAAAAATCGCCCATCTTTCGTTCATCAAAAAGGGGCTGAAACCAGCAAAATGTGGTTTCAGCCCCTTTTGTTTGTTTATTGAAAGGCGTAACTGACGCTGCCTTTACCGAGTTTTAGAACGGTAGGTCGTCGGCTGCGCTGTCTGATGCAGCGGGTGGGAATGGTTCCTGACTTCCGCCTGCTGGTGCTTGTGGCGCAGCAGCGGGTGGCACACTGGCAGCCTGTGCAGCTGCGGCATCAACTCTCTGAATGTTCCACGCACGTATGTTGTTGAACCATCTGCCGTTGTATTCGTGGGCATCGATGTCGAAACTTACGATGATTTCTTCGCCAGCCTTGATGGCAAACTGGTCGATACGGTCGGCACCAAAGATGTTGAAGACCATTTTTCTTGGATATTGGTCGTGTGTTTCGATTACATACTCTTGTGATTTCCACGGACCACGTGCCGATGTTCCTTCGCGTGGCTCTAATACTGCAATGACTCTTCCTTGTAATTCCATGTTATATTTTGCGGTGTTATTAATAAATTTGTTTCTTTAAATACCTTGCATTAGCAAGCTGTGGCTGGGTGTTTGAGCGCAGGCACTCGTACCACTCGCTGGCATTACTTTGGCGAAATTACTAAAATAGTTCTAAAAACAAAAACTTTTACCTGTAAATTTTGTTTTTCACACGACTTTTTCGTATTTTTGTACGATGAAGAAGAATATTTCGGTTTTGAGCCTATGGGCTTATCGGAACATCTTGCATAAAATGAGTTATAACTAAAAATATATAGGAACTAATGAGATTTACTATTTCAAGCACTGCCTTGAGCAGTAGATTGCTGTCGCTTTCACGTGTTATCAACAGCAAAAATTCTTTGCCAATACTAAATTGTTTCATATTTGACGCGCAAAATGGTCAGCTCGCAATCACTGCTTCGGATAGCGAGAACGTTGTACGTATGTCGATGAATCTTGACGCACTCGAGGGCGAGGGCAAATTTGCAGTAAACAACCACAATATTCTCGATGCCGTAAAGGAACTTCCCGAGCAGCCACTCACAGTAGATGTGAATATGGACGAACACACCATTTACATCAGCTATCAGAATGGTTCATACAATTTCCCTATCTTGGAGGCAGACGAGTTTCCTATTCCACAACCCATTTCTGCTGACGCAACAAACATTACGCTGAGTGCAGAAGTGTTGGTAGAAAACATTACACGCTCGCTTTTCGCTACTGCGCAAGACGAGCTTCACCCTGTGATGAACGGCGTTTACTTCGACCTCACGGCTGACAGTCTGGCTGTTGTGGCTACCGACGGACACAAGTTGGTGCGCAACCGTGTGTTCTCTGTGAAGAGCGATGTTCCCGCAGCTTTCATCTTGCCAAAGAAACCTGCAGCATTGCTGAAGGGCTTCATAGCAAAAGACGGTGGCGACGTGGTGGTTCGCTTCGACGCTCGTTCGGCTGAATTTTCGTTCGGAGAGGGCATTTTGATTTGCCGACTCATTGATGGAAAGTATCCGAACTACAACAGCGTGATTCCAGAAAACAACCCTTACCAAATCACCATCGACCGCAAGTCGCTCATTGGTGCTATTCGCCGTGTGCTGCCATTCGCAAGCGATTCTTCACAGCTCATTCGCTTCCACATTGCAAACGGACAGTTAGACCTCAGCGCAGAAGACATCGACTTCGCAACAAGCGCAAAGGAAAGTATGACTTGCACGTACGAAGGCAACCCAATGAACATTGGCTTCAAGGGCAGCAGCATCTTGGAAATACTGGGCAACCTGCAAAGCGACGAAGTAAATATACAGCTGGCAGACCCATCACGTGCAGGGCTCGTTGTTCCTGCAGAGCAGCCAGAAGGCGAAAACGTGCTTATGCTCGTTATGCCTGTATTGCTCAACGATTAATAAGATATAATTAAATGTGTGGGCAGATTTTCAACAGAAGTCTGCCCACACACATTATAAATAATAGCAGAATGTTACTGAACTTAACAAAACCCTTGATAGTTTTCGATTTGGAAACGACAGGGCTCGACCTTGTAAAAGACCGCATCATACAATTATCGTATATAAAGGTATTCCCCGATGGGAAAGAAGAAAGAGAAAACCTTTTCATCAACCCTGAGAAAGAAATTCCGCAAGAAGTAGAAGAACTTACAGGCATCACCAACGACGACGTGGCTGCCGCACCAACGTTCAAAGAAAAGGCAGCCGAACTGGCAAACAAGTTCACGGGCTGCGACTTTGCAGGTTTCAATTCCAACCGTTTCGACATTCCGTTGTTGGCAGAAGAATTTCTGCGGGCAGGCGTAGACTTCGATTTCTCGAAGTGCCGACTCATCGATGCACAAAACATTTACCACAAAATGGAACGCCGCAACCTTGCCGCTGCCTACGAATTTTACTGTGGCAGAAAGATGGAAGACGACTTCACAGCCCACAAAGCCGACGAAGACACCGAAGCAACGTGGCGTGTACTGCAAGGACAGATTAAGATGTATTCTGCTGAAAACCAAGACGAACCAGAACGCATACTGAACAACGACATGGGCGAACTGGCAGAGTTCTCGCGTATGAACGACAATGTAGACTTTGCAGGGCGTATCGTTTGGAAAGATGTTACCGACAAAGACGGCAACACCTTGCTCGACGAACACGGACAGCCACGTCGCCACGAAGTGTTCAACTTCGGCAAATACCGTGGTTGGGACGTGGCAGAAGTGCTGCGCAGAGACCCTGGTTTCTACAGTTGGATATTGGCAAACGACTTCACCTACAACACCAAACAAGTGCTTACACGCATTCGCCTTCGCGAATTTAACAATCGATAGCTATGCTCAAAGGAAAGAAAATCGTTCTCGGCATCACAGGTTCTATTGCCGCATATAAAAGTTGTCTTATCATTCGTCAACTCGTAAGGCAGGGTGCAGAAGTTCAAGTGGTCATAACGCCCAGTGGAAAAGAGTTCATCACCCCTATCACACTGTCGGCACTGACACAGAAACCAGTCATCAGCGATTTCTTTTCTCAACGCGACGGCACGTGGCACTCGCACGTAGACCTCGGCTTATGGGCTGATGCTATGCTCATTGCGCCCTGCACAGCCGCAACATTGGGCAAGATGTGCCACGGAATAGCCGACAATATGCTCGTTACGACCTACCTTTCCATGAAGGCTCCTGTGTTCATCGCCCCCGCAATGGACCTCGATATGTACAAACATACCTCTACGCAAGAGAACATCGACACGCTGAAACGCAGAGGAAACCACATTATAGAAGCAGGTAGTGGTTTCTTGGCAAGCGGCTTGGAAGGCAAGGGACGCATGGAAGAACCCGAAGCCATTGTGGCTTTTTTAGACCAATACTTCGACAACAACACCGTTGCCACACAAGATTTGGAGGGAAAAAACGTGCTGATAACAGCAGGGCCTACATACGAAAAGATAGACCCTGTACGTTTTATAGGTAACTACTCGTCGGGAAAGATGGGCTTTGCCCTTGCCGAAGAGTGTTTCAAGCGTGGTGCCAACGTTACACTCGTGGCTGGACCTGTACACATAGCGTGCTCGGAAGGCATCAACCGCATCGATGTAGAAAGCTGCGAGCAGATGTACGAAGCCTGTCAGCAAGCCTTTCCTGCTGCCACCGTCGCCATATTGTGCGCTGCCGTGGCTGATTTCAAGCCTCTGAGCTTCTCCGATACGAAGATTAAGCGAGAAAAGGACAACCTGCACATCGACCTGCAGCCCACTCACGACATTGCAGCCGCTTTGGGACAACAGAAGACAAGCCAACAACGCATCGTCGCTTTCGCATTGGAAACAAACAACGAGGAAACAAATGCTTCGGCAAAGTTGGTGAAAAAGAATGCCGATTTTATCGTGCTGAACTCCACACGCAATGCCGGCACGACCTTCCAGACGGACGACAACCAAATAACTATTATTTCAAAAGGAGGAAAGAAAGAATATGAAAAGAAGCGTAAACACTTGGTGGCTCGCGACATTATTGACGAGCTGGTTTCTATTCTTTAACAACCACGCCACAGCGCAGGAGTTGCAAGCAAAGATAACCATCAACCACAACCAGATACAGGGTACCGACAAGTCGGTGTTCGAGAACTTGCAGCAAACCCTCGAACAGTTTGTGAACGAACGACAGTGGACTAACCTCAAGTTCCAAAAGAACGAACGCATTGTTTGCAACTTCAACATCACCGTTACAAAATACGACCAAAGCAGCAACGCCTTCACCTGTACGGCACTCATACAGGCGAACCGACCTATTTACAACTCGGCATACACCTCTACATTGTTCAACATTAAGGACGGCGACTTCAACTTCGAGTTTGCACAGTTCGACCAAATAGAATTCAACGAAGAGAACATCGACAACCAACTCACTGCCCTCTTCGGCTACTACGCTTACCTCATCATCGGCTTAAACCTCGATTCGTTTGCGCCTATGGGCGGCGAAGACATTCTGCAACGCTGCATGAACCTTACCAACAACGCACAGAACCTTAGCTTTACAGGTTGGAAAGCATTTGAAAACTCGAAAAACCGCTTCGCCATCATCAACGATTACCTCGACGGAGGTATGAAACCCTTCCGCCAATTGCAATACGACTACTACCGAACGGGCTTGGACGAAATGGCAAACAGTCCCGAACGAGGCAGAACAAACATAACAACGGCGTTGCAAAACGACTTGAAAAAGGCACACGAAGACAAGCCTATGAGTATGTTGCCACAGATTTGGACAGACTATAAGAAGGACGAGCTTGCCAATATATACTACAAAAAGGGCACGCAAAAGGAAAAAGAGGCTGTCTACGAAATTCTTTTCGGCATCAATGCAAGCCAAAACGCATCGTGGGACAAGATTAAACAATAAGACAAACAGCTATGCTCAAGCATCTTTATATAAAGAACTTCACGCTCATCGACCAATTAGACATCGACTTTCGCAACGGTTTCTCCGTTATCAGTGGCGAAACGGGTGCAGGAAAGAGCATTATTCTTGGGGCTATCGGCTTGCTCTTAGGCAACAGAGCCGATAGCAAACAGATAAAGCAAGGCGAGAAAAAATGCGTCATCGAAGCTACGTTCAGTCTGCCAAAAGGTGCATTCGACACGTTCTTTACCGATAACAACATCGACTTCGATGCCGATGAAACCATTCTCCGACGCGAAGTTGGCAGCAACGGAAAATCACGTGCATTCATCAACGACACGCCTGTTGCACTGAACCTGATGCGCGAAGTGGGCGACCAATTGGTGGATATACATTCGCAACACCAGAATTTGCTTTTGCAGAAAGAAGACTTCCAGCTCAACGTTATCGACATATTGGCTGCCAACGACAAGGATATGGCAGCCTACAAAGCCACTTTCAAGGCGTATAAAGATGCTGAAAAAAGGTTGGAACAGATAAGAAAGCAACTGAAAGAGAACGCTGAAAACGAAGAGTTTATGCGTTTTCAGCACGAAGAACTATCAAGTGCGAACCTGCAAGAAGGGCAGCAAGAGGAACTCGAGACCGAAAGCAAGACTCTCTCGCACGCAGAAGACATCAAGGCATCGCTCTACAATGCCGACAATGCACTGAACGAAGACGAGACTGGAGCGGTGAAACAACTAAAGTCTGCCGCCGAAACCATAGCGGGCATAGCCAACGTTTTTCCTAAAGCCGAAGAACTTTGCAACCGCCTCGACACCGCTTATATAGAGGTGAAGGATATTGCCGAGGAGGTGAGCAGGGCGACAGGCGACATTGATTTCGACCCCAACAGATTAGATTACATCAACGAGCAGTTGGATAAAATCTATCATCTTGAAAAGAAATTCCACGTAGAAACCATCGCAGAGCTGCTCGCCATACAAGCCGAACTGAAGCAAAAGTTAGACGGAATAGACAACAGCGACGAACTTCTGAAGGAAGCCGAGCAGGAACTTGCTGCGAAACAAGCCGACTGCACCACGCAGGCTGCCCTACTGACCAAGGGCAGAGAGAAAGCTGCAAAGGCTATTCAGAAGGAGATGAAAGAAAAACTCGTGCCTATGGGCATACCCAACGTGCAGTTCGACATTCAGTTCGAGCCAAAGCCACTGGCTGCCGACGGTGCCGACAAGGTGCAATTCCTTTTCTCTGCCAACCGCAACAATCCGCTGCAACCCATTGCACAAGTGGCTTCGGGTGGCGAAATAGCCCGCGTTATGCTCTCACTAAAGGCGATGATAAGCGGTGCTGTAAAGCTGCCAACCATCATTTTCGACGAGATAGACACAGGCGTAAGCGGCAAGATTGCCCAGCAAATGGCTTTCGTAATGCAGCAGATGGGCAGCAACAACAAGCAGGTAATCTCCATAACACACCTTCCGCAGATTGCAGCATTGGGCACAACGCACTATAAAGTGGAGAAACGCGACACGCCAACAGGCACCACCAGTCAGCTAAGAGAACTGACAACCGACGAAAGAGTGGCTGAAATAGCACAGATGCTCTCTGGTTCAGACATTTCGGAAGCAGCCTTGCAGAATGCCCGAGAACTATTAAACAGCAACCAACCCTCGTAAACGACCATAGAATTATGAAAAGAACAAAGATATTTTTCCTATTCCTCACCCTCTGTTTCGGCATCGCCACAACGGCGAAAGCGCAGTCTTCAGCAGTGAAGAAGGCTGCCAACGCCACCTTTACGCTTACCACATTCGACGCTAAAGGCTCTATCCTCTCTACTACGAACGGTGTCTTCGTTTCTACCGACGGTATCGGCATCAGCACGTGGCAGCCATTTGCAGGAGCAGCCAAAGCCGTAATCATCGACAACAACGGACAGAAATACGATGTGGAAGCAATGCTCGGTGCCAACGAGATATACGACTTGGCTAAGTTCAAGGTAAATGCAAAAACCACTGCTGCCCCATTCGCATCTTCCATTGATGCAAACACAACCGCCTGGGTGGTGATACCTGCCAAGGCGGGCGACCCAATAAAAGCCAGCGTAAGCAAGGTGGAAAAGTTTATGGAGAAATACAACTACTGCGTACTCACCACCTCTGCACCCGAAAAAAACAACGGTGCGCCCCTGCTGAACGACAAGGGACAGCTCGTAGGCATATACAACAATTCGGGCACATTGCAAAGCGCAACCGATGCCCGCTACGCCAACGACTTCGCATTGGTAGGACTTTCGCAGAACGACCCCACCCTACTGCAATGTGGAATCAGAATCGGACTGCCCCAATCTGTCGACGAAGCCATTCTCGCACTGATGCTGTCGGCTGCAAAGAACGATGAAATAAGAACAGCCACCATAAACGATTTCCTTCAGAAATTTCCTGCACTGAACAACGGCTACATCGCCTTGGCAACCAACTTGTTCGGCAAAGGCGACATCGGCGAGGCAGAAAAGGTGCTGCTCCAAGCCATTGCGAAGGTGAAGGCAAAGGACGAAGCCCACTACAACTATGCCCGCCTGATGTATCAAGGAGCCGTAACGGCAGCACTGACAGAAAAGGCTAAGGCGCAAGGGTGGACGTTAGACAAGGCGATGAGCCAAGCCAACGAAGCCTACAAACTGAACCCTGCACCCATCTACAAGCATCTTCAAGCGCAGATTACATACGCAAAGGGCGACTATCAAAAAGCGTATCAAGACTTCGAGGCACTCACAAAAACACAACTAAAGAACCCCGAGCTCTATTTAGAAATGGCACAATGTCAGGAGAATCTCAACGGCAACAATGAAGAAATACTATCGCTTCTGAACAAGAGCATCGAACTTTGCGACACACCCTACACACAAACCGCAGCCCCATACTTCCTTGCACGTGCCCAGCAATTAGACAAAATGGGCAAATATCGCGAAGCAATAAAAGACTTTTACGCCTACGAATATCTTTATGGTAGCATCTTGGAAGCCAACTTCTACTACATTCGCGAACAATGCGAAGTAAAAGGAAAGCTCTGGCAACAAGCCCTACAAGACATCTTGATAGCCACCCGCCTCGACCCAGCAGAACCCATCTATTGTGCCGAAGCAGGCAGCCTACTCCTCCGACTCAACAAACTCGAAGAAGCAATCTTAGCCGCCCAGCAAGCCGTAGCACTGAAGGCAGACTACGCCGAAGCCTATCTGATACTCGGAATAGCCCAGTGCAGAAACAACCAAAAGCAAGAAGGCATTGCCAACATAGAGAAAGCAAAAAGCTTAGGCAACCCTCAAGCCGACACTTTCCTGAACCAATTCCAGTAAAAAAGTAACCAACAATACGCCCCATATTGAGTTAATTCAGATAAAGACATTGTCAGCAATACGCCTAAACTTGAACTAATTAAGAGAAAGTCATAACCAACAATGCACCCAAACTTGAACCAATTCGGAGAAAAACTTAACGGATAATTTGGTCAGAACGAATAAAAGCAGTAATTTTGCACGCAAATTCAGCGGTTCCGTAGCTCAGTTGGATTAGAGCAACAGCCTTCTAAGCTGTGGGTCTTGGGTTCGAACCCCAACGGAATCACGAATAAATGAAAAAGAGGAATTTCATAAAATTCCTCTTTTTCATTTATTCCCTCAAAACCAATTCTTCCAATTATTTTAATATTTTTCACTATGTAATATATATTCTATTATCTTTTTCTTGTTTTTATAAGAATAAAGGGTTACCTTTGTCGCAATATTTAAATATACTAACAATATAAGTTTTTATTTCAGTACAACATCTGTTCCATTTCTAGATAGTATAAATATTATTATCATTTTTATAGGTGGCTTATGTTTTAACAAGTTTGAAGTATGAGTAGCGAAATTGAAATCAAAACCACTTTTATTGACAAAGAGGATATGAAAGTGGCTGCAATAAATAATGGTAAGATGACCTTCTTTTTGGGCATCACAACTGATAATAATGCTTTAAATAAAATCTACACAATAGATCGAACAACAGAACTTCTCATTAGAGCTGTAAACAATAGAACTCGAGAGCGCAACTATTTTCGCAAATGTGTTGAACTATTACAAGGGTTTATTTCTGAAGAAGATTTTGATAAAGAAATTACAAATAACGAAGATGATTATGTTATAATAGAGGATCAAGAAGCTGATCTTAATGATATGGGGCTAGCATGTTTTGTATCCCAAAAAATCAAAGACATAAATGATGCTAATGATATACTTTCCCTATTCTCATTTAGTCACGAATCATTAAATAAATGTCTTGATTCGAAATGAATGAATATATTTGTGAGGGAGATCTCATAGAAGGTGCCTCAACTAAAGTTTATACAAGAAAGCAGTTAATGAAAGGACTACGAAAAGATCCTATTACGAAGCAGAATATGCTTCTTTATGAATTGGATTTCAACTGTAGTGTTGAAATAACTAAAAGTATGAAACTTTCTGACCCTGAACAAAAAATAAGAACTTCATTGAATGTTCATTTAAAGGTAGGGGATAAATTGAAAGCTAAAGCTATTCAATTATTTGTTGATACAATAAGACCTATAAAAATAGAAGTAAAAGAGGGACTAACATCTACCCATGGAGGTCAGCTTTTTTCAACTAATAAACGCTCTATAGGAAAGATAAAGTATGCCTATGATACTTATAAAAAGTTATTAGGACATTCCCCTAATATATAAATAATAAGATAAGATGATGGTTGATATTTTTACATTATGTGATAGCGCACAAGATTATAATGGAAAGTTAGTTATCTGTGGTGCATTTAATATTTTAAAACTAAATAGTATTCCTAGCAATATAGTAGATCTTACAATTGTTAGTCGTTTTTCTTTTGAAAAAAAGGGGGATGATGAGATAGAAGTTGAAGTTGGGATTAAGAAATATAAAACAGAAGAATTTCTAATAAAACCAATTAAAACGAAATTAAAACAAAATGAAATTAAGGGACAATTTGTCTCATCAAATATGATCATAAATATACGTGGGATAGCTGTGACTTCTGCGGGCGAATATACTGCTTATATAAAAATAGGAGAAAATATGCACACTTCTATGTTAAAGATATCATGATTAGATAAGGATAATTTGAAGTAGGCACCATATTTTTACTAATATAAGCTATGGTCAAACATAACTCATAGATGAGAGAAAATCATATTATATTTATTCAGAAGAGGTATGAATCTTTTATTAAAAAGTAGAACATATTACATAATCTCTAGATAAAATTATAAGAATACAAAGAAAGAGGTACTTCTTCTAAAGTATCTCTTTCTTATTTATATATTATTATCCCTATCTATCAGTTCAATTAGAGAAGTATGATAGTAGGAATATAAGAGAAAATAAAAATATATTGTTGTCCGGTAAAAACTGATTGAAAGTTCTACAAACCTTTATTTATCGGTATTACAAGCACAGATAGCCCAAAAAAGTTTTACCGGACAGCAATAAATAAAAATACATTCGTAAGAATTGCGAATATCCAAAAGAATAATTATCTTCGTAACAAAGAATAATATATATGGCAAGTTTAGGTTATGGCTATTATCCGACACACCCTGGTGAGGTGCTGAAGGACGAACTCGAAGCAAGAGGTATCTCGCAACGCAAATTTGCAGATAGTATCGGTATGGGATATTCCGTATTGAATGAAATACTGAATGGGCGTCGCTCGTTGAGTACTACCTCAGCCTTGATGTTCGAAGCGGCATTAGGCATTTCAGCAGATTCATTGATGAAACTGCAACTCAAATACAATATGCAGACTGCAAGGAAAGATAAGACACTGGCAGACAAATTAAAAGAGATAGCACGAGTGGCAGCAGTATTGTAATTCATTAATTCTATAAGTCATAGAAAAGAACTCCCCCACCACTCCACTTCGCCTGTACTCCTCATTTCATAAGTGGAAAGAACTCGTTCCACAGACGGAAAGTAGGCAATAGAGGTGTAAATATTTTTCACAAGAATAACTATTGCATAACCACCTCGCTATCAGCACATTGCAAAACCTATTGTTTTGTGTTCCAAAAGCGGCTGTTTTGCACGGTAAAAGCGTAGGTTTTGCGTTGCAAAACAGCCGCTTTCGCAACGCCAAAACGAAATTAGTGTTTTTTGTCGGAACTATCTTTACAAAACGGTGGCGATTTTATAATACATTTATCTTCTGAGTTTGACAACGAAAAGTTGTTTTAAAACCACAATTCATAGGTACCACGAACGGTATAAACAGATAGTGTAAGTGGTCTAACTTGTTCTCCTGTGCAGTTCATTGAATAAGGAGGTGGCTGTCATTCTCTGACGCAAGGGAGGCGTAAATAATTATAGGGACGAGGTTTTTAGCTGTTAGAAGGAAAGAAAAAGTCCGTTAGAAGTTTTTCTTCTAACGGACTTTTAGTTTGCTTTGCCCTTATCATTTCAAAGGAACAGGCTCGCTTTCCTTATTCCTTACTTCTTTCCTTACTCGAAAAAGAAAGCAGGAAGAGATTTTATTATTCCCCAGTAATTGGAGTCTACGGTGCTTTCTACAGCCTTCTCGATTTCATCGTCGAGGTTACAGAAGAAGTCGATACCAGTGCGGCGTTGAAGTTCCTCGATGGTAATGTACTCGGGCTCACTGCCATTATAGTGAGGCGACCAAATGCCGAGGGCACGATAAGTGTTGGTCTTCTTGTCGTAAGCCATCAGTGCCATATAGAAGTATTTGGGCACAATGCCAGGGAAATGGAGCTTTTTTGGTTTCTTCTCTTTATTGGCAATCTCTTTGAGGTCTGCCTCGTTGCAAATATGCTCAGCTTTGTCGATAGTGGCAGCCTTGACTACATAGAGTGTGTCGCAATTGCCAGCCCACGAGCGTACCTTATCTTCGAGCTGTTGCCATATACCACCGTTGTGTCCTTGTATCTGGGGCTGCATGTTGCTCAGGTAGAAAGTCTGTTTGTTCTGCTCTCGGGAGTAGAGTCTGTCGCCTGATGGGCAGAGGTGTCCACGGGCAAACCCACTGCCAGAGTAGTCTTTGAGGGTGGTCTGTACGTCCGATGGAATATCGGGGTCCTGCTTAAAGTCGTTCTTCCGTTCCACATTCTTCTGCATAATCTTGTTGTACATCTCGTAGCAGGTCCAACGGTTGGCCTTGAGTATACCGTCCCATTCTACTGAATAGTTTATCATTCGTTCACCGCCCTCGGTGGTAGAGTGAGTAACTTCGTAAATGTTATTAGTCCCTTGATAGAAACGTGGGAACTCTAATCGCCACCCCTCTGGGTTCTTTTTCAAGTCGACAGCGGTATTGCGGTTCACGTTTTTGCCCGATGGGTCGGGGTTGGGAGTGGGTTCATTGACGAGTGTATAGGTGGTTATCTGCGAGAAGAGATAGTCTTCCGACACCCTTGTTCCCTTAGGATAG
Source organism: Prevotella intermedia ATCC 25611 = DSM 20706 (assembly GCF_001953955.1). NCBI lineage: Bacteria > Pseudomonadati > Bacteroidota > Bacteroidia > Bacteroidales > Prevotellaceae > Prevotella > Prevotella intermedia. Next base: position 44,754 of record NZ_CP019301.1, read on the forward strand.
ACCTTGATGCCCACATCTTTGAGAATACGGAGACTGTCCATAGACTCGCCCATAATGTAGGTGTGCACCTTTCCGAGCTTCGTGGTAATGGTGAGTTTCTGTTTCTGGCTTTGTGCCGTAGCAGCCATGCTAAGTAGCAGTGCCAGCGAAATAAATATATTTTTCTTCATTTTATCGTCCTCCTTAATTTAGGTTATTATCATCGTCTGTGCTCCAGAAGCCGTCCTTGGAACAGCCACCTTCCCAGGCATTGCCACCTCCGTGGTCGCCTCCTGTACCTACCTGCGTTCCGTTGTTATTCACATCAGTACTGCTCATGATAAGGTCAGCCGTTTCGGTGAGTATGTTTATAATGTCTGGAGCTATATAGAGTTTTTTCTTCATGATAGTGTTTCTTTGTCTTAATTGATAATTACTTTACGGCCGTTTACGATATAGAGCCCCTTTGGCAAGCCGTTAAGACTGTTGCCGAGGTACTGACCATTGAGGTTATACACCTTGAACTGGCAAGACTGACCTTGCTCTTTGGGGAGCGCAATGCCTGTGGTTTCGTCGAAGAAGGCTATCTTTGTGCCTGCTGTGGCAGGTACTCGATAATATGCACGCAAGCCCTTAAGGCGGTTGGCTTGACCTTCTGTACCTGTGGGATAATAGAGATTGCCGTCTGAACCAAGGTAACGCTCTGTCTTGTCGAGTGCGAGTGTGGCTGGACTATAGGTTGCCACGAAGCTGTATAGTTTATCGGCTGAACTTACGGTTTGGGCTTTCGTAGCCTTGAGAGTTACGCCCTCGTAGGTTGGATTCTTCACTTCACACTTCACAAGGTAAGGCGTACCAGCCTCGATGCGGGTCAGTCCGTTCTCGAAAATCATCGTGCTGCCCTCCATTTTGCCAGTAAACTTGGCTATCTGTGCATCTTTCAGGCTTTCCGTTTCGATGTCGAATGGCACAGCAAAGGTGTTCCAATGCCCTGAAGTAAGTGTACGATTCAGGCGCACAGCCACATCGGCCATGTCGTGTTGAGGCGAAACGAACGCCTCTCCCTCGTCAATCACGAAGACTATGGGACGCTGATTGTTTTCAAACAATGGGTTGATTTCCTTCTTATCACCGTCAGGTACGGCAATGCCTGCTATGTCTACGATGGCTCCAGCATAGGGTTCAACATACTTATCCTTGTCGGCGGTGATACCAAAACGGTTGCGCACGGCGATTTCTTCCTGCGCAGGGAGTCCGTCGGCAGCGATGTGCAGGTTCTTCAAACTAATCCAATCAGCGACATTAGCAGCATAATCGGCTGCCTTTATCTCTTTCGGTTGCACCTCACCCTCCGTTACAGGAGCCGCAATAACGAGCAGCGAGGTATTGGTCAGAGTGCTTACAGCCTTGAAACGTGGCACACCGTTCTCCAGTACATACTCGCCTGTTATCTTGCCAGCCATGTGTTGGTTGCAGACGAAAGGTACATTGGGATTGATGCCATAGAAGCACACGGCACCCGTGCGGTCGCGCACATAGGCTTCCTGTGTATCGCCCGTACCGTGTACATAAAGCACACGAGCCATACTGCCCTCATCTCCGTCGGTCAGACAGAGCGTGGCACGGCTGCCACTCTGCAAAGCTTTAAGTTCCTGAATGCTATTCACCGTGAATACAGGCTGCTCTGGCTGGGCAGCCGAATAAGTGATGACAACGGTCTTGATGTTGTTTGTCTTGGTTGCTGTGAAAGTTACCGAATTGGTGGTCGTGCCATTGTCGGTCCATTGCATACCACTGAGTTTTCCTGGATTGGCCTTACTATGTAGCGTTCCAGTGAAGACAACAGACGTAATATGCTGCCCCTCGGGCACGCTGAAAGTGATGCTGCCACCATTCTTATAGAATCGCAGTTCGGTATTGCCTTTACCATTCCATATGCGCGTAGGTGTACTAGCACTAGTATACGACATACTGACACTGCCTATGGTATAGGTTGGTTTCGTCAGGTTTGTCCCCCCATCTTCGGCAGGCTTAGCAATTCCCAATACTTTGAGCCCCTCGTCGGTGCTAAAGTAGAATGTAACCGTGTCTGCAAGTCCCTGCAACGGCGGAACGAGCACGGAAATGAGCACGAAAAAGCGTAAAATTCGTTTCATAGTTGTTTATAAATTAAGTTGTTTAAAATAATGTATCGATTTATATTTATCGCGTATTTAAGTTGATAGCTCAGGCTACCCGATTCTCAAGTTCGGCCTGCAAAGATAATAATAATTTTAAAAATAGAAAGAAAAAAGACGAAAAGAATAAAAAAATACTAAAATTTTTATTCTCTCTACCCACTGACATAAACCATCGTTCGCCCAAATATCAAATTTCTTCCGATTAAGAACAAACGGCAGAACGTATGACTTTATTTGCTCAAGGTCGGCTGTAAAGAGGCATTCACTTCTCATTACTCGAAGACACTTCATTACGTTTCCCCACCACCCTACTTCTCCTCTGTTCCTTGTTTTATAGACAGAAAACAGGCGGTAGAAGTGTAAATATTTTTCACAAGCGCATCTGTCGCATAACCACGTCATTATCAATGCATTGCAAAACCTATTGTTTTGCATTCCAAAAGCGGCTGTTTTGCACGGTAAAAGCGTAGGTTTTGCGCTGCAAAAGAGCCGCTTTCGCAACGTCAAATCGAAATTAGCGTTTTCCGCTGGAATTATCTTTACAAAATATATATGCTTGAATTGAGGATAATTCAAAAGTATTTTGTATTTTTGTCGGGTTAAAACTAATGCTGGTTTAAGTGTTAATACTAATAGTAATGCAGATGTTAATACTAATAACAGCGCAAGTGTTAATACTAATAACAGTGCATAAAAAGGAAATATATGGCAAGTATACAGGAAAAATTAGCTGAATCTCTGAAGGTGTTGAAAGATTATCAAGACAGTCATAACAATATGATTATCAGAGGATATTCTGTGCTTGGCGATACGCATACCAAACGTCTGTTGGAAAACGGATATCTGCAGCCAATCATCAAGGGGTGGTATATGCCGTCGTTCCCAGGGAATGAGGGCGACACTACCGTATGGTATGCTTCTTACTGGCAATTTATAGCTGCATACGCCAACGGTCGCTTTGGTAACGATTGGTGCCTGACGGCAGAGGAATCGCTCTCTTTCCATGCGGGCGAAACTACCTGCCCTTCCCAATTGATAATCAAAGCTACGAAAGCAAACAACAATATAATAAAGTTGAAGTTCGGAGATTCGCTGATGGATATCTCTGCTGCTCTTCCAAAGAATGTATATGTTGAACCGAGATACGGTATTCGCCTATACACATTGGCGGAAGCTTTGGTTTTCTGCACACCACAGTATTTCATCTCAGATGCCTTGAATGCGATAACATGCTTATCTCAATTGACAGATGCTTCCGAAATCATCAAGATTGTAGCAGACGAAGGCAACACAACCAGAGCTTCGCGTATCTGCGGAGCTTTAAGGAATATGGGCAAGGGAGATATGGCAGATGAAATAAGTTCTTTTATGCAGCGACTGGGATATAAACTTCGTGAAGAAGACCCATTTAAGGAAAAATCGCCTCTCATCGACACAATACAATCGCCCTATTCTGTCAGAACGGCTCTTATGTGGACGGAAATGAAAAAGCAAATTCAGTCTTTAGACTTAAAGTTCCAAGTTAGCTCTACTGATAAGGACATTGTTCTTGCCAATATGGAAACCAACTATATAAAGGACTCCTATCATTCTCTTTCTATAGAAGGCTATCGCGTAACAGAAGAACTCATAGAGAAAGTAAGAGACGGCAACTGGAATCCAACAGATAACGAAAGGGATACTGAACAGAAGAATGCACTTGCAGCTCGAGGCTACTATCAGGCTTTCGAAGCAGTGAAGGAAAGCGTAGGGACGATTTTAACGAATAACAACGCTGGTGAGACTGTTGCAAATGATTTTGACAAATGGCATTTCGAACTATTTCAACCGTGTATCACAGCAGGCATCATCAAGCCATCGGACCTTGTCGGATACCGCAATCATCAAGTGTATATTCGAAACTCGAAGCACACACCATTAAGTCCTGATGCTGTCAGAGCTGTTATGCCCACGTTCTGTGAACTGCTCGCCAAAGAGGAAGATGCCTTCGTCCGAGCTATACTTGGTCATTTCTTCTTCGTCTATATCCATCCTTATATGGACGGCAATGGACGAACAGCGCGCTTCATTATGAACACAATGCTTGTTACTGCTGGTTTGCCATGGACTATTATTCCTGTAGAGAAACGCAAGGACTATATGTCAGCACTCGAGAAAGCAAGCGTTGAAAGAGACATCTCCGACTTTGCCAAATTCATACATACACTCATAAGCAAGGCGCAAGTTGAGCTTTAAATAAGGATATGTTCTAAAAAGCTCAATTAGAGTAGGCTTACCACAATGTGCTTATTACTTTATGGCTTTTTATTCTTATAAGCTTACCTAAAGCGCAACGCCTTTATTCCCTCTCCTGACTTGGTTTGCAACGAGTGGGAGATACTTGTTTTTTAAGACTATGAAGACGGTTCTTAAGACTATGAAAGAACAATAGACAGACGAAAAACGGATTTTTTTGCACCCGAATGTCACAAAACGACGCCTCGTCCGTTTACCTATTGAAAAGCGATGGAAATAGAAACATTCAACCAAATGGTGATGAACCTGCGCAGCCGACTGCTCAGAGTGGCAGCAACGCTGGAGGGTGGAGATGTTGAAGCCGAAGATTTCGTGCAAGAAACATTCCTCCGTCTGTGGACTATGCGCCAGCGGTTGGACAGCCACCCCAACGTCGAGGCGTTGGCAACGAAGATTGTCAAGGGCATAGCCATCGACCATTGGCGACACAGACAACTCGAATGTGCGGAGGGCGAACACCCAAAAGAACTCGCCACGGAGCAAGGCAGCAACGCCACAAAAGACGATATGGAACTGATACGGCTGATTGTAGACCATCTGCCACCGCTTCAACGGCAAATCTTCCGACTCAAGGACATAGACGGATACGAGAACGAAGAGATAGCAAAAATATGCGGTTGCACGCCCGAAGCACTCCGTCAGAACCTGTCGAGAGCACGGCGACGCATTCAGAAAGAGTTTATAAGACTGACAACAGGAGGAAACAAGATATGCAAATAGACGATATTAACAACTTGGTTCAGAAGTACTTGGACGGTGAGACCACGACGGCAGAAGAGCAGCAGCTACGCAGCTTCTTCGCACAAGACCCGCTGCTGGTGCCCAACGAACTGAAACCACTGTGCGCCCTGTTTCGTTGGGAGAGCGTGGAACGCTGCAAGGAAGGTACGGAAAAGTTTGTACCGACAGCAGAAACCCACACCACGAAGCAACGGAAACACTTGCCGAGCTGGATAATAGCCGCCATTTCGACAGCCGCAGCAGTGGTTGTAACGATGTTTGTGGTACGCCTCAACACAACACAAACAGGCGATTACGCTTTCGTAAACGGCGAACAAATCACCAACAAAGAGGTGGTGCAGCGCGAGGCAGAGGCGGCACTCGATATGGTTTCGACCGACGGCAACGAGGATTTCAACGCACTTTCACTGATAGGAGGAACAACCGATGAAGAATAAAACGATAAGAACCATACTCACACTGTGCCTGCTTGCCGTTCTGATACCAGCATCTGCACAGAGCGACTTGCAGACGGGCATCGCTTTCGAACGCTTCGGCAAGGCACGAAACTGCAAGATGGTGGTACTGAACGACGCCACTCTTCGGGGCTACAAGCTCAAGGTTTACAAGTCGCTGACGTATAAGAAGATTGGCGCAAGCATAGCCCCATACCTGAATGCCGACAGAAAGAAAGCCCGAAAAATACGCGAAATCGTAGACGACGGAAAGGTTACGAGCGGCTACTACATGCTGCCGCCGCTGCCTTCGGGCTACAACCGATATATCCTTTTCAGCAATGCGCCGAACGACAGCGGTGCCATCATCTACATAGAAGGCACGCTCGGTCCCGACGACATCATGAAGCTATGCTACAACAAACGCTGACAGGAGGCAACAAACACTCACAGAATAAGAACAAAAAACATACAATTATGAAACATCTGTTATTAACCTTAGCACTTATCTCGGCTGTGCCAGCAATGGCTGCCGAAGAAAACGACACGACTATCCACTACGCCAACAAGCAGATAGTGTTGAGCACGGACAGCGTATCGCTCAATGTGGCTGTCTACAACAACGACGGCAGCACACTCGTGAAGACCAAAGAGACAAGCTTCGTAGACGGTCAGGAAGTAGAACGCTTCTTCGTTTCCTCGCCCTTCGTGCCTGTCCGCAAGAAAAGTGGACGCACTTTCTACGGTAGCCTTCCCGACTTTTACATCGGTGTGAACCTGCTAAACGGAGGTAAGGAGATGCATAGCCAAGACGTAAAGTCGCTCGAATGGGGTACAACCTTCTTCCAAGTAGGTGTAGGCCTCAACAGTTCCAACACCTTAGGCATCGTGTCTGGTTTCCAATTTGGCTTTGTACACAACCACTTCCAAACTAATTATATGTTGGACGACAACGACGGAACGCCCATCATCGTAAAGAATCCAGCCGAGAAAGTAAAGACAAGCTTCATTAAATACACTTATTGGAAGGTGCCCATAATGCTTGAATGGAGAAATCTTAATCCGAGCAAACTTGTGTTCTTAGGCTTGGGTTGCTCGTTCGATATAAAAGGAAACATAAAGAGCAAATACCGCATTAACAGCAAACGCTATACCGTAAGCCGCAACTTAGACACCAATCCTGTGGGCGTAAACCTCGAAGCCTACTTGGGTTTCAAAACCTTTTCGCTCTACGCCCATTACAGTCTAACCAAGCTAATGAACAGCGGACCTGCTTGCCACCCATTCGGAATAGGTGTCGGTTTAACACTCTAAATCGAACAGAATAAAGGCGAGAAGTAAACATTAGGAGTGTAAATATTTTTCGCAAGCGCAAATATCGCATAAATATCTCACTATCACCACATTGCAAAACCTATTGTTTTGCATTCTAAAAGCGGCTCTTTTGCACGGTAAAAGCGTAGGTTTTGCGTTGCAAAAGAGCCGCTTTCGCAATGCCAAAACGAAATTAGCGTTTTTCTTCGGAAGTTTCTTTACAAAAGCAAAGCGGTTTCCACGGTCTATACTAGAATTTATAGGAACTCTGGAAAAAACTAAAAACACACCTGCAACAATTCGTTTGCGGAGAATAGAAACCTTATTCTTCGCAAATTTGCGTAGAATAAACGCAGTTTTATCTGCAAAAGTTTGTAGTTGTGGCAAAAATATATTAAGTTTGCCAACAAATAGGTTTAAGTTGTATGAACAGTAAATACATGTGGCAAGATACCGACTTGTGCAACATAACTTGGCAAGACAGTGCTTTCAGCAGCCTTCTTTCCGAAGTGAATTTGCTTCGTGGAAAGCTGCTGGGCAGGCTTTCCCTGTTTGGCTTTAAAGAGCAGTCTGACTTTATGTTGAACGCCTTGACCGAAGAAACTGTTCATTCATCAGCGATAGAAGGCGAAAGGCTCAACAGCGACAGTGTGCGCTCTTCGGTTGCCAAACAGTTAGGCTTGGAATACGAAGGACTGCCCAAGACCGACCATTACACAGAAGGCGTGGTGCAGGTTATGGTAGATGCAACCCAGCATTTCGACGAACCTATCAACGAAGAAAGGCTATTTCGCTGGCATTCGGCTCTGTTTCCTACGGGGCATAGCGGTATGTACAAAATAACGGTAGGCAACTGGCGGCAAGGCGAAGAGCCTATGCAGGTGGTATCGGGGGCTATGGGACGGCAGAAAGTTCACTACGAAGCACCACCGAGCAGCGAGGTTCCGCAGATGATGCAGCGCTTTTTTGAATGGATAGAGGGCGATGCGCCTGCCATAGACCCATTGGTAAAGGCAGCTGTTGCCCACCTATGGTTTCTCACCATTCACCCTTTCGACGATGGCAACGGGCGACTGTGCCGCACCGTAACAGAAATGTTGCTGTCGAGAGCCGACGACACTTCCCAAAGATATTACAGCCTTTCTTCAGAAATACTCAATCACCGAAAGGACTACTATGCACAATTGGAAAAGGCACAGCACGGCAAAGCAGACATCACGGAATGGATAACGTGGTTTCTCCACACGCTACGCAGTGCCTTGAATGTTGCGCTTGAAAAGACCGAAAACACCATTCGGAAAGTCCGTTTCTGGGATAAACACAAAGACTTGAAGCTGAACGAGCGACAAAGAAAAGTGCTCAATATGCTCCTCGATGGCTTCGAAGGCAAACTGAACTCTTCCAAATGGTACAAAATAAACCATTGTTCGCAAGACACAGCCATAAGAGATTTGAACAACCTTGTAGACAAAAAGGTGCTACGGAAAAGCGATGAGGGCGGGCGCAGCACCAACTATGAACTAACGACATAACCAACGTTATTCTCTAAAAATCCGCTATTTTAATTATGGCGGAATTGCTATAATCTAAAAAGAGATAAAATAAGGCATTCTAATTGTGCAAAGACCATCAGACTATATAGTTCGTCTTTCCAGTTTAGAACGCCGACACATAAAAGCAAACCGCCTTGTGGAAATATCAATAGACAAGGCGGAAAACAAGCGATAAACGTGTAAACATTTTTCGTAAGCATATTTATCTCATAACTATCTTATTATCAATACATTGCAAAACCTATTGTTTTGCAATCCCAAAGCGGCTGTTTTGCACGGTAAAAGCGTAGGTTTTGCGTTGCAAAACAGCCGCTTTCGCAATGCCAAAATGAAATTGCCGTTTTTCTGTGGAAGTTTCTTTACAAAAGCGTAGCGAAAGTTGAGGCGTTACACCTTATATATAATATAGGGGCACGGCACAGCAGCGAAAAGTGGAAAGATAGGGCGTAAAACTATCTTTCGACGAGGTTGGAAGGAAAGACTTACTCAGGTAAAAAACAGAAATACTGCAAAGGTAAAATTTCGGAACCTATTTAAAACAATGATTTGTAAAGTTGAGTTGTCAAAAGGCAGCTTTTTTTTATGTTTTCCTTGCAACTTTAATAATTAATTTCGTATCTTTGCAATCGCTTTTAAAAAATCTTATACATTAACAAAATGTAATATTATTATAGCTATATAAATTTATGTATTTTACACTTTTAATCACCGTCTTCATTACGGCAGCCTTTTTGGTTGTTGCAGCTTATGTTACTGCAAAACTGTTGGGCCCCCGTTCTTACAATCCGACGAAAGGTGAACCTTACGAGTGTGGTATTCCTACCTACGGCACGTCTTGGTTGCCGATGCACGTGGGCTACTACTTGTTTGCAATCCTTTTCCTGATGTTCGACGTTGAAACTGTTTTCCTCTACCCTTGGGCAGTTGTGGTGAACACTTACGGCGTTTTGGCATTGGCAACGATTGGATTTTTTATGTTGGTGTTGGTTTTTGGCTTGGCTTATGCTTGGCGGAAAGGAGCGCTTGAATGGAAATAAGAAAACCGAAAATTAAGGCTTTGCCCTACGAGGAGTGGAAGGACAACGACACCTTGGAGAAGATGGCAAACGACCTGAACGATGGAGGTACGAACCTTGTGTTGGGCAATCTCGACCAGCTCATAAACTGGGGACGTAGCAACTCGCTGTGGTCGCTCACTTTTGCTACATCTTGCTGTGGCATTGAGTTCATGGCAGTGGGCTGTGCGCGCTACGACTTCTCTCGTTTTGGATTTGAAGTAACCCGTAACTCGCCACGTCAGGCAGACTTGATTATGTGTGCAGGTACCATAACGAACAAGATGGCACCTGCATTGAAACGTCTGTACGACCAGATGGCAGAGCCTAAATACGTGATTGCCGTAGGTGGTTGCGCCATTTCGGGCGGACCTTTCAAGGACAGCTACCACGTAATGCGTGGCATCGACGAGATTATTCCAGTCGATGTTTACATTCCCGGCTGCCCTCCACGCCCCGAAGCCATCATATACGGTATGATGCAGTTGCAGAGAAAAGTGAAGGTTGAGAAATTCTTCGGTGGTGCAAACCACAAGCAAACAGCAGAGGAGAGTTTGCTCGGCAAGAGTAACCAGGCACTTATCTTCGAGAACAAGCTGGGCATTTCAGCCGAAGAAATCAAAGAGAAGCGCGAGGCTGAATGGGAAGCGGAACACAAGCCCGCACCCAAACCTGCACGCCCTGCCGCTGCAAAGCCTGCTGCAGCAGAGCCAAAGAAGGACACCATCGTTGTAGACAAGCCTGTTACGAAAGAAGATGTAGAAAAGTTAGGCAAGGAATTGGACAAGCTGAACGAAGCTGAAGCGAAACAAGAACCTACCGACAACAATACAGCAGCTAACTAATAAATAAGGTACGGAAAAATGAAATTAGAAAACAAAGAGTTTGGTTTTGAGCGTTTTGCCGACGAAATGGCGAAACTGAAAAAGGAACAGCATTTCGACTACCTTGTAACAATCGTTGGAGAAGACTTCGGCGCAGAAGAAGGTCTTGGCTGTATCTATATACTTGAAAATACGCAAACCCACGAACGCTGCTCTGTAAAGCAAATAGCAAAGCAGGTGGAGCAAGACCACGTAATACCATCGGTGTACAACCTATGGGCTGACGCCGACTTGCTGGAACGTGAGGTTTACGACTTTTATGGCATAAAGTTCCTCGGACACCCCGACATGCGTCGCCTCTTCCTGAGAAACGACTTCGTGGGCTACCCACTTCGCAAGGACTACGACATGGACCCAGCGAAGAATATGTACACCACGGACGACGACATCGAGCTGGACACAACCACCGAATGGAACCTCAACGCCGACGGCAGACTGACGGCTACCACACACAAGCTGTTCACAAGCGATGAATTTGTGGTGAACATCGGCCCTCAGCACCCATCAACCCACGGTGTATTGCGCCTGCAGACCGTGCTCGACGGCGAGAACGTGAAGCGCATCTACCCACACCTCGGCTACATTCACCGCGGTATAGAGAAGATGTGCGAATCGTACACCTACCCTCAGACACTCGCATTGACCGACCGTATGAACTACCTCTCGGCGATGATGCACCGCCACGCATTGGTAGGCGTCATCGAAGAGGCTATGGGCATCGAGCTTTCGGAGCGCATTCAGTACATTCGTACCATTATGGACGAGTTGCAGCGCATCGACAACCACTTGCTCTACACATCGTGCTGCGCGCAGGACTTGGGCGCACTCACGGGTATGCTCTACGGTATGCGCGACCGCGAACACGTGCTGAACGTGATGGAGGAGATAACGGGCGGACGACTGATTCAGAACTATTACAGAATAGGTGGACTGCAAGACGACATCGACCCGAACTTCGTGGAGAACACAAAGAAGCTCTGCAAGTATCTGCGCCCGATGATTCAGGAATATCTCGACGTGTTTGGCGACAACGTCATCACACACCAGCGTTTCGTAGGCATCGGTACGATGGACGAAAAAGACTGTATCAGCTACGGCGTTACAGGTCCTGCAGGTCGTGCAAGCGGCTGGCGCAACGACGTTCGCAAGCATCACCCATACGCTGTTTACGACAAAGTGGACTTTGAAGAGGTGGTAATGACAGGCAGCGACTCTATGGACCGCTACTATTGCCACATCAAGGAGATGTATCAGAGCCTCGACATCATCGAGCAACTCATCGACAACATTCCCGAAGGCGACTTCTACATCAAGCAGAAGCCTATCATCAAGGTTCCAGAAGGCCAGTGGTACTTCTCTGTGGAAGGAGCAAGCGGCGAGTTTGGCGCATACCTCGACTCACGAGGCGACAAGAGTCCGTACCGCTTGAAGTTCCGTCCGATGGGCTTGACCTTGGTGGGTGCAATGGACAAGATGCTGAAAGGTCAGAAGATTGCCGACCTTGTAACAACAGGTGCAGCACTCGACTTTGTCATTCCCGACATCGACCGCTAAGAGAGAAACGATATATAAGTAATGAATTAAGAAATAAATCATATACATGTTCGATTTTAGTATAGTAACAAGATGGTTCGACGAGCTGCTAAGGCACACCTTGGGGCTTGGCGATTTCGGTGCCATTCTTATCGAGTGTGTGGTAGTAGGCTTGGCAATTATCATTGGCTATGCCGTGCTTGCCATCGTGCTCATTTTTATGGAACGTAAGGTTTGTGCTTATTTCCAGTGCCGTATCGGTCCTGTCCGTGTAGGTTGGTGGGGTACGCTGCAAGTGCTTGCCGACGTGTTGAAAATGCTTATCAAGGAAATTTTCACCGTAGATAAAGCCGACAAGCTGCTTTACTACCTTGCACCTTTCCTCGTAATAGCAGCCTCAATCGGAACATTCTCGTTCCTTCCATGGAACAAGGGTGCGGAAGTGCTCGACTTCAACGTGGGAATCTTCCTTGTAACAGCCATCAGCTCTATCGGTGTGCTCGGCGTTTTCATCGCTGGCTGGGCAAGTAACAACAAGTACTCTGTCCTCTCTGCCATGCGTGCAGCAGTCCAAATGATTTCTTACGAACTCTCATTGGGCATCTGCCTTATCTCAGCCGTGGTACTTACGCGTACCATGCAGATATCTGGCATCGTTGAAGCACAGACCGGTCCATGGCAATGGCTCATCTTCCAAGGGCACATTCCTGCCCTGTTAGGCTTCATCGTGTTCTGTATTGCAGGTAACGCAGAGGCGAACCGTGGTCCGTTCGACCTTGCCGAAGCTGAGAGCGAACTTACTGCCGGCTATCACACAGAGTATAGCGGTATGGGCTTCGGTTTCTATTACTTGGCAGAATACCTCAATCTCTTTGTGATTTCAGGTCTTGCCGCAACTATCTTCCTTGGTGGTTGGGCACCTATTAATATAGGTATCGAAGGCTTCGACGCCCTTATGAACTATATTCCAGGCATCGTTTGGTTCCTCGGAAAGACCTTTGTTGTAGTATTCCTTCTTATGTGGATACGCTGGACATTCCCACGTCTGCGTGTAGACCAGATACTGAAGCTCGAATGGAAATACCTTATGCCACTCAGCCTCATCATCTTGGTGCTTATGACAGTGTGCGTGGCGTTCGGCTGGACCTTCACAATCGCATAAAAGGCAATCATAAAGTAGAAATTAAGAATTCATTATTCTAATGGAAAAAAAAGAATCATATTTCGGTGAAATAGGAAGTGCTTTTAAGACATTAGCTACTGGTTTGAAGACAACCATGAAGGAATACTTCACGCCAAAGTCTACCGAGCAGTATCCTGAAAACCGTAAGACAACACTCCACGTGGCAAAACGCCACCGCGGACGTTTGGTCTTTAAGCGTGATGAAAGCGAGAACTACAAATGCGTTGCTTGCCTTATGTGCGAAAAAGCCTGCCCTAACGGCACTATCCGCATAGCAAGCGAAATGCGCGAAGACCCCGAAACAGGTAGAAAGAAGCGTGCGCTGTTGGACTACCAGTACGACCTCGGCGACTGTATGTTCTGCCAATTATGTGTAAACGCCTGTAACTTCGATGCCATTGAGTTTACAAACGACTTCGAGAACGCTGTTTTCGACCGTTCGCAACTCGTGCTGCATCTGAACGAAGAGGTTTACAAAGGCGGCTCACTGCCTAACCTTATCGAGGGCGGAGCCGATTGGGAAGTTGGAACATTTAACACTAAAACCAAATAAAAGAGGAGATAAAGTTATGGCTAAATTAATTGTGTTTGCGATTTTGGCAGTAGCGATACTCGGTTCAGCAGTATTCTGCGTGTCTACAAAGCGCATCATGCGAGCTGCAACAGCATTGCTGTTCGTGCTCTTTGGCGTAGCAGGTCTTTATTTCCTGCTTGACTATACATTCCTTGGTGCTGCACAAATCAGCATTTACGCTGGCGGTATCACCGTGATGTATGTATTTGCTATCCAGCTGGTAAGCAAGCGAACGCTTCAGGGTTTGTCTGAAAGATGGCTCGGAAAGCGCACCCTTCTTGCAGCACTCATCGCATTGGTAGGCGTTGCCACAGTGTTAGGCGTGTTTCTGAAGAACAAGATTTTCAATGAATTGGTGTCTACCAACACATCAAGCACGGAAGTTTCAATGCAGGTTATCGGTAAAAACCTTATGAGTGCCGACAAGTATGGCTATGTATTGCCGTTCGAGTTCATCTCTGTTTTCTTGCTTGCGTGCATCATTGGCGGCTTGGTAATCTTGAATAAACAGAAAAAAGAGGAGGTAGAAGAATGATACCAGTAGAATATTTTTTCGTCCTTAGCGGACTGTTGTTTTTTATTGGAGTCTTTGGCTTTGTAACCCGACGCAACCTTGTTGCAATGCTTATCTCCATCGAGTTAGTTCTCAATAGCGTAGACCTTAACTTTGCAGCTTTCAATCGTTTGCTCTATCCAGATGGATACGAAGGTATGTTCTTCACAATCTTCTCTATCGGTGTGAGTGCAGCTGAATCTGCGGTTGCGTTAGCTATTATTATTAATGTTTACCGACATCTGCACAGCGACCAGGTGAACAGTATTGAAAATATGAAATTATAAGGAAAAGCTATGTTTGATTACGCATTTTTGATACTTCTTCTACCTTTCTTGAGCGCAATCGTTTTAGGATTGGCAGGTATGAAGATGCCTAAACCGGTGGCAGGTATTATCGGCACATGTATTGTGGGCGCGCTTTTTGCCTTGAGTCTCTACACTGCTTATCAGTATTTCTTCTTTACAGGCGAATATACTGCTATGGGTGAGACCTTCAATGTAGTAGACGGCCGCTTGGCAAATGGTGTTTACCCGACTGTTACGGTCTTCAACTTCACGTGGTTGAGATTCTCAGAGTTACTGACATTTAATATTGGTTTCCGTCTAAGTCCTATCAGCGTGATGATGCTTATCGTCATTACCACTGTCAGCTTCATGGTTCATATCTACTCGTTCGGCTATATGGCAGAGCGCGATAAGAACTATAAGTTCGAGGAATACGAGCACGGTTTCCAGCGTTTCTATGCCTACCTGTCATTGTTTACAATGTCGATGTTAGGTCTTGTGGTAGCAACCAACGTTTTCCAGATGTATCTTTTCTGGGAGTTGGTGGGTGTTTGCTCTTATTTGCTCATTGGTTTCTACTATCCAAAGCACACTGCCGTGCATGCAAGTAAGAAGGCTTTCATCGTTACACGCTTTGCCGACTTGTTCTTCCTGATGGGTATTCTGTTCTTCAGCTTCTACGTCAAGACGTTCAACTTCGACTTATCGGTCGATGCAAACTTGGTAGACCAGCTGCAAAACGTAGCTACCGACCCTTCAACAGCTTGGGTTATCCCGACAGCACTGTTCCTTATGTTCATCGGTGGTGCAGGTAAGTCAGCCATGTTCCCACTCCACATCTGGTTGCCAGATGCCATGGAGGGTCCAACACCTGTATCGGCGTTAATCCACGCTGCTACCATGGTTGTTGCCGGTGTATTCCAAGTGGCAAGTTTGTTCCCCATCTACATTCAGTTCGGTGCTATCGAGCAACTTCACTGGATTGCCTACATCGGAGCCTTCACCGCTTTCTATGCTGCTGCAGTAGCTTGCTGCCAAAGCGATATTAAGCGTGGTTTGGCGTTCTCAACCATTTCTCAGATTGCCTATATGCTCGTTGCGCTCGGCGTTTGCTATGCCCTCGACAACGAAGAAGGCGGTTTGGGCTATATGGCTTCAATGTTCCACTTGTTCACCCACGCTATGTTCAAGGCGTTGCTGTTCCTCTGTTCTGGTGCCATCATCGTTATCATTGGCAGCAACTTCAAGGAATATATGGGCGGTTTGCACAAGTATATGCCGATAACGAACGCTTGTTTCCTCATCGGTTGTATTGCAATCAGCGGTGTATGGCCACTTGCAGGTTTCTTCTCTAAGGACGAAATCGTGAGTGCCTGCTTCCAGTTCTCTCCTGCTTTGGGTTGGTTTATGACCTTAGTATCGGGTATGACGGCTTTCTATATGTTCCGTTTGTACTACGTAATCTTCTGGGGCAAGTCTTATTATGAGGAGGATCCAGAGAACCGTCGCCGCCCACAGGAAGTTCCTTTCGTTATGTGGGGACCGTTGGTATTCCTTGCTATCATTTCAATCTTTGCAGGTTGGATTCCATTCGGCCACTTCGTTTCAGCGACAGGTCAGAGTGCCGACATTCATTTGCAGCACTTCCACTTCTCAAGTGTAGCTTGGTTCAGCCTCTTGGCAGCTGCCATCGGCATTTCACTTGCGACATGGATGTATATGCCTAAGAACAATCCTGTTGCCGACAAACTTGCGAAACGCATGCCAGGACTTCACAAGGCTGCCCTCAACAGATTCTATATTGACAACGCTTGGCAGTTCTTCACCCACAAGATTGTTTTCCGTTGCTTCTCTATTCCTATTGCTTGGTTCGACCGTCAAGTTGTCGATGGTACGTTCAACTTCCTTGCTTGGGGTACTCAGGAAGCGGGCGAGAGCATTCGTCCTTGGCAGAGTGGCGACGTTCGCCATTATGCAATTTGGTTCATAACAGGAACTGTGGCTTTAACATTAGTAATACTTTGCTTGATATAAAGAGATGAGTTGGATTTTAACAATATTTGTAATAATCCCCGTACTGATGCTTTTCGGCCTTTGGGTCGCTAAGAACGACAATCAGGTACGCGGCGTGATGGTAGCAGGAGCCTCTGCCTTGTTGATTGGTGCTATATGGCTCACCGTCTATTTTGTTCAACAGCGGGCAGCTGGAAATACCGATACCATGCTATTGGCAAACTCTGTAATGTGGTTTAAACCGCTGAACATTGCCTTTGCTGTGGGTGTCGATGGTATTTCTGTCGTCATGATTTTGCTTTCAGCAATCATTGTCTTCACGGGTACATTTGCCAGTTGGCAGCTTGAACCGATGAAGAAGGAATACTTCCTTTGGTTCGTACTGCTGTCATCGGGTGTGTTCGGTTTCTTTATTTCAACCGATATGTTCACCATGTTCATGTTCTACGAAGTGGCATTGATACCTATGTACCTTCTCATTGGTGTATGGGGAACAGGCGCGAAGGAATATTCAGCCATGAAGCTTACCCTTATGTTGATGGGCGGTTCTGGCTTGCTTATCTTCGGTTTCCTCGGTATCTACTACTTCAGTGGTGGTTCTACGATGGACGTTATCGAGCTGGCAAAGATGCACGCAATGTCGAAAGAAGTTCAAAACATCTTCTTCCCATTCGTATTCATCGGCTTTGGTATCCTCGGTGCGTTGTTCCCATTCCACACATGGTCGCCCGACGGTCATGCTTCAGCCCCTACAGCCGTTTCAATGCTCCACGCAGGTGTATTGATGAAGTTGGGAGGCTACGGCTGTTTGCGCATTGCCATGTTCATTATGCCTGACGCGCTCGAGATGTGGGCACCCGTTTTCCTCGTCCTCACAACGGTTTCTGTGGTTTACGGTGCGCTCTCTGCCTGTGTTCAGACCGACTTGAAGTACATTAACGCCTACTCTTCAGTTTCTCACTGTGGTATGGTGCTCTTCGCTTTGGTTATGACAACGCAGACCGCTATCACAGGTGCAATCCTCCAAATGCTTTCACACGGTTTGATGACTGCCTTGTTCTTCGCCTGCATCGGTATGATTTACCACCGCGCAGGAACACGCGACGTTCGCTATCTTGGCGGTTTGATGAAGGTAATACCATTCCTTGCCGTTTCTTATGTAGTGGCAGGTTTGGCTAACCTCGGTTTGCCAGGCTTCTCGGGCTTCATTGCCGAAATGACCATCTTTGTTGGTTCGTTCGAGAACGGCGGCACTTTCCACCGCGTTTGTACACTCGTTGCCTGCACGTCAATCGTTGTTACCGCAGTCTACATTCTGCGCGTGGTGGGCAAGATTCTGTTCCAGACCATTCCTAACCAGAAGTTCAACGAGCTTCACGATGCCACTTGGGACGAGCGTTTTGCCGTTGCAGGACTCATCTTCTGCGTTGCAGGACTCGGACTTTTCCCTCTGTTCTTCGAGGATATGATTATCGATGCTGTCGGTCCAATCTTCGACCACATCATCGCATACGTTCCAAATTTAGGTAATCTTTAATAAAGTAGCAAAAAAATGAATTATACTGATTTCTTTAAAATGATTCCAGAGGCAAGTCTTGTTGCCGTTCTGATAATCCTTTTCGTTGCTGACTTTATTTCAGCAAAGACCGAAGAACGCAAGTGGTTCAACCCCTTGGCTTGTGCGCTCCTGCTTGCAAACACCATCGTTTGCCTGCTCCCGATGCAGCCCGAAGAAGCCTTTGGCGGTATGTACATTACTTCGGCTGCGGTAAATGTCATGAAAGCAATCCTCGCTTTCGGTACATTCATCGTGGTGCTGCAAAGCCGCGTGTGGGCAGGAAAGAGCGGTAAAGAGGGCGAATTCTATATGCTTGTCGTTTCAACCCTGCTGGGTATGAACACAATGATGAGCGCAGGAAACTTCCTCATGTTCTTCCTTGGTTTGGAAATGGCATCTGTGCCGATGGCGTGCGTGGTGGCTTTCGACGCCTATCGCAACAATTCTGCCGAAGCAGCAGCCAAGTTCATACTCACCGCAACCTTCTCAAGCGGTGTAATGCTCTATGGTATCAGCTTCATTTATGCAGCTTACGGCACAATGTACTTCAACGATATTGCTGCCAACATACAGGCTACACCACTCACCATCATGGGCTTGGTGTTCTTCTTCAGCGGTCTTGGCTTCAAGATTTCGCTCGTTCCGTTCCACTTCTGGACAGCCGACACCTACCAAGGTGCGCCTACCACTGTTACGGGCTACCTCAGCGTAATCTCTAAAGGTGCTGCCGCTTTCACCCTGTTGAGCATTCTGTTCCACGTCTTCGGCAGTATGATAGCTTACTGGCACGTACTTATGATGATTGTCATTGCACTTTCCATCACCATTGCCAACCTCTTCGCTATCCGCCAAGGCGAATTGAAACGCTTCATGGCGTTCAGTTCCATCTCGCAGGCAGGCTACATCATGCTTGCTGCATTGGGCAACAATTGGGACGCATCAATAGCATCGCTAAGCTACTACGTACTTATCTACGTGGTTGCCAATATGGCTGTGTTCACCATCATCTCGGTTGTAGAACAGAACAATGGCGGCAAGACCGACATTTCAGACTACAATGGTTTCTACAAAACCAACCCACGTTTGAGTTTCCTTATGACCATTGCCATGTTCTCGCTCGGTGGTATCCCTCCGTTTGCAGGTATGTTCTCTAAATTCTTCGTCTTCATGTCGGGCGTTAAGGGAGCAGACATCACCACAACCGAAGGTGCTTGGATTTACGGCATACTGTTCATTGCGCTGATAAACACAGTCGTTTCGCTTTACTACTACCTCAAGATAGTAAAGGCAATGTACATTACACGTTGCGACACTCCTATGCCAACCTTCAAGAGCGACACCAACACCAAGTTTGCCCTTGCTGTTTGCACAACGGGCATCGTACTTTTCGGTGTCTTCAGCTGTGTTTACGAATGGATTGCAGCAGCTATCTAAGCAAGCAAAGATACACTTCAAATAATAAGAAAACGCCTAAAGGACCCCTTCCTTTGGGCGTTTTCTTTTTCTAAAACCAAAAATCTAAAAACTTCCTATAACACCTAGTTTCCCTAGAATATCTAAAAAAGCCTATCCCCTTACCATTATAATATTCCACCCAAAAACACGTTATCAAGAATATGAAGCAACTTCTACTTTTATCCTTGCTGCTGCTCTGCACCCACGCACTGGCGCAAAGCCCCACAACAGCCGAACGCCAGCACCTTACCTTCTGCGGCATTTCCCTCAACAACACCGCTGCAGCCTTTGCCGACTCGCTCGTTGCAAAAGGTTTCAAGTCCGAAACCGCCCCACTCCGCCTGCCCATCAATAAAGCCAACACTACCTTTCGCGGACACTTCGAGAACATTCCGTGCATCGTTGAAGTAGGACAAAACCATACCGGAAAGGTAGACACCCTACGCATATACCTCTTAAATGTAAACAATCCGCTGCGAAGCTACAAAATCCTGACCAACTTCTACCGTTCCCGTTACGGTGCGCCCATCTTTGAAAACTACTACGACACGCACCTCTTGCCACGAGAAGCCCAGCAGCAGTTGGCTGCCGACCCTTTCATCACCACCTTCTCCGTAGACGGAGGCATCGTCCAGTTTTCCCTGAAATACGATGCCCAACTCTACAACTACATTTACAGCCTCCTCTTTATCGACACCGAAAACGCCCTACCCATACTCTCCAACGACGACAGCGTAATAGAATGGTAAACCCACAACTCATTGATTTGGCGATAAAAACAGAATCATCACATTCCTAAAACAAAGCATACACAAAAACAACAACAAACAATTAAACGTAAGGGCGCGATTCATCACGCTCTTAAAACAAAACACGCACAAGAACAACAATGAACAATTAGCCGTAAGAAACTGAATAAACCACGCCCCCACCACTTCTTGCTATCCACCAATTCATAGCTAACAAACAGTACAACAACTGTAAATATTTTTCACAAACCTATCTGCGACATAACCTCCTCACCACCAACGCCTTGCAAAACCTATTGTTTTGCATTCCAAAAGCGGCTGTTTTGCACGGTAAAAGCGTAGGTTTTGCCATGCAAAACAGCCGCTTTCGCAACGCCAAACCAAAATTATAGTTTTTCTTACGAATTATCTTTACAAAATAAGGGTGCTTTTCGGCTCTCAACGGAGCGGTTTTCGGGTTTTAATGAATAGGATTACACGCTTACTGCAACATACGGCATTAGCCTATCTTCTTTACTGCATTCTCGAACCCATCGTGGTCGATGGAACGAGCTTTCAGCTTCGAGCGATAAGTGTAAACGGTGGTAAGGCTCGCACGCAGAATGGAAGAGATGCGCGCATTGTCGGTAATGCCAAGGCGTATGAGGGCGAGAATGCGCAGCTCGGTGGTGAGCCGCTCGTCGCCTTTCGGCTCTATCTGTCCGTCGGGACGCAGCAACTGGTTCACTTCCGTTACGAAATTGGGGTATATATTCAAGAAAGCCGTGTCGAAATTGATATAATAATGGCGTGTGGCGGTCTGAATAAAATCGCTGTTTTTCAGCTCTGTATAAAGTTCTTCCATTCGCTTCTCGCGCGCCAGACGGTTGTAGAGCTTGCGCCGCTCGTCTACTCGGTCGATAAATTTCGATACCAACTCGAGGAAACGGGCTATGTATTCCTCTTTTATACTGTTGGTTTCACTTATCTGCGCATTCACCTTGCTAAGGTTTTCCACAGCTTCGTTCAGCTGATGGTTCATCACCACCACCCGTTTGTTCATTTTTCGGTAGCGTTTCAAGAGCTTCAAGATGAACAGAATAGCCACCAAAAGGGCTATTGCCACAAGGCTCACCACTGCCAGAAGTATGGTAATGCGCCTGCTTTGTGCACGTTTCTGCACCAAATAGACCGACAGAATGCGGGGCAGAATGCGCGAATTTTGACTGTTGCGCAAATGTGTGCCGTAGAAATTGGCATCTTCTATCGAAATATTCAGATACTTGTAAGCCCGCTCCACATCGCCTTTCTCGAACAAAAGCGTAGCCAAGAGGCGCAAGGAGTTGTTCTCCTTCACCGACGAGCGTATGTCTGACATCGCACTTTCGATAAGATAGAAATACTGCTTGTCGGTGTTGCCCAGCTTACCGTACAGTCTTGCCAACTCGCTGGTTATCATTGCATACTCGTGTTCGTGCCTCTGCCACTTCTGCAGGTATTCTTTCAGCATCGCAATGGCTTCGTCGGTGTTGCCCTGCTCGCTCAAATCGTTTGCCTTCACCATGATATAGGTGCGCGTATCTTTGTACGGACTTTTCAAAATCAGCCCACTGTAATAGTCCGCCTGCTTGTCGTAATACTTATGCATCTGCGTTCCTGCGGTGAATTCAGACATAAACATCATCAGCAAAAACCACTCTTTATAATAATCCTGACGAAGACGGTCGTCTAAAACCGCCGTACTCAGAGTGTCCAAGAGTTCTCTCGACTCCAAGAAAAGTGCAGCCAGCGTGTACACATGCACTTTCTTGAGCTGCGCTTCCACAATCCACTTCGGGTCGCCCACACGCTTTGCATACATAATGGTACGGTTGGCGTAGACCAATGCCGAGTCGAAACGGAACGCCTCGTACTCGTCGTAAAGCTGCATACATATCTTATAGCGTTGCTTGTCGGTTAGATAAGGTGTCGAAAGGCGTTGTCGTATGTCGTTAATCTGCGATAACTTCTTGTCGGTTATCGCCTTACGCTGTCCTATAAGATGGTCCAGCTCATCGTATTCGTTGGCTGCCATTCCCATCGAACAGTGCAACACTGCAAGAAGAAACAGCAAAAACAGCTTGCGCATCATTGTTTTGAATCTTTGGTTTTTCCTCTTCCACATTATATATTAAGGTGGTTCAGCCTTACAAAAATAGATAAAAATATTGAAAAACCAAAATTAAGGCACAAAAAAAGTGCGCCATAACCTCTCGTCTTGGTGCACTTTGCGTTTAGCTAATTGTTGATTGAGAATTGATTCACCTATAATCTACAAATAGGTTCTACAATTTAACATTACCTAAAATCACCTTTTTACCATTTTAAACGCTACATTTTACCATTGCCTCACGGCAGTCTTTTCGTTAAATCTGATACAAAGATACTCAATAAAATCGTTGTTGCAATGCCTTACAAATATAAATCTAAGTTTATCTAAAAGGTATAAAATAGCTATCTACTTGATTATCTTATAATTAAACATTTTAAAACCCCTACTTAAAATTATAAAAATCTAAATATCTTCCTAATATATCAAAGTTAAAAGGGAACAAAAACGGGTATAATGAAACAGAAATAACAGAAAAAGACAATAACGCATAAAGCAGACAAGAACAATATTTGCACTTACAAGAAATAAAAAAGTAGGAGCACTGCAGCTGCACCGTGAAGGGCAAGAACAGCATACGTTTGTATGCCATAAAAACTATTCTGCTGAATGCAACAACCGCATTGATTTTGTAAAGATAATTCTGTTAAAAAGCGGTAGTTGCGTTTTGGCGTTGCGAAAGCGTAGGTTTTGCGATGCAAAAGAGCCGCTTTTACCGTGCAAAACCTACGCTTTTGGAACGCAAAACAACAGCTTTTACATTACGTTGATAGTGAGCGAGTTACACAAAAGCCACGCTTGCGAAAAATATTTACATACTTTTTGGGTGTCAGAAGCATAATTATTGCCGAGCGACAGAGAACGAAAGGGCGTGCAGCCGAAGCGATGCAGAGGTTCGCTTACGTGGGTAAAATGAACACCCTGCATAGGGTTCGGCTTGCCAAGTTGCGTGTATTACAGGCTGTTGCCCCTTTCCTGTTGCAGACGAACCATGCGGGCGAACTCGCCGTTGCGAGCCAACAGCTCGTCGGGCGTGCCCTGTTCGCTCACCGTACCGCCGCTAAGCACCACGATGTGGTCGGCATTGCGGACGGTGCGCATACGGTGGGCGATGATGATGACGGTTTTGTTGCGCACCAGTTCGGAGATGCCCGCTTGTATTTTCGTCTCGTTCTCGGCGTCAAGGCTTGCGGTGGCTTCGTCGAGAAGTATGATTGGGGCATTCTTCAGCAGGGCGCGGGCAATGGAAATGCGCTGCCGCTCGCCACCCGAAAGGGTTTCGCCGTTTTCGCCGATAACGGTATCGTAACCTTGCGGCATTCGACTGATGAAGTCGTCGCACTGCGCCAGTCGGGCAACGTGGCGCACTTCCTCGTCGGTAGCGTTGCGCTTGCCGATTCGGATATTGTCGGCAATAGAGGCATTGAACAGCAATACGTCTTGAAAAACAATGGAATAATGTTTCAGCAGAGTTTCGGGGTCAATCTTCGAGATGTTGTTTCCACCCACAAGAATTTGTCCTTCGGCAATGTCCCAAAAGCGTGCGGCGAGCTTGGCAGTAGTACTTTTGCCCCCACCCGACGGTCCCACGAGGGCGGTAACGGTGCCTTGGCGTGCCGTGAACGAGACATTGTGCAGCACTTGCTTCTCGGTTTCGTAGGCAAAACTTACGTTGCGGAACTCGATGTCGTAGTTTTCGAGTTGTACGGCTGCACTTCCCTCCTGCGTGGGCATACCTTCTATTTCCTTCATACGGTTGATGCGCACATCGAGAAAGGAGAGAAGGGCAAGGTAGTTGCACACTTCGATAATGGGATTGTAGACCATTGCCGATGCCAAGAGGTAAGCCAAGTAGGTGAATACCGACACTTCGCCCTGCTGCAACAGCCACGCTCCCACCAATATAACGGTGGGCATGCCGAGTTTGAGCAGCATTCCGGCGAGGTTGAGGAAGACTCCTGCCACGAGTTCGCCACGCACCAGCTCGTGTTCGTAGCCCTTCAGCCGCTTGTCGAAGCTGCGGCAGTATGCCTGTTCGCCACTGTACGACCTTATTTCCTGCATACATTCCAGCCCTTCCTGTATCTGTTCGGTTACGCCACGCTTCACTTTATAGTGCTGAACGAAGGCTTTGTGGAGCTGACGGCGCGACAGCAACAGTACGGTTACGGCGAGCGGAACAACCCAAAAGAGGGCTAAAGCCAGGTGCCAGTTGTAGGAGAACATGCCCACGCCGATGATGACGACGCTCAGAGCCGACGCAAACAGCTGGGGAACAGCGTGCGAGAAGGTTTGCTCGAGCATCGTGCAGTCTTCCATCACGGTAGAGGTGAGGTCGGAAAGGTTGCGTTCGCCGAAGAAAGCGAGGGGCAGTCGGCGCAGTTTTTCCGCCACTCCGATGCGGCGTTGCGCACTCTCGTTGTAGACGGTGGTGTAGGTGCTGTCGTACTGTCGGAGGGCTATGAAGAACATAAACACTGCCAAGAGCACTGCCACAAGCACATAGAACCACAGCGTGTGCGGCTCGGTGGAGGTCTTGGCGTCGATGTGTTCCATGAGGAAGAAGAACAAATAGGTGGGCGGCAGCATCAATGCGAGGTTCATCAATGTAGAGAAGGCGATGCCTTTCCGCAAGTCTTTCGCTCCTTTTTCGGTGAGGGCGAACCGTTGTTGAAGATATTTTATCATTGTCTTGTGTCCTTTCTGTTTAGGTTTATAGTTTCCATGCCACCGACTTTTGGTATTCGTTCCACATCTTATAATATAATGTGGCTTGCTCCATGAGCTGTTGGTGCGTGCCCTGTTCGGCTATTCTGCCCTTGTCCACCACGACAATGTTGTCGGCATCTTGCACGGTGGTCAGTCGGTGGGCTATCATGAGCACGGTTTTTCCGCAAGTCAGGTGGGCAAATGCCTGCCTGATAAGGTGCTCGTTTTCGGGGTCGGCAAAGGCAGTAGCCTCGTCGAGCACCACGATGGGCGCATCTTTCAGAATGGCACGGGCAAGCACTATGCGCTGTTGTTCGCCGCCAGAGAGGTATGTTCCCTCCGCTCCTATCACGGTGTTCAGTCCCTGTGGCAGCCGCTTGATGATTTCCCGACTCTGCGAGAGGTCTACGGCACGGTTCACCTGCTCGATGGTTGCATCGGGATTGCCGTAGCGTATGTTCTCCAAAATGGAGGTCTTGAACAGTCGGGTATTCTGAAACACGAACGACACGTTGCGCATCAGCATTGCCTTATCCATGTGCCGAACGTCCACACCGCCTATTCTCAAACTGCCTTCGCGCACGTCCCAGAAGCGTGGAATGAGCCTTGCGATGGTTGTCTTGCCGCTTCCAGACGCTCCAACCAACGCAACGGTCTTGCCTTGCGGTATGTCGAGGTCGATGTGGCTTACGGCATCGCGCTCCGCCGCTTCGTATCGGAACGACACATTGCGCAGACTGACGTTGAAGACTGTCGCTTTCTCGGGCTTGGAACTCTCTGGAAGCGGTGGCGTGGCGGTGAGTTTCTCCAATCGGTCTACTGCTTCGTTTGCCAGAAAGAGGTTCTGACTGAGGTGCATGGCTTTCATTACGTTGGCTGCAATGATGGGTGCGATGAGCACATACAGCACCATATCGGAAACGATGATGGCAGTTTCGCCGCCGTGCCCTATCAGTATGATGCCCGTAGGCACAAGCAGAAAGGCGAAAGCATTGATGGCTATGGTGTAGGCAGACATGGGCGTGCGCCACAGAAGGGTGTACCTGATGACGAGGTCGCGGTAGTTGATGATGCTGTCGTGAAAGCGTTTGAACGAGAACACCGTCTGTTGGAAGACCTTCACGACGGGTATTCCGCGCACGTATTCCACGGCTTCGGCACTCATTTTCTCCTGTGCGTCGAGGTACATACGCTGGAAATCGTTGTTCTTAGGGTTCATCATGTAGCCCATGATGCCGAAGGCGCACACTATCGGTACCATTGCGGCAATGCCCAACTGCCAGTCTACGGCAAGCAGAAGCACTATAATGCCTATCGGAGCCACCACGCTGCCTGCCACATCGGGCAGTATGTGTGCCACGAAAGTGTGGGTCTGGCTCGAATCTTCGTCTATTATCTTGCGCATGCGCCCCGTGTTCTGCGTGTCGAAAAAGCCCAACGGAACCCGCATCAGCCGTTCCATGGCAGTGCGCCGCATATTGGTTTCGATGCGGAAAGCGGAAAGATGCGAGAGCATGAGGGCGGCGAAATAGAGCAAAACATTCGCCACCGACACCACGAACGCCGCAATGGCATAGTCCCATACGGGCGTATCGGCAAGGTTTCCGTCGGCAGTGAGCAGCGTGCGCACCACCAACCACAGGAAAATAAAGGGTACGAGCGACAGCAGTCCGTTCACTGCCGACAGCACAACCGAGCAGGGCAGCAACGGCTTGCGCCCTCCCATGTAACGTCCTAAGCGTTTCAGTATTCTTATCATCTTCTTCTATATATGTTAAAAGGTTGTTATTTCTACGGTTTCATCAGCTCTCTCCACCCTGCCATACTGTAAGCGGCATACTGCTCGAGCGCACGGTTCACCTCGCTTTCGTCGTACTCCTCGTGCTCCACAAGCTCGCAGAAGATGTTCACCCACATAGAACTCGCAATGTGCAGGAAGAAGGGCGATATGTCGATGTTGATGTGCGGATAGCGCGCTTTCATCAGTCGCAGGTATTCAGTGCCTGCTTTCAGTTGGTGTTCAGCTATTCTCTCCTTGTACCCCGCAAGCGATGTGCCTTCGGCATTGAACAGCAACAGGCGCAGCTCGGGGCGGTAAAGCCTCACCATTCGCTTCATTGCGCCGATGTATTCGTTCTGGAAATCGAGTGCGTCGAACACCTCGATGCAGAGGTGCCGCTCCTCGTTGTGCGACAGAATGTAGCGGTTCAGCTCGTTGAGCAGTGGCCGCAGCACCTCACAGAACAGCTCGTCCTTGCTGCGGAAGTAGTTGTACACGTTGCCAGCAGCAATGCCTGCACGCCGCGCCACCGTGCGGATAGACGTGCTGCGTGCGCCGTGAGCGATGAATTCCTCGCGCGCCACGGCAACGATACGCTGCCGAATGTCGTCTTTCAGTTTCTGCATACGCCCATGAAAACTTTAAATAATGAACCAAGTTCTGTTTTGTTCATAAAAAAATCGCACCGTTTCGTAATCGAACGGTGCGATTGATTGAACGAGCCTATTTGCGCTCTTACTATATAAATATTGTGTATTCGCATAGCTGCAATGTTTATTTTGCAAAAGTAGCAAAGATATAAAAACGCCGCAATACCCAAAAATAAGTATTTTGCAATAAATACTTATGTGTGTTGAATATCTAAATTTATTTTATAAGTCAAACAACATATTGTGGAATAGAATATGAAGAGTTTCAGTTATACAAAATCAATCCCCTCACTTGTAATTCTCCTCCAACATTCTCTCCAAGTCCGAAGCCTTGTAGAGTATTTTTCCTGCAAACTGCGTGTAGGGAATAATCCTTTTGTCCCGATAGTCCTGCAAGGTACGGGGACTGATATACAGCCGTTCGCACACTTCCTTGCCTGTGAGGAAAAGTTCGCCTGCAAAGAGTGGCTTGTGCGTCTGCGCCACTTCCACAATCCGTTTGCCTACACCTCTCAATGCCAAGATGACCAGCTGCATCTCGTCCGTCTCCATGTTCAAGTCTCTTGCTGTTTCCATTATATCTGTCTGTTTTTAGGTTTGTTAGACTTCGTAAGAAGCAATGCTTCCACATCCTCACGCTTGTAATAGCACTTGTGTCCGATTTGCGTAAACGGCAGCACACCCGTATCACGATAATGCTGCAAGGTGCGCTTGCTGATATTCAGCAGCCGGCAAACATCTCCGTTGTGCAGCCAGTCCGTGTGCTTGCTTTTCTCTCCGAATGCCTTGTGGCAGCATTCTGCAAGGCTCAAGATTTCATCCCGGAGCTTTGTCAAATTGGTTTCTGTAATGATGTAATAGTTCATAATCATATTTTATTATTGTTTGTTGTTTCAGGTCTTTCCTGTTTCTGCTGGCAAAGGTAATGGCGTGCGTGCGTCTCTCAAAGTCGAAGGGAACAGCAGGGATTTATCGGGAAGAATAAGAAAAAGAGCAATCCGTTCCATCGGTTCGCATTTGCGTTTTCCTGTCCCACCTTTTTCTTTCATTGCAAAATTAATATCGGGCATTTCTTATTCCATCCCTTTTCATTCAAGTGGCAGCTTGTGGCGTCGTAATGGAATAGGTTGGCACAGTAATCCGATATAAATATGCTCCAGTCAATAGTTTGTAGATAGTTGGAGCAAAAGACTGCATCTGAAAGCAAACAACGACATCCACATTTCCTGCTTACTCTTCGTTCGTACTATCCGTTTTTTTTTCTTAATGAGACGATAAATGCTCTTCTTGACTACCTATCTCCCTAAGAATTTTAAAGCGGACGAGTGCAACATTATGCAAGAAGGCTCTGAATGCTTGGAAGTTACGTATTCCCACCCTAACTTCACTCTTGGAAACCAATTCAAGGGAATAATGAAAAAGAAAGCAGATGCAGGCAATATAGACAGCAGGAGAAATCTTCATCGAAAGAGGAGTCCCTCCAAGAACGCAGAGATAGAAAACTATCTCTCCACACACTACGATTTTAGATACAATACAATATTGGGTAGAACCGAATATTGCAGTAAGGGTAATAATCGTTTTGTAAAAGTCGGTCGCTATGAAATCAATACGTTTCGCAGGGAACTTGATTGCGATGAAAGCATAGCGACTTCTGCCGAGAACCTTTATTCCATCATCGAGAGCAGCTTCTCTCCCCGTATCAATCCCGTGCAGGAGTATTTCAAAGAGTTGCCACTGATAGATATAGGCGATGGTAGTAGTTACAGTGGTAGTAGTGTTCCTATTTCCTTTTCACCAAAAGCAATTCCCAATTTGGCAAGTTGCGTGGTCGTCCGTAATTCTAACAAGTGGTTGCCGTATCTTACCAAGTGGCTTGTGGCGGTGGTCGCCAACGCAATTGACGACCGCGAGTGCCGTAACCATACCTGTCTTGTACTGACAGGTGAGCAGGGTAAGTTCAAGACAACGTTTCTCGATTTACTTTGTCCACCCAAACTGCACGGTTACAGCTATACGGGCAAGATATATCCACAAGAGAAGGACACACTCACTTATATCGGTCAGAACCTTATCGTAAACGTGAGTTCGATATAAGAAAGTTGTTTTAAAAGTTGTAGGAGTGGAATATTTTTTGTACCTTTATACTTGTAAACCAAAGAGTTACAAACAAATACCCACTCCTATGACTGATACAAATTTAATAGAAATATTCTGTATATTCGACGATTTTTGCAAGTATTTTACTCCAGAGTTGAAAAAACATACGCTTCAGGTACCCGGCAAGCGGCACCGTAACCGTGTTTCCCGTATGTCAGACAGTGAAATCATGACCATTCTGGTCCTGTTCCACACTCACCGCTTCCGAGACCTCAAGTCCTTCTACTTAGGCTATATCTGCCAGCATATGCGTGGAGACTTCCCACATCGGATTTCCTACAACCGCTTCGTCGAGCGACAAGCACAGGTCGCACTGCACCTGTTGCTGTTTCTCCAGACATGTGCACTGGGCAAGTGTTCAGGCATATCCATCATTGATTCCACACCACTGGCTTCCTGCCACATCAAGCGTGAGCGGCAGCACAGGACCATGAGGGGCTGGGCGGCAAAGGGAAAGTGCACCATGGGCTGGTTCTACGGCTTCAAGCTACATCTTGTCATCAATGACAAGGGAGAGATTATCCAGTGGAAGCTCACGCCAGGAAACGTAGATGACAGGGAGCCACTGAAGGACAAACGCTTCACCGAGAGGTTGTTTGGGAAACTCTTCGCAGACAGGGGGTATATCAGTCAGAACCTCTTTGAGATGCTCTTTGTGGACAATATACATTTAGTGACAAAGATAAAGAAGAACATGAAGAACTCCCTGATGAGCCTGTATGATAAGTTGTTGCTCAGAAAGCGTTCTGTGATAGAGACGGTGAACGATGAACTGAAGAATGTATGTCAGATAGAACACACCAGACATCGCTCTTTTGATAACTTTGCAACAAATCTGATAGCAGGACTCATTGCATACAATCTGTTGCCAAAGAAGCCAGAAATGAACATAGAAATAATTGATAAAAGCAGAATAATTGCATAGAGCTTATATCGAACTCACGTTATCGTAAATATAGATGACCAACTCAAAGCCCTCAATAAGCGGGATGAGAACGAGCTGAAAAACCTCATCACCTGTCCGATGGTCAAGTACCGTATGCCGTATGACAAGTACGTGGAGGAGTATCCCCACTTGGCAAGCTTCGTGGCATCAGTGAACGGCAATGACCTTCTTACAGACCCGACAGGCAGCAGAAGGTTTCTGCCCTTTGAAGTTCTATCCATAGACGTAGAGAAAGCCAAGCGTATGGGCGAAGCCTTGAAGAAAGCAGGATACATAAAGGTGAGCAAACGAAGAAACGGTGGTAGCCCCATCTATGTCTACAAGATTAGGAAAATCCTACCTTGCCCGCTCCTTCAAACTTGTAGTAACCAAATGTAGTAGAATGTGTAGTATTGTCTTATACTACAAAGTAATACTGATTATCAATTACTTATCACAAAATAATATGTAGTAAGAAGAAAGATGAAAAAGTTTGGAGGGGAAAAACTTTGGAAACGGTAAAACCATAAAACAGACAAGCATAAATAATTATCATTCAACTCATTAAAGTATCAAAACAATGAAAGAAGAAGATTTATCAGCTATCAAGCGATATTCCATCGTGGAATATCTCGAAAAGAAAGGCATCAAGCCTGCCCGCAAAACACCAACCTATGCTGTGTATCGCTCACCATTGAGGGAAGAAGTGCATCCGAGTTTCAAGGTGGACAGGGAAAAGAACCTTTGGCATAGACTATGCCGAAGGCAGGGGTGGAAGTATCATCGACCTTTGTATGCGCTTGGAAGGCTGCACGCTCTCGGAAGCCATCTGCCGTTTGGGGCAGAACGCTTCAGAGTATATAGTGCCCAGCTCCAGCTCTCCAAAGAGAGAAACATCCATCAGCCCAAAGCAAACAGAAAATACAATGGCAAGCGGTACAAGGAGACTGACAAGCATATCAGACACCTTGCCGCCGCACCTGCAGGAGTATCTCAAAAAGGAACGCTGTATTGATTTAGAAAAGGCAACACCCTTTCTCAAATGTATCAGCTACGAGGTAAGGGGAAGAAGACATGAAACCATCGGCTTTGCCAATTCTTCGGGTGGTTATGAACTTCGGGACAACAAAATATTCAAAGGAACGATTGCCCCCAAAGACATCACTCCGATATTTGAGGACAGGGCACAACCCGTCTGTCTGTTTGAAGGCTTTATGGACTTTCTCTCTTTTCTTTCAATGAAAGGGGAAGTAACCAACCAATGTCTCGTGATGAATTCTGTGAGTAATGTAGCAAGAAGTATTCACTACCTGAACAAAAGAAATATAACCTCTGTTCGTGCTTTTCTTGATAATGACGATACAGGGCGAAAAGCAGTACAGGAATTTGTAAACGCAGGTTTTAAGGTAGAAGATATGGCTGTGTATTATAAAGACTTCAAAGACCTCAACGAGTATCATGTCAGCCGTGTCCGTGAGCATGAGAAATCTCAAAATACAAGCAACAAAATAAAACAAGTCAAACTTAAAATAAGATAGAGTGATGAAAAAGGAAAGAAGAAATATGGAAGAAATAGATCGTTTCATAGGAAAAACTTTTGGTATGAGCCAAGCTGAAAATTCAAGTGAACAATCTGTCTCTGAATTCCGGGAAAAGGGAATGAAAACTATTCAAGAGCAAAAACAACAAGAAACAGAACATGCCATAGAGCATGCCACGCCATCCGAGCCTGTACTGCATACAGAGCATGCAACTATTCAACGACGCATCAGTGCCAAGATGAGAAAAGAGACACTTGACGCATACAAGCAAGCGTTCCTTGTTCCAACAAAGCTGAGCGAGAGAAAGGCGGTCTATCTGAGCAGGGAAACACAGGAACGTGCGGACTTCATTGTCCGTAGATTGGGAGATAAAGGAGCCAATGTCTCGAGCTTCATCGAAAACCTTGTGCGTATCCATTTGGAGGAATACGGTGAGGAAATAGAAAAATGGAGGAAGCTGTAAACAACAGAAAAATGGTCGAGGGTTTTTAGAAAAAGGAACGCCCCTTTCACTCAAAACCCTCGACACTTTTTAGAGAGTAAGGCAACGAACTTTTGCTAAAAACACTGAAAGGTGGGAACGCCATGAACATAGTTATACATGGAATGCACGGCATTCACTTTTAGGCTACAAAACGCTTTGTGCGTAAACGGAACGTTAGCTGACATTGCAAGACGTCAGTTTGTACCCACAAACTGCTTTTGCTCCCCTCGTCCATCTATCGGGGAGGTTAGACCGTAATCACTCCGTTCTCATCGGTCAGTATTCAGGAATTAAGAAGCAACGAATCATCTACAATGATTAACTTTCAAAAAAACTTATATGAGCAGATACAAGGGAAAAGCTGCCCGATGGCAGCAACAGAATAAGGAAGAGCAGCAGATGAACAAGACGGAGTTCATCAAGGTAAGATGCACCTTAGAGGAAAAGCAGCGTATCAAATCAAGGACGGAAATCACGGGGCGGAAGTTCTCCGACTACTGCCGTGAGATACTCCTTAACGGAGAAGTTACAGCCGTTCCAAAAATGACCGACAATGAGAGGGAAGCCATTGCCATACTCCAGCATACAGGAAGGTTCTACGGGCAGGTTTCCAACCTCATCAAGGTCAAGGACGAGGATTGGCTACATATCACAAAGAACCTTTCCCTATGTGCAAAGGAAGCATTTAAGCGATTTTACGACCCTCATTTTCGTGTGGACGATGAGGTATATAAGGTCTTAAATCTGACAAGAGATGATAGGAAAATGTAAGGCGATAGCACACGGCAGCACGGCTTTGGACTATATTTTCAGAGAGGGCAAACTCGGTTATCGGCTTGCTTTTCACAATCTTTGCAGCAGGGAGGCAAAGACGATTTATGAAGAAATGAAAGTGGTCAGCGACCATAACAGCCGTTGCAGGAACAAGTTTCTCCGCATTGAAATAGGCATCGCACCTCAGGACGAGAAAAAGCTGCCTGTGTCCGAACTTATGAGGATAGCCCATTTGTTTGCCAAGCGAATGGGACTTGACAACCATCAATGGGTGGCGGTAACGCACAAGGACACCGACAACAGACATATTCACATCATTGCCAACCGCATCAGTCTGTACGGTGAGGTTTATGATACCACTTTTGCGAGCAACAGGGCAGCGAGAGTGGCAGAGGAAATAAGCAGAGAGAAAGGCTTGACCATCGCAAAGGAGGTCAAGGCGGAGAAGAAATATCAAAAGACAAAAGCCAGTCCAACGAGAGAGCAGACGAAGCAGCAGGTGCAGAAGATTTGCTATGCCTTGCTTGAAAAATACAAAGGTACAGGTATCACGGGACACTCCATGTTCCTCTATGAGCTGAATAAGAACGGCATCGCCATAGAGCGCATGAAGAACAAGCAAGGTAATGTTCTATGGCTTGAAATTCTCATACGCAGGACAATCCTTCAAAGCTTCCGAGATAGGCAGGGAGTTCGGCTACCGTTCCTTGCAGAAGAACTTTGAACCAACCGAAAAGAAAGAACTACATGCTGCAGGCTATCAACTTGTTCCTCCAAGCCGTTCCTCTATCTCACGAGACAATGACACTCCACGAGTGCAGAATCCCATTGGTGCAGTGGCAGACGCCATTGTTGGCGCAGCCGATGAAGTGGTGGAAGGATTGGGCGATTTGATTACACCATCCACACATGGCGATGACTATACCGAAGCAGCATGGCAGCGTAAACTCAGAAACCAAGCCAACAGAAAGAAGAAGCGAGGACGAGGATTATAATCCCATTACAGTGACAAAAAACAGCATTAAAAAATGCAGAATGAAGAATTTCTCATTAAAAACGCTTGTTATTCGCCAGCAAAGTATTATCTTTGCAAACAGAATAACAAGCGTTCTTTGTTAGGCAGAAAACAGCGGAGCCAAGTAGTTCGCTCGTTTCTAAATCGTTACCAGTTTAGTTGTATCAGTAAGGTAACTTCTTTATTTTCAATTAGATACACTTTAATAAATATCTTGCATGGTGATAGTTATATTTGTGAAAAATATTTACAGCCTTGTAGCCCTTTTTTCGTTCAAAAGGGAAGTGGTTGTTTCTGATTTCCTATTGTTTCTTTGCTTTGGTTGTGAAATGAAAAAATACCTTCTGATGCGGATAAGGAAGGGGGCTTGACGTGCTGTTGGCTTCAGTCGTAAAACAAAAAGCAGCCCCAAACACGGTGGATTGGGACTGCTTCTGCGAAAATAAAAGGGTTTTATTCTGTTGGAACTTTAAACTTTTTTATTGCTGTCCGGTAAAACTTTTCTCTCCAATTCATTATTATAAATAATGCTCCTAAAGTATTATTCTGGGTGTTTTTCTCTTAAATTTCGCCCCAATTTCATTCAAATAAGAGTTTTTAGTAACTGTTACTATTTGAAACAAAAAGTAAGCCCCTATTGGCTATATGTGCTTGTAATACCGATAAATAAAGGTTTGTAGAACTTTCAATCAGTTTTTACCGGACAGCAATAAAACTTTTTATTCTTTTGGGTTTAAGTTCTTATTCTGCAGGAACTTCAAACTTGTCGCCTGTCTGCTCTACGAGTGCCTTGCGGGCAGCTTGGCTCATACCTGGACGAGCGGGGCGAGCGGCAAAGCCAGACTCGGTGCGTTCGAACTTACCGTCCTTTTCGGGCTTCACAGCCATATCGTTGAACTTCACGATGAGGTAGGTTGCGAGCTGCTTCCATTCGGCAATCATTTCGTTGCTCTTTGCTACCGAGTAGTCGTTGAGGAACTTAACGGCTGCTGCCTTGTCGGTAAGGTAAAGCTCCTGTGCTCTTTCCTCAATCTGCTTGCGGTCGGCTTCGTAGCCTTTTTCCAAGCGGTCGCGCACAGCTTTGAGTGCTGGGAACATCTGAGAGTAGCGTGGGTAAACCATATTTGCCACCCAGTTGCATACCCAGAATGCGTTCTTGTCAGAGAAAGTAACGGCGTCGGCACCTGGTGTGTTGAAACATTCGGCACGTTCTACGTTGCTGCAATAGATTGGAACGTAGGCTGCCATATTGGCGTCGTCGTTGGCAAACCAGATGATACCGCCGATTTCGCGTGGCAACCACGAACGCAACTGGCATACATAAGAGAATGCGCTCTGCTGTGTAGAGGCTGGACGCTCGGTGAAATACTTCTTTCCGTTGTATTCGAATACCAGTGGAGTGGGGCGATAAGGCATATCCCAGTTGCCCTGACCGCAGTCGTTGAGTGTGCTCAGCGGTGTGCCTTCGTAGTGGTCGCGCATGCTCATCTGCACGTCAGCGAGGGTTAGCTTGCGGTCTGGCTGAATCCAGAGAGGCATATCTTCGGCGTTCTTGTCCTTACCGAGTGCCCAAGGCAAGTAGCGAGACATATCCTTGAAGTGGTTGAAGAAGCTCCACACGCGTGCATCGCAGTAGCGACGGCCGCCGAAATCGGGTGCTGCGTAAACCATTTTCCAGTTGAAGTCCTTGTCGTTGCCTGTGAACCAGCCCTTTTCGCGAGCGAACTTGATGCAGTTCTTCGATGTCATAACGTCGGTGTTGTATGTAGAGAACTGGCCGATGCGTGCTTGGTTGGCGTGTCCTGAAATCATTCCGTCAGGTATGCGCACAGCTACCCACACCACTTTCTGCTTCTTGTCGCCACCGCAACCCATCATTTCGAGAATCCAAACTTCGTTAGGGTCGGCAATGGTGAAGCTCTCTCCGCTCGACTGGTAGCCGTATTTCTCTACCAATTCGGTCATTACCTTGATGGCTTCGCGTGCTGTCTTTGCACGTTGCAAGCCGAGATACATCAGCGAACCGTAGTCGATGATACCTGTTTTGTCTATCATCTCCTCGCGTCCGCCGTAGGTTGTCTCGCCAATGCTGAGCTGATACTCGTTGATGTTGCCGATAACGTTGTAGGTTTCGGCAGCTTCGTCGATGAATCCGTGGCTTTCGCCAGAGTCGTAGTCGATGATTTCGCGCTTCGTGCCCTTTGCGTGCTTGCCTGCAGCGTAGTGGCAGAGGTTAGTGAACAAGCCGTAATCGTCGGCACTGTAAGTTACGAAAACCGAACCGTCGGTAGTCGCTCCCTTTGTTGCAATGAAGTTTGTGCAAGCCTTTGCTGCTCCGAAAGAGCATACGGCGAGCACGGCTAAAAGTAGTTTCTTCATAATTATATAATTTAAAATTAAAAGTTTGACATTATTAATATATCAGTTTTGTCGTGTAGGTTGCCACGTTCTGTCGGCGGTCGGTGGCTGTAATCTGCAGTGTGCGCTGTGCCTTTGTGGGGCGAATGGGTGTCTTGCTCAGGTCGCAGAAGATGATGGAACGGTCTTTTCCTTGCTCGAACAGCACGAATTTGCCGTCGATGTAGGCTTCGTAGCCCTTTACTCCGCTACCCGTATCGGACAGTCGGAAGGCGAGAAACGTCGGACTTGCCGAGGTTTGCTGTATTGTGGGCAGCGTGTTGTCGCAAGCTGCATAGTACACCAAGCCCAGGTCGCGAATGTTTCCCTTCAGCCAACCGCCCTTGTAGGTGCCTCCGCAGTACATCGGAGGTGTGCCTGCGCCACTGCCTGCTGCCACTGCTGCCATATACAACTTCGATGGGTCGGAGGGCGGTGTGGCTATCTTGATGTTCAAATCGGTGTAGCCGAGCAAGGGCAAGAGCGACGGTGCAAAGTGATAACCTGCCGAAAAGGCACCTGCTATGTTGCTTTGTTGAGGCTGCAAGAGGCTGTTGCGTGCCAAGAGCGAGCCATCGACGTGGAGCAAGGCTGCACCGAAGGGCACGCGGTTGGTGCGGTTGGTGAGCAAAGCCGTGCTGCCGTTGCCTATGGACTGTGCAGGCTGAATGGCTTGCGGAGTGCCCACAACGTATATGTCTTTTACGGTTTTGTTGCCGTAGTAGTCGCGGAAGACGTATTGCA
The DNA here is from genome assembly GCF_001953955.1 of Prevotella intermedia ATCC 25611 = DSM 20706. Lineage (NCBI taxonomy): Bacteria > Pseudomonadati > Bacteroidota > Bacteroidia > Bacteroidales > Prevotellaceae > Prevotella > Prevotella intermedia. The sequence continues at coordinate 82,401 of NZ_CP019301.1, forward strand.
GGTGGTATTCACGCTGTTGGTTGAAGTCGATAATGCCACGTGCGTGGTTGGTTTTAATGAACGGTAGGCGGTTGCCTGGTTCAAGGAAAGACTTCAGATACCACGTCCGATGACTCACAAAATACTCGTAGTCGCCCCACACGTTTATCATTCGGTTGCACTTTTGGGGTATGTTGTTCACATCGCTTTTGCAGACTAACTTGCCGTCGCAGTAAAGCTCGGTGTAGCGCACGCCGTAGCTGTTGTACACGCCGTCCATGTGGTCGTAAGCCCATGCGCCGAAGCCAACCTTACCCCACGCTTGGTAGCGGGTTTGTCCGAACGAGCAGATGCGGCTTTCCTGCGTGTTCTGGAAGACGCCCTGCCCACGCTGCGGATAGCTCTTGAACGAGTAGGCGGTGGGTGCCTCGGTGTCGGGAACGATGTGCGAGAGCCAGTTCAGCGGGTCCATCAGGTTGCCCGTTGCCGTCTGGTGCATTTCCAAATGTAGGTGCGGACCTTGCGAAGCCCCCGTATTTCCGCTGAGCGCAATGAACTGTCCCTTTCTTACAGGTATTTCACCAGGTCGGAAATGTATGTCGCCGTTGAACTTACGGTGCGCATATTGCCAGCGTTCCACGGCTGCCTGCACCTGCGGAGCAAAGCGGTTGAGATGCACGTAGAAGCTGGAATAGCCGTTGGGGTGGGCTATTACGAGTGCGTAACCGAAGCCGTATTCGCCCACAATGGCACGCGAGATGTAGCCATCGGCAATGGAATAGATGCCAAAGTTTACGCCACGCTCGGTTTTCACGTCGATACCGCCGTGGAAATGGTTGGGTCGGGGTTCGCCGAAGTTGCCCGCGAGCTGTACGGGTATGTGCACTGGCGAGCCGAATGAGAGTGCTGTGAGCAGTAAACTTATGATAAGCTGCATCTGTTTTGTCGTTGTTTTATCTTGTTTTTTCGTTCCTCAAAAGGTGCGTTTTTTCGCTATGGCAGTGCTCAAACAGGTTGGGCAATGCTCGTTTGGTTTAAGGGGAACGTTCTTTCTGTTGTTCCTTGTTGTTGTTTATGTAGTTGTCTTGCTGTTCCGTTCCTTTCTTTACAAGGTGTTTTCAGCAAGTGCCTTGCCTTTATTCAGCGAGCAGTTTGCCGTCTTTATAGGCACGAAGGCTGTCCATGTTGCCTTGTAGGACGACCTCGCCGCCTATCCATTCCGTCACAGCAAGCTCCTCTGTGAGGGGGAAGCAGCGCACCACCGTCTCGCCAACGAGTTCAATTACGGCAGGCTCTATGCGCTCGTTGTCGCAGATTGCCGTGTTGGCAGCCACTCTTCTCATCGTGTTACGGGTATCTGCAGGTTCTTTTCGCTCAGGGCTTCTTTCGGTGTGCTGCGTTCCAGCATAACTGGCTGGTCGGTTCCCGAGGCAGGTTCGACTTGTAGTTTCTCCACTGCTTCGCCGCCCACGTTGCGTATGGGGTAGGTGGTATCGGTAGAATCGCTTGCTTCGGTTGCGGCAGTTTTGCTCTTGTGCATACGAATGAGCTTGATGTTGGTTACTGCCAACAGGCGGAAAGTGCTTGATGCTTCTTGCGGTTGAGGCATGTAGAAGTAACCACGCACCCGCTTTATGCCCACGTTGGCGTTGTCGCGAATGGACAATACTTGGTGGTCTTCGTTGTATATGCGTATGGTTTCGGTGGCTACGCTGTCGTTTCCGAACGTTACGGAGAACACGGCGACACCCTCGCGTGTACCGTCTTGCACGATGAATTGTGGGTCGAATTCGAGCGTTAGCTGGTCGCCCTTGTGGTAGGTGGTGTCTGTTTGTATTTCAAAATATCTGTAATTGTCGGGCGATTGCGGCATCAGTATCACTGCCCTTGCCTTGTTCCACACGTTCGTGGTGTCGCCCTTGAGCGATGCTTCGCCGTATTGACTGAAGTCGGACGCCGATGCGCCTTGTGCACGGGCTTCCTTTTGCAACCTTTCGTCGATGTTCTCGTACATCTTCTTCAGCCGTTCGGTGTGGCGCATATAGTATTGCAGCGACTTGCTGAACTCGCTTTCGCTCACTTCGTGGCGTTTGAATACAGCCAGCTTGTAGGCTTCCTGTTCGGTTGGGGTTGCGTTTTTAATGGCTGCCATCGACATTGCGATGTGGTAGTCGTATAGCAGGTCTTCCATATCGCCGGGCTGAATGTAGTCTGACGGTACGGTGGGTTTGCACGAAACCAACACGAGAACGAGCAAAATCAAGAGTTTTGCCCATCTTCCTTGTGTGTTGTTGGGTTGCTGTGCGTGCATTCCTAATATCTATTTTTCAGTGTTTTCTGTTGTTTCTTCTATGTTCTCGGCTGTTGGCGGTGTTGCCTTGATGTTGTTGAAGTCGTTTCGGTAGAATAGGAAAAGTACCACTACGCCCACCGAAATGCAGGCATCGGCAAAGTTGAATATCGCCGAGAAGAAAGTGAAGTCCTCGCCTCCCCACACTGGAAACCAATTGGGGAAAGTGCCGTGGAAGAGCGGGAACGAGAACATATCTACCACGTTGCCCATCAGTATAGATGCGTAGCCTTCGCCCCACGGCACAAGTTGGGCAGGCGGCAAGTTGGTATAATAGGGGTGCGACGCCGTGAAGATTTCGCCATAGAAGAGCGAATCGAAGATGTTGCCTGCTGCTCCGGCGTAAATCATACTCAGTACGACGATGTAGCCTATGCGTGCACCCTCTTTAATCTTCTTCCAAATGTACCACGTCAAGCCACCTACGGCAACGATTCGGAACAAACTTAGGAAGAGTTTGCTGCCGATTTCCATACCGAAAGCCATACCGCGGTTTTCTATAAACGAGATGCGAAACCAATCGAACACGACGATTTCCTCGCCGATATTCATATTCAGCTTCACTGCAACCTTAATTGCTTGGTCAATCAGCAGCAGCAAAACGATGATTGCTGCTGCGATTGTACATTTCTTTTTGTTGTTCATCTGAACCTTTAATGGTCTTTGTTGGCCTGCTTCGATGCCACGCTGAGTGTTGCGTGTGGCACTATTCTGAGGCGTTCCTTGGGGATTAGCTCTCCCGTAATTCTGTCTATGCCGTACGTTTTGTTGTCAATACGCACCAATGCAGCCTGCAAACCCTGTATGAACTTCTGCTGACGCTGTGCCATCTGCACGAGTTCCTCTTTGGTTTGGTTGGTACTGCCTTCTTCCAGTGCCTTGTAGGTGGGCGAGGTGTCGTTCACGTCGTTGGTGTTCTTGTTCATCAAGACCTTCATCGTTTCCTCGTAGTCCGACTTGGCAATGTCTAATTTCTTGTTTATGATAGCGCGGAACTCCTCGAGTTCTTCGTCGCTGTAACGCTTCTTTTCTTCCATAGATTGTTAGTTAAATGGTGTTCTACTTAGATTTACTGTTCTCTGTATGTATGTTTTTGTTGTTCCTTATATATAATAAGGTGTACTGCGGCGTGGTGGAAGAGCGTTCAGCCACCACGCGCAGCCTGCCTTGTTATGCTTTTTGTACGAGAATGTTGAGCTTAAAGTCGTCGAAATCCACTTCCGTTCCGCCGTTTTCAGCCACTACAATATCGTTTGCCAGCACCTGTGTCTTAACGAGTTCGCCGAAGGCAGCGATGGCTGCGGTGGTTTCGTCGTTAGGTGTTACGGTTACGATGATGCGGTCGGTGATTTCAAAACCTGTTTCCTTGCGGAGGTTCTGAATGCGGTTTACAAGCTCGCGTGCCATTCCTTCCTTCTTCAGTTCGTCGGTAAGCTCCACTTCGAGTGCCACGGTGAGGTTGCCCTCGTTGCTTACCAGCCAGCCTGGCATATCTTCTGAGATGATTTCAACATCGGCTACGTCTACGTTGATGGTTTCGCCTTGCAGGTCGAAAGCGAAGTTTCCGCTCTGCTCGAACAGTGCAATCTCGTCTTGGTTCAGGCTGTTCATCTTTGCCGCAACGTCTTTCATAAGCTTGCCATACTTCTTTCCCATAATGCGGAAGTTGCACTTCACTTTCTTCACGAGTATGCCCTGACCTTCCACGAAGTTGAGTTCCTTCACGTTTACTTCACTCTTTATGAGGTCTGCCATAGCCGTAATGTGCTGACGTTGTGTGTCGTCGATGGCTGGAACCATAATCTGTGCGAGCGGTTGGCGCACTTTAATGTTCACCTTACGGCGCAAAGCCAGTACCATAGAGGTGATGCGCTGTGCCATATCCATACGTGCTTCGAGGTCGAGGTCGATGGCTGCCTTGTCGGAAACGGGCCACTTGTCGAGGTGAACGCTTTCTTTCTTGCCCCCAAGGTCGTGATAGAGTTCGTCGGCATAGAACGGTGCGAGCGGTGCGACGAGCTTTGCCACCGTCATAAGGCAGGTGTAGAGTGCATCGTAAGCACTGCGCTTGTTTCCGCTCATCTCCTTTCCCCAGAAGCGTTTGCGGTTCAGACGCACGTACCAGTTGCTCAAATCGTCGTTCACGAAGTTGTCTATCAAGCGTCCTGCGCGTGTTGGGTCGAAGTTTTCAAGCTCTGCGGTAACCTTGTCTACCAGCGAATTGAGCTTTGAAATAATCCAACGGTCAATCTCTGTCGCATCTTCCGTCAGCACTGGTGTGCCTTCGGCAGGTATCTCGTAGTTGTCTACGTTGGCATAGAGTGCGAAGAAACTGTATGTATTATATAATGTGCCGAAGAACTTGCGGCGACATTCGTCCACGCCTTCGGGGTCGAACTTGAGGTTATCCCACGGTTCGCTGTTGGTCATCATGTAGAAGCGCACTGGGTCGGCACCATATTTCTCCATCATTTCAAATGGATTGGTAACGTTGCCCACGTGCTTGCTCATCTTGTTGCCCTTTGCATCGAGCACGAGTCCGGTTGATATAACGTTCTTGAACGCAACCGAATCGAACACCATTGTTGCGATTGCGTGGAGCGTGAAGAACCAACCACGTGTCTGGTCTACACCTTCGTTGATGAAATCGGCAGGGTAGAAGGCTGGTGGAACGGCTGTTCCGCTGTACGAAGAGCTTACGAGCTGCTTGCGATATTTGTCCTCCGACAATCCTGTCTTAGCCAAACCGTCCTTGCAGATTTCGCCTTCGAACGGATAGTGGAGCTGTGCGTAAGGCATAGAACCGCTGTCGAACCACACGTCGATGAGGTCGTCTTCGCGTCGCATAGGCTCTCCTGCATCGTTTACGAGTACGATGTCGTCCACGTAAGGGCGGTGGAGGTCGATGCGGTCGTAGTTTTCCTGACTGTAATCGCCCACTACGAAGCCGCGTTCCTTGAGCGGATTGCTCTTCATAACGCCTGCTGCAACTGACCTTTCTATCTCGTTGTAGAGTTCTTCTACCGAACCGATGCACTTTTCGTTGCGCTTTTCGTCGCGCCAGATAGGCAGCGGTGTGCCCCAGAAGCGCGAACGGCTCAGGTTCCAGTCGTTCAGATTCTCCAACCAGTTGCCGAAACGTCCCGTACCAGTTGATTCCGGCTGCCAGTTAATGGTCTTGTTGAGTTCCACCATACGTGTCTTGGCTGCCGTGTCTTTGATGAACCAGCTGTCGAGCGGATAGTAAAGAATGGGCTTGTCGGTACGCCAGCAGTGCGGATAGTTGTGCGTGTGTTTCTGAATATTGAAGGCTTCGCCCGCCATTTTCATCTCCATACACATCACGATGTTGAGGTCTTCCGACTTCTCGGAAGTCTTCTTGTCCCATACGCCGTCAGGGTTGAAGCGTGGGTCGTAGGCGTTCTTCACGTAGTCGCCTGCGTGTTTGCCGTAAGCGTCTTTGTCTACGCAGGCAGCAATGAAGTTGTTGTCGAGTTCCTCAAAGGTGTAATACTTACCCTGTAAGTCCACCATTGGGCGTGTTTCTCCTTTTTTTGAGATGAGGTAGAGTGCCGGAATGTTGGCGTCTTTAGCCACTTTGGCGTCGTCGGCACCGAAAGTGGGAGCGATATGCACAACGCCAGTACCGTCTTCGGTAGTAACGTAGTCGCCAAGAATAATGCGGAAGGCTTCGCTTTCCATTTCTACAAATTCGTCGCGACCGTCTTCGCTCTTGAATACCTTCTCGGTATGCGCCTTGGCGTAGTTGTTTACGAATGTAGGAGCTACCTCGCCGGTGCGCTCAACAGGCTTAATCCATTTCATAAGCTGCTCGTAGTGAATGCCTTCGAGCTCGGTACCCATTGCCTTTCCTACGATACGGTAAGGCAATACCTTGTCGGTAGGCTCGTAAGCAGGCATTTCGCCTTCCTTCACTTCGCCTTCGGGCTTGAAGTAAGCCGTCAATCGGGTAGATGCCACCACCACTGTAGCCTTGTCGGCAGTGTATGGATTGTAGGTCTCTACTATCAGATATTCAATCTTCGGACCCACGCAGAGTGCCGTGTTTGAAGGCAATGTCCAAGGCGTTGTAGTCCACGCAAGGAACGATGGCTTGCCCCAAGCATTGGTTTTGATGCCTTGTTTCTGGCAGAAAGCTGCCCAATCGTTTTCCACAATGGTGAAGTGCACCGTTGCAGTGGTATCTTTCACATCGCGATAGCAGCCTGGTTGGTTCAGCTCGTGGCTCGAAAGTCCAGTGCCTGCGCCTGGCGAATAGGGCTGAATGGTGTAACCCTTATAGAGCAAACCTTTGTTGTAGAGCTGCTTCAAGAGCCACCAAAGCGTTTCGATGTATTTGTTGTCGTAAGTAATGTAAGGGTGGTCGAGGTCTACAAAGTAGCCCATCTCCTCGGTAAGTTTACGCCATTCGGCTGTGAACTTCATCACATTTTCACGACATCTGTGGTTGTATTCCTCAGTCGAAATGTATTTTTCCGAATCCTTGTTGTCGATGTCTTTCTTCGTAATGCCCAGTTCTTTCTCCACGCTGAGTTCCACAGGTAGTCCGTGTGTGTCCCAACCAGCCTTGCGATGCACCTGAAAACCCTGCATCGTCTTGTATCTGTTGAAAGTATCCTTAATGGCACGTGCCAACACGTGGTGTATTCCGGGGTGTCCGTTTGCAGAGGGAGGACCCTCGAAGAAGATGAACTGAGGCGCGCCCTCGCGCTCGTCAATACTCTTATGGAAGATGTCTTTGTTCTTCCACTCTTCTAACACTTCCTTGTTGGTATTTACCAAGTTCAGTCCGTTATGTTCGGCGAATTTCTTAGCCATAATTGTATGTTTGTTTTACCTGTTTTCTTTGAAACTGCAAATTTACGCAATTTATTTTAATTATGGCCGATAAAAGACGAAAAAAAGACCCTACCGAAATTTGCAGGAAACAAAAATGCACAAGAGTACGATGTGGCAAAAAGGGTAGGGGCGAGGTTTATCACGTTCCTAACGCCAAATGCAGCAAACCGATAACCACCGAGAAATGCGGCGTTTTCGGTGTAGGAACGTGATGAATCACGCCCCTACGCTCCCTTGCATAGCCTTGCCTACACTCCCCGCAGCTGCTATCCACGTACCCCATTTCGCCTAATCATAGCCGTGAAATATCTTTACAGAAAATCAATACTTTTTCTTCCGTTTTCCAAAAGCGTAGGTTTTGCGCTGCAAAACAGCCGCTTTTACCTTGCAAAACCTACGCTTTTGGAATGCGAAACAATAGGTTTTGGAACGCCAAAGAGTAGTTGTTGATTATCAGTGAGTTACAAGTGATAAAATAAAACACTGTTTGTAAAGATATTTTACAACACCAACAGGGACGGCAAATGATATTTCAGAAGGGGTAGAGGCGTGATTCATCACGTTCCTGAAACCAAATGCAGCAAGCCGATAGCTACTGAAAGAAGTCGCTTTCTTTGTATAAAAATGTGATAAACCACGCTCCAACGCTGCCCGAATACCCGACATAAATAAAAATATATTACGAAATGTTTGGCATTAAGAGATAAAAACGTTATATTTGCGAAAGTAAATGGTAATAACTAAGAATATAAAACATAGTCTGATTAACTTAATTAAACGCCCACGTCTCTGAAACGGCGTTGCTCTTGAAAGGAGTTTTAATGGGGAGGCACTACTACAATGAAACCACATTTACTAAAGAACGTGTATGCTACTATGGCTGCACTGTTCATCGCAATGTTTGCGTTGCCCACTACGGCGCAGGCACAAGGTACGGCAAGAATTATTCTCGAGGCACACGATGTATGGAAAGATGGCAGCGGCTACCAGTTGTTGCTCGATGCCGACCACAATCTTTATGGCGACAAGATTCCTGTCGGAGGACCGCTATGGAAAGACGCCAACCCACCTGCCGACCTCTACGATGGCTTCGAATACAAGATTCCAGCCAATGCCGACCCCTCTACGAAACCTCAATATATGGTTGTAGACGGCGAGGATTTTGTGGATATTCCTGCAGGAATCTACGATTTCTGCATCGCAGCACCGCAGGCTGATAAGAAAATATGGATTGCAGGAGATAGCGATGCACCCACAAGAGACAACGATTACAAGTTCGAAGCGGGCAAGACCTACCGCTTTGCTATGTATAAAAGCACGCAGGACGAGAACGATGCGGCAAAACTGACGATTACCGAAAGCGGAAACGTTACAACCTATAAGCTATGGATTGGCGGCACGCAGGTTACCTCAGACAACTGCAGCGACCTTCCCCACACGAGCGGAACGGTGAGTTACGACCCACCGACCAGAATGCTTACACTCGACAATGCCACCATTAACGCATCTGACGGAAGCGAGGGTATCTGGTCGAAGATTGACGGACTGACTATCTTCATCAAGGGAACCACTTCCATTACCACCAATGGTGCCGCTGCAATCAAGACCGAAGCATCGCATTGTACCATCGGTGGCGGCGAAAAACTCAAGCTGTCGGGAAAGAATTTCGGACTGAATGCTGCATCGAATGCCTTTGTAACCATCGTTGATTGCGACATCGAATGCGACGGCTCTTTCGGTAACGACAAGAACGATGCCGATATAACCATCAGAAACTCTAAGATAACGGCAAAGGGAAAAGGCTCGCCAAGTGTCTACGGCATTCAGAAACTCACCCTCGAAGCCTGTGGCATAGCACAGCCCGAAGGTGCCGTCTACGACCCAGCACTATTCGGTATCGCCCTCAACGGACAGTTGGTAACAGACAAGGTGGTTATCAAGACGATAGAGAACTACGACCTTGAAATAGCAAACACAAAGGTAACTGCCACCAACTGTGGCGACCTCTCTGTGATTAACGGTGTAAGTGGAACGGTGAACTACGACCCAACGAACAAGGTTCTTACGTTGCAGAATGCTGCAATTGTTACAGAAAACGACAACGCAATCTTGTCGAATATCGATGATTTGACCATTAAGTGCATCGGCAACAATAGTCTGTCGGCACAGAAAGCAGCCCTTACCTTTAGAAATTCGCTGACCATTAAGGGCGGAGGAACACTTGATGTAGAGAGCCAGAAAGATTGTGCTGTCTTTGTAAACGGAGGCAATCTCACCATCGACAACTGCACCGTGAACGCCAAGAGCAAGATGTACGGTATCTCTGGAAACAACGGCGAGAACGAAATTCTTGCTGTCAAGAATGCTACGGTAACGGCAGAAGGAACCGAAAGAGGCTCTGTCGTGGACTTTGCCACACTCGAATTGACAGGTTGCAGCATCACTCAGCCTATGGGAGCTAAGTTCGACCCAATGAAGCATTGCATTGTTTTGAATGGTGAGAAGGTAAAAACCAAGGTGGTAATTACAACCCCAACTGCCATTGAAGCCCCAACTGCCGACACCGCAGCTACACAAGGCATCTACACCCTTAACGGTATCCGTCTGTCGGGCGAACGAAAAGACTTGCCAAAAGGTGTTTACATCGTGAACGGCAAGAAGGTTGTGAAGCTGTAAAATAGGCTCGCAGGTGTGCATAAAGTATCTTGCAGATATGCAATGCACTGCTTTCCTGCACCCTTTCGGATTAAATATTAAGTATTGAAAACAATAGTAGGAGCGTGAGCAATTTGCGCTCCTACTTTTTTTGTGCGGTCGTCTCGCCCCGCCACAGATACATTCCACACGCCCTATTTCGCCTTACCACAACCACGAAATATCTTTACAGAAAATCGGGTGTTTTTCTTCGGTTTTCTAAAAGCGGCTGTTTCGCATCGCAAAACAGCCGCTTTTACCTTGCAAAACCTACGCTTTTGCAATGCGAAACAATAGGTTTTGGAACGTCAAAGCGTAGTTATTGATAATCAATGAGTTATGAGTAGTAAGATAAAACAATATTTGTAAAGATATTTTACAATATTAAAAGGCATTACAAATGATATTTCAGAAAGGGTAGGGGCATAATTTATCACGTTCCCAACACCAAATGTGGCGAGCAGATAGCTATTGAAAAAGGTCTGCTTCGTTGGTGTTGGGAACGTGATAAACTATGCCCTTACATTCTTGTTGCTTGGTTTGGCGGACTGAAAATGCGAAGTTGTGCTTGTTGGTACTTCGTTCAGAGCATACGGTGGGTGCGTGTCTGCACTGCGTTTACTTCACTTTCTTTCCTTTATAGTATGTGTTGAACGTGTCTTCGGCATAGCCGTCTTCTAGCACTTTGAAGGTGGATGAGAAAACGTCGTCCATCTTTTGTCCCATATAGTACACGTTGAAATTGTCTTTGCCGTAGCCCCAGCCAAGGTCTTTGAAACTTCTTGGCGAGTCGCTAATCTTTCTTCCACGGAAGAGAACAGCGTTCGAGGTGATGCGGTAGCCGTAGTAGTCGTCTGGACCGTACATATCTTCGTCCATCGGATAGTCGCCAGGGTAGGTCGGCATCGCCACGCGAAGACTGAAAGTCATTGGGTCTACATACGGAAGAATGCGTCCTAAGTAGTACACGTTATAGCGGTCTTTGGCATAGCCGAAGCCCAAATCTACGAACGAACGGTAGTCGGCGTCGATGATGGGTTGCCTTTGGTAGTACACTTTATTGCGGTTGAGCGAATATGGCTTTATCTTTTGTTGTTGCGCCTGTGCGCTGATGTTGAGTGTGAAAGCAGCGAAAAGCAAGAGTACGCTGCAACGTAGGGTGTTGAACTTAATCTGTTTCATAGTCGTTTCCTTTCTTGTTTAATGCCTGCTGGCTGTTGTTTTATGATAGTGCAAAGGTAATGCTAAAAACCGAAACTGCCATCGGGATTACCCTAAACTGTGGTAGGGAAACCAGACTTTTGCGTAGGTTGTTGCGTCGCATTGTCGTTATTCCGTTGGTGTGCAGGGCGTTAGGAATGCAATAAAATGTTCCGTTAAGTTGCTTGCTGTATGGTTTAAGAGCGTGAAGAACTATATCTTCATGCTCCTAAATAGCTGTTTTACTTCACGAAAGTTTAGAATTTGTACCCGAAACCAAGGTTCAGATAGATGGGATACATATTGAAAGTAATGGTTTTGAAGTTGCTTTCGAATATGTCGTTCATAGCCCACGTAAGGTCGGCGTTCAGCGTGAAGTGGGTAGAAGCCTGCCACGTGCCGCCTATCTGTGTGCCCCAGTGGAAGTGGTTCAGATGCGATGAGAAGTCGTAGGTAGCCGTCTTGCCGCCCTCGTATGTCAGTTTTTCGCCTATCGGACTGCCTTCTCGCAGGTAGCCGTTGCTGACGTCGCCGTTGAATTCGCCGTCCAAGCGGAACGAAGCGAAGAGTCCTGCACGCACTTTCCATTTGTTGCAGAGGCGATAGTTAGCCATTACGGGAACGGAAAGGAAGGTGCTGGTGTATCGTGTCTTCACGTAGCCTGTCCAAAAGCCCGACACACGTTCGCCCTCGTTGATGATTTCCATGCTGTAACCCTTTGTTGTGGAACCCGTTATCATTCCTTTCTGCTCGAATTTAAGTCCTGCCGACACGCCCCACTTATGGTTTGAGCCGAGCCACTTGGTTGCTACGCCCTCGAGCGATGCGTTCAGGCGCGGACTGTAGCTGTCGATGCTTCTTATTTCGCGCGGTATAGAGAGTGGCGATGCGCCGCCAATGTTCACTCCTGCCTTTACTTCAAGTTCCCAGCCGTTGCGTTCGCTTTCTTCGTTGGCGTTGGGTGTGTTCTGCGCCTGTGCCGTTGCGGCTACGAATGTCAGCAGTGTTGTGGCTGCTGCTTTGGCGATTATATTTGTTGTTTTCATTGTCTTTTCTTTGTCGGTAGGTTTTATTTGTAGTAGAGTTCCATTTCGTCTACGTAGAGCGTGCTGCCCACTGCGCCGTTGAAAATGGCACCGTCCTTGCTCGACGACATGATGATAGCGAGGTTGTACTTGCCCTCTGCCAGCTTCTTTGCGTCTACCTTGCGTCCGTCTACGGCTTTGAAGTCGAGTAGGAAGTGCGTCCACGTGTCGGTTTCCTTGCGGTCGGTCAGTTCAGCCTTCAGCACAATGTTGTCGCTTGTAAGCGAGTTGGTTCCGTCAAGGTGCGGCACCTGCTCCGTAACCTCGTAGAGCACGGCGTAGATAGCGAAGTCGTCGTGCATTCCTTTCACCTCTTTGCTGTATTTATCGGTGAACACTGCGCCCGCCTTATACTTGTAGTAGCCCGCCAGTCGGGTAGGCATCTTGCGGAAAGGCTGACCGAAACGTGTAGACTTTGCAGGGTTCATAATGTCGATTTTGAATGTTCCCGTAAACAAGTTGCCCGCTGCGATGGGTGCATTGACCATCTTTCCGAACGACCCTGTGCTTACGGTCTGCAACTTGGCGCACTTGCCTTTCAGTCCGCCATCTGCCTGACTGGTAGGGTATTCTTCGGCTTTCGCCTTTGAGTTGGTAATCAAAAAGCCTGCGTTTCCGCTGCCCCATTCCATCGTGTCCTTCGGTGCAGTGAGTTCGTAGAATATGTGGAAGAACTTGGTTGTTTCGGCGTCGTCTGGCGAGCGTTTCGCCTCGTGCCACTTTATGTTCTCGAAATGGTATTCCGTTGCCACATCTTCGCTGATGAACGATACCTTGTATTGCTTTTTCCACTGTCCGTCTTCCGATGTTACGGTGTAGGTCTGCGGTGTCATAAAGTTGCGTACGGTTCCGCTTGCAGGCTCAATGGTAGCCCCTGGTGTAAGTTCGAACTTCGGTGCAAGCTGTGTCAGGTCGTTTCCGCCGTTCACAAAGAATTTCACCTCGTTGTTCGTAATTACAGGTTCGCGTATCAGCAGGTTCTCGCCGTCCACTTTTGCCGTTACGATGTCGGCCTCCTGGTTCGGTGCTTCGTCCTTGATGCACGCAGTGAGCGACAGGGCGAGCGACAGGAAAAGTATTCCTGTTTTCAATGATTTCAAAGGATTCATTTTCTTAATGTATAGATATTTTGGGTGCAAAATTACGAAAAAGTTTTAACATCGTGCCATTTGTGCCACTTTTTTGCCTGCTTTCGGTTTCGTGGTTGCCTATCTGCAATCTGCCTGCCGTTTCGCAATTGAAAGGCGCAAATTCCGTATTCCTCATCTTGTTTTTGGGTGGGAATAAGGCGATAATGCTGTAAATATTTTTCATAAGCGCATCTATTGCGTAACTATCTCGTTATCAATGTGTTGTAAAACCTATTGTTTTGCGTTCCAAAAGCGTAGGTTTTGCACGGTAAAAGCGGCTCTTTTGGAACGCAAAACAGCCGCTTTCGCAATGCCAAAGCGAAATTATCGTTTTCTTATTGATTTATCTTTACAAAATGGCAGCTGTTTTCAGCATCTGTTATCCTTTCGTTGTGGGGATACGATTCATTAAGGTTGATTTTTGCAGATAAGTAGTGAGATAAAGAAGAATAAAGGATAATAAATCTAATTTTCCTTTTTCTCATAAAATAATAATCTAAAGTTTTGCCTACGATATTAGAAAATAGTACCTTTGTAAATAAACTTTTAAATGAAGTATTCATTGTAATCGTATAAGCGAACTCGAAGATAATAGGACTGATAAGATATGGCTTACAGTTTTTCGTGCAACTTTGTCTAAGAATGAAAAAGATTAAAATATGGAAGCTAACAATAACGATAATATGCTCATCTATCAATCGGAAGATGGGAAAATCAAGATAGACGTCCGTTTTGAAGGTGAAACTGCTTGGCTTAGCTTAGAGCAGATGTCAATGCTTTTCGGTCGTGACAAATCTACAATATCCAGACATATTAAGAATGTATTTGAAGAAGGAGAATTGAACCTTAATTCAACTGTTGCAAAATTTGCAACAGTTCAAATGGAAGGAAGCAGAACTATCGAAAGAAATATAGATTATTACAACCTTGATGTTATTATTTCTGTTGGCTATCGTGTTAAATCGCAACAAGGTACGCAGTTTCGTATCTGGGCAACTCAACGTCTGAGAGAATATATCATAAAAGGTTTTGCGCTGAACGATGAGCGGTTTAAAACAGGTTCATCGTACAATTACTTTAAGGAACTCTTAGGGCGCATTCGAGAGATACGTCTTTCTGAGAAGGTATTTTATCAACAGATAAAGGACATCTATGCCACCAGCATAGACTATAACCCTTCAGACGATATGACACTGGCATTTTATAAGGAGGTACAAAACAAATTGCTTTGGGCGGTAAGTGGAAAAACGGCTGCAGAACTTCTTTATTATCGTGCCAATGCAACGCTTCCTATGATGGGGCTGACTTCAACTTTGAAAGAGGGGAAGGTAACCAAAGCCGATGCCTTGATAGGTAAGAACTATCTCAATGAGGACGAAATAAATATGTTGAAACTAATTGTAGAGCAGTTTCTTGCCTATGCAGAAGCACAGGCATTGGCAGAGAAGCCTATGTATATGCGTGATTGGGTGCAGAAACTACGCCTTGTTCTTACTATGAACGAGAAAAATATTCTTGAACATGCAGGTAGTATTTCTCACGAATTGGCAGTGGAGAAAGCTACAAAGGAATACATTGCTTACAAAGAACAACAACGACAAATAGAGCATATTGACAGTATTAAGCAGCTTGACCAAGACATCAAGCGTATTGCACCAAATAAGAATAGTAAGAAAGAAACACAACGATAAGCAAGAGACATAAGAATATGCGCCACTTCAAATCAAAGGACTTGAGGAGGAAGAAAGGAGAAGACATCTGTTCATACCTTCGGCAGCGGGTCTTTAACGAATTTTTATATACCCTTTAAAAGGTAATGGAAAAAAAATATTACCTTTGCAAGCAACTTTGCACTTACTGCAAAGGAAAACGCAGAAAGACAATTACACATTATTATATATAATAGATGAAAAAGTTTAGATTGGTGGACAACACGCTGGGGTGGCTCGCTTTCCTGATTGCTGCCTTCGTTTACTGCTCCACGATAGAGCCAACGGCAAGTTTTTGGGACTGCCCCGAGTTTATTACAACAGGCTATAAGCTCGAAGTAGGGCACCCACCGGGGGCACCGTTCTTTGCGCTTACAGCCAATCTCTTCTCGCATTTTGCAAGCGACGTAACGCAGGTGGCACGTATGGTGAACACTATGAGTGCGCTGTTGTCGGCAACGTGCATTATGTTCCTGTTTTGGACAATCTCCCATCTCGCACGCAAGCTAATCGTGCGCGACGGCGAAGAAATATCAATGGGCAAGATGATAGCCATTGAGGGCGCAGCGATGGTGGGCGCATTAATCTACACTTTCAGCGATACTTTCTGGTTTTCGGCTGTCGAAGGCGAAGTTTATGCCTACTCGTCGGCGTTCACGGCAGTGGTGTTTTGGCTCATATTGAAGTGGGAAGACAATGCCGACAAGCCGCACGCCGACCGATGGTTGGTTTTAATTGCCTATATGACAGGACTTTCCATCGGTGTTCACTTGCTCAATTTGCTTTGTATTCCTGCCATCGTGCTGGTTTATTATTACAAGCGTGTGCCCGATGCCAACCTCAAAGGCTCGCTCATTGCCCTCGCCGTATCTATCGTTTTGGTGGCTGCCGTGCTTTATGGCATCGTGCCAGGCATCATCACCGTGGGCGGTTTCTTCGAGCTTTTGTTTACCAATACGCTCGGTATGCCGTTCAACACGGGTACCATTCTTTACATCTTACTGCTCATTGGCAGCTTTGTTTGGGCTATTGCCGAAACCTATAAGGACAGCAATCGCAATCGTCAGAACATAGCATTCCTTGCTGCTTTCGGACTTATCGGTATTCCGTTCGTGGGCTACGGCTGGAGCGCATTCATCGTTGGCATCATCATACTTGCAAGTCTGTACTTCGTGCTCAACATCAAGCGTGGCAAAGAGTTGCTCGTTTCAGCACGTTTGAAGAACACGGCGTTGCTCTGTATGCTCATGATGATAATCGGATACGCATCGTATGCCGAAATCGTGATACGCTCAACGGCGAACCCTCCAATGGACCAGAACTCGCCAGAGGACATCTTTACGCTCGGAAACTACCTTGCACGCGACCAGTATGGCGACTCTCCGCTGCTCTACGGACAGGCTTATACCAGTCAGCCAAAGGTGGCAGAAGACGGCAGACACTACGAGATGAAGAAGGGCAAGCCTATCTATGAACGCAAGGAAAAGGCATCGCCCGACGAGCCAGACGCTTACTTCCTGGTGCGCAACAAGACATCGCAGGTGTTTGAACAGAATATGTTCTTCCCTCGTATGTGGGACAATGCGCACGCACAGGACTACGAACAGATTATGGGAGGCATAGACGGACACGACGTGAACGGCGTTAAGATGCCGACACAGTTCGAGAACATACGCTTCTTCCTGTCTTATCAGTGCAACTTTATGTACTGGCGATACTTTATGTGGAACTTCGCTGGTCGCCAAAACGACATACAAGGCTATGGCGAACCTGAACACGGAAACTGGATTACGGGTATCTCGTTCATCGACAATATGCTCTATGGCGACCAAGACTTGCTGCCCGACGAGCTGAAAGCAAACAAGGGACACAATGTGTTCTACTGTCTGCCGCTCTTGCTCGGTCTGCTTGGTCTGTTCTGGCAGGCATGGCGAGGACGCCGAGGCATACAGCAGTTCTGGGTAGTGTTCTTCCTTTTCTTTATGACAGGACTTGCCATCGTGGTTTATCTGAACCAAACACCAAGCCAGCCACGCGAGCGCGACTATGCTTATGCAGGCTCGTTCTACGCTTACGCTATATGGTGCGGACTCGGAGTGCTTGCCATTTACGACTGGCTGAAGAAGCTGAAGGTTTCCGGAACCGCCGCTGCAGCCATTGCTTCGGCAGCATCTATCCTTGTTCCGATACAGATGGCGTCGCAGACTTGGGACGACCACGACCGCTCTGGACGCTACACTTGCCGCGATTTCGGACAGAATTATCTGAACTCTATGCAGGAAAAGGGCAACCCAATCGTGTTCACTAACGGCGACAACGATACTTTCCCACTGTGGTACAACCAAGATGTTGAAGGCGTGCGCACCGACACTCGCGTCTGCAACCTGTCGTACTTGCAGACCGATTGGTACATCGACCAGATGCGCCGACCTGCCTACACATCGCCAAGTGTGCCAATCAAGTGGAACCGACTCGACTATATAAGCGGTACAAACGAATACATTCCTGTGCAGCCAGAGCTGAAACAACAGGTGTTAGACTTATACAAGGAGAACCCTGAACAGGCAAGACAACAGTTCGGTGCCGACCCATTCGAACTGAAGAACGTGCTGAAATACTGGGTGCGTTCGCGCGACCCGCAGTTCCACTGCATACCTACTGACACGTTGTATATGACCATTGACAAGGCAGCAGTGCGCCGCAGTGGTATGATGATGCCCACCGACAGCATTCCAGACCGTATGGCTATCTCGCTCGTGGGTAAGGAAGGATTGATGAAGAGCGACATTATGATGCTCGAAATGATTGCCAACTGCAACTGGACACGTCCGCTTTATGTGGCTATTACCGTAGGCAGCGACAACTTTATGAATCTTGGCGACAACTTCATACAGGAAGGATTGCTGAACCGCATCACACCGTTCTACACCAAGGAGGCAGGTAGCTTCGACACAGATAAGACCTATAACCTCGTTATGAACAAGTTCCGATGGGGCGGAGTAGCTACAAAGGGAGTCTATCTCGACGAAACCGTTCTGCGTATGTGCTACACCCACCGTCGTGAAATGGCACAATTGGCAATGAATCTTCTGTTGGAAGGCAAGCGCGACAAGGCTTTGAAGGTGCTTGAGAAGGCTGAAAAGGAACTGCCAACCTATAATGTGCCGCTTTCGTTCTCACACGTGAAGGGTGGACCGATAATGGCTGACGCCTACGCAATGTTAGGAAAGAAAGCCAAAGCAGAAGCAATGTACAATGCAATGTGGAAGACATCAGCGCAATACGTGCGCTACTACTTGAGTCTTCCTACAAATACATTCAATATGAACATGAGTTCTTGCGCAATGCACTTGCAGATTATGTATCAGTATATTCGTGCAAACGAGCAGAACAATCCGCAGTGGGCAAATGCACACAACGCCGAACTTATGGGAATGTTAAAGGCTTACGAGGCAAAAGGCGGCAAAATGCAGTAAAGCATAGAGGCGGTCAGAAAGCAACGAATACAGGACAAGACGTGTAGGGACGTGATTTTTCACGTCCCCCACACCCTGCCAACAGCGCGAAAGCGTTGTTTCATCACGTTTCCAACACCGACCTCGCACCCTCGAACGTTCGTTATCTCGCTGCCTATTCTGCGATAACAGAAAATGGAGGAACACGTTTTTCCGCCATTAACCACACGAACACCCACCCCAAAAGCCTCTTAACGAAAGACAAGGGAATACGCTGAATATGTTTATAGAACAACCCGCACGCTGGTTGCGATGGCTTTACCCGCACGCATTGTGGCGAATGTCGCCCGACGACCACTCCGTCTATCTGACATTCGACGATGGTCCTATCCCCGAAGCCACACCTTTCATTCTCGATACGCTCGACAAGTACGGTGCAAAAGCAACCTTCTTTATGGTTGGCGACAACGTAAGGAAGTATCCCGAACTTTACGAAGAAGTGGTGCGCAGGGGGCATTTGGTGGGCAACCATACCTATCATCACCTTGGCTCGTTCAAGCATTTCACCCTTACCTATGCGGTCGATGTCATCGAAGCCAACGCCCTCATCAAGTCAAAGTTCTTCCGTCCGCCGCACGGCTGGCTCCGCCATACCGTCTATTGGTGGGTGAAACGGAGGTATCGTGTCGTAATGTGGGACCTCGTAACCCGCGATTACTCCAAGTGGCTTACAGGGAAAGACGTGCTGCGCAACGTTCAGAAATACGCCCGCAACGGTTCTATCATCACGTTCCACGATTCATTGAAGAGCATCGACAAGCTTCATTACGCCCTGCCGCGTGCTTTGGAGTGGCTGAAAAACGAAGGATATGAGTTCAAGATATTCAAGGAAGGAGATTAAAGTCGAGGCAGAACGTCTCGGCTTTTTTGCTTGTGGCATAGCCCGTGCCGAGCCTGTCGATGCCGAAACAGCCGCTGCCGTGCGTGGTTGGATAAGCAAAGGCAGTCAAGCCACGATGGACTATATGGCGAACTACACCGAAAAGCGGCTTAACCCCTGCTTACTCGTGCCTGGAACAAAGTCCATCGTTTCGCTCGCTATGAACTATGCCCCTGCCCAAACGATGCCCGAAACCGAATATCAGCTCGCTGCCTACGCCTATGGGCAAGACTATCACGACGTTATGAAAGCGAAGCTGCGACAGCTCGCAGCCCTCATCGCCAACAAGTTTGAAGGCGAAAATGATAGCGAAGTGGGCGAGAACGACGGCAATAGCACAGCCATTACCACTCCTAAAACCAACAAAACCAGTGAAGAACCTACGGGCGAAATCCGTGTTTTTGTCGATACCGCTCCCGTACTCGAACGCTATTGGGCGCAGCGGGCAGGCTTAGGGTGGATAGGAAAGAATCATCAGCTCATCATTCCCCGCGCAGGCTCCATGTTTTTCCTTGGCGAAATCTTCCTTCCCTACGAGTTCGAAAGCTACGACAGTCCTATGCCAAGCCGTTGCGGCAATTGCCGTCGCTGCATAGAAGCCTGTCCCACCTGTGCCATTACCGACGAATGGGGCTTCGATAGCGAGAAGTGTCTGTCCTACCAGCTCATCGAAAACCGTGGCGAACTCTCCGAACAAGCCAAGCAAAGTATGGGCACCACCATCTACGGGTGCGACCGTTGCCAAACCGCCTGCCCATGGAACAAGTTCGCAACGCCCAATACCACCCCCGAATTTCAGCCCAAATCCGAACTCCTTGCCATGACAAAAGCCGATTGGCACAACCTTACCATCGACGAATACCGTGCTCTTTTCAAAGGCTCAGCAGTAAAACGTGTCAAGTTCGACGGCTTGAAGCGCAACATTTCAGCAAAGGAATAAGGGCTTAATTCTAAATACATACTGTGCAAGCCCTGCTATATAGAGCAACAACCCATCGTTTTCGACAGTGCTTTTACTATTTGAAAGGTATGGCTTATTATAATCTTAGCACCGAAAAAATAACCGTGTGGCTACGAGGAACGTGATGAATAACGCCCTTACATTAAAGCAATGGTTTTGTAAAGATAATTCCAACGAAAAACGGTAATTTCGGTTTGGCATTGCGAAAGCGGCTGTTTTGTAGCGCAAAACCTACGCTTTTACCGTGCAAAACAGCCGCTTTTGGAACGCAAAACAATAGGTTTTGCAATGCGCTGATAATTAGGTTGTTATGTAATAGTTGTGCTTGTGAAAAATATTTACAGTATTTGTGGGCGTTTTGAACTGTTATGGCAGATATTCGGAGTTGCCGATGCGAGGTGCTATCCTTGCAACAGAGCCGATTAATGGCAGGTTTTGGAAATCGTCTTTGTAGGGTTTGGAATATGGAAGAATACCACGATTTTTCTTCCTTTCTTTTGTTTAATTAAAATATTTTTATTATTTTTGCAAAACTCGGTAGTCTATTACCGATACGAAAGACGAATGTAAAAGCATATATTGTCCTATGCCTTGCTTATATATTAAGGTAGGAAAGGGCACGGAAACATTAGTAATCTGAAAGAGAAATGAGCAATCTGATAAACCAACATTAAAAATATTTTTACGATGAAAAAGCTTTTTATTACCCTTTTTGCTGCCATAGCTTTCTTTGCAGCAACGCCAGCCACAGCACAAACGGCTGATGCAGACTACAATTTGTACGGACACCTTGTGGGTGTGAACGAAAACAACGGCATCTACAAGTTCACGACGGAAGCCACTTCGCCACTAACGGCGGTTCAGAAAATACCCTATTCGCCCGACTACGGCATCGTAAAGGTGAAAGACCGCTACTTTTTCTTCGTGCTCGACGACTCGGGTTACGGTGTAGAAATGTATATGTACATCTACAACGCCAACGATTTTACTTTCATCACACGCCATAAAGTGCCTACCGATATGGTGTCTATCGGCTGTCCTATTGCATACGACGAGAAGACGGACAAGGTGTATTCTGTCTACAAAGACGGCAGCACCTACAAGCTATGCACCCTTAACCTTACCAAACACGAACGCAACGAGGTGGGCACACTGGGCAACAACTTCCTCGCAATAACCTTCAACAGGGAGGGAAAGCTCTACGGCATCAACTCGGCAGGTAGGGTTGGAGAGATTTCAACCACCGATGCTACCTTCACCGAGATACTTTCAACGGGTATGAACCCGCTCTATCAGCAGTCGGCAGCATTCCCTGCAAACGACAGCAACACGATGTATTGGGCTGCCACGCTCGACGATTGGGGCGGCACTCCGGGCATTTACAAAATTGATTTGAAGGCTAAGACCAGCACAATGCTGCGCGAATTCAAGCACGAAGAGGAATTTGGCTGTCTTTGGGTGGGCGATAAAGTGATGGCACAGGGTGCTCCTGCCGCTGCCACCGACCTTGCTGCCGACTTTGCAAACGGCGAACTGACGGGCAAAATCAACTTTACCGCACCCGAAAAGACTTACGGCGGACAGACGCTTACGGGCGACCTTACCTACAAAGTCCTCGTAGATGGCGTGGAAAACATGCAGGGCAGCACGCAGGCAGGCAAGGCTACCATTGCCGAAGTTACCACCACGCAGGGTCTGCACGATTTTGCAGTCATCGTAATCAACGCCGAGGGCGATGGCGACAAGGCTGAAATAAAGAACATATACGTAGGACACGACACGCCAAAGCAGGTGAAGAACGTGAAGTTGGTGCAGGGCGGAGCCACCGATAAGCTGACGCTGACATGGGACGCAGCCACCGAAGGAATGAACAACGGATATGTAGACCCAACGGAAGTGAAATACCAAGTGCGCAAGATGCCTTCGGGTGAAATTGTAGACAATGCTGGCACATCGCCATACACCTACACCGTAACGCAGGAAAAAGCCGAAAAGTGCTTCTTCGACGTAACACCATACATCGACGACGAGCACAAAGGCTTGCCCACAGCATCGAACAAGATAATGATAGGCAAACCTTTTGAGGTGCCCTACACTGCCACTTTCGACACCAACGACGAAGTATTGCTCTTCACCATCGAGCACATCGGCGACGGAAACACCTACTGGGATTGGGACTACGACTACAAGTTCATGAAGATATACAGCTCTACTGCGCCCAAGGACGACTGGTTGTTCACACCGTTCATTGCCGTAGAGGAAGGCTCGATATACAAACTGTCGTTCGATGTGCGCACCATAGGCACCGAAAAGTATGAAGTGAAGTACGGGGTGGCACCCGAAGCCGTTGCCATGACCGAGCAATTGGTGGAAGATACCGAAGTGGATACCGACCAGTTCGCCACTCGCAGCGTCGAGTTCACTGCCAACAAGACGGCTGTTATCTACATTGGCTTCCACGCCAACACCACAAACGTGGAGAAAGGTATGAACTTCTACCTCGACAACATACGCTTGGAGAAGGTCGGTACAACCGCTATCGGCTGCATACCTACCACCACAACCGATGCGAACCTGCGCATTGCCGACAGCGGATTTTATGTTCTTGACCGCGATACCCACGTCAGTGTGGCACGCATCGACGGCACCACCGTGCTCAGTCGCACCGTTCAGGCTGGTCAGCACGTATCTCTGCCGAAAGGCATCTACATTGTGCGCACTGCCAACGCCGCACAGAAAGTGGTTGTGAGGTAAGGTTCGGGTAAACCGCAGAAACCATTTAGTAAACATACAGCACGTCCCACATTGCAGAATAAATGCAGTGTGGGACGTTTGTTTTAGTTCTTCAACAATTTCATTTATCAAAAATAAATAGTATCTTTGCAGAAAAAAGAAAGCAGTATGCAGAGAGATAACACGCAGACATTATGGCAAGTAGTGAAAGGATACTTCAATGCTTTCCCAGAGAAAGATTGCGAAGACGAAGTGGTAGCGCAGATAAGCGATGGCGTAGACTTTCACGGTGCAACCCTTTGGGTACTTATTTTTGCCATCTTCATAGCCTCGTTGGGCTTGAATGTCAACTCAACGGCAGTCATAATAGGTGCCATGCTCATATCGCCACTGATGGGACCAATCATCGGAATGGGCTTAGCAGTGGGCATAGCCGACCTTAAATTGTTCAAGCGGGCACTTACAAACTATCTCATTACGACGGTAATCAGTGTCGTTACGGCTACGATTTACTTCACCATTTCGCCCATTACCGAAGCCCAATCGGAACTTTTGGCACGCACATCGCCCACCCTCTACGACGTGTTAATAGCCCTTTTTGGTGGTGCTGCGGGCATTTTAGCCATCTCCACCAAGAGTAAGAACAACGTAATACCGGGTGTTGCGATAGCCACGGCATTGATGCCTCCGCTCTGTACGGCAGGTTATGGATTTGCAATGGGCAACACTTCCTACTTCTTTGGTGCATTCTATCTGTACTTCATCAATACGGTTTTCATCGCCTTTACCACCTGCATAGGCGTCCGCTTGCTACATTTCCATCGCAAGAAGTTTGTCGATCGCGAGAAGATGAAGCGGGTGAACTATTATATTATAAGCATTGTCATCATCACAATGTTACCTGCTGGCTATATGACATGGAGCATTATCAAGCAGAGTGTAACTGAAAACAACGTTGAGAAATTTGTACGCGACGAGCTGAATAACAATGGAACGTACATTATTTCGTACGAATACGATTCAAAAACCAAGACACTCAACGTGGTGGCAATAGGCAAACCAATCTCAGTCGGTGCCATAGCGAAAGCGCAGAAGAGTATGGCAGACTATAAGCTTGGCGACTATACACTTAAAGTGATACAAGGAGCGAGTTCCGATAGCCTTTTGGCCATACAGCGTAACAAGAAAGGTTTGGCTGTTACAGGCGAAGGAAACTCGTCCAAATGGCAAGAACAGGCATATCAGAACGTTGCATTGCAGAAGCAGTTGGCTGCCTATACACGCTATCCTGTATTGGCAAATGATATGAAACGCGAGCTGAAAGTGGTGTGCCCTGCAGCCAAAAGCCTTGTTCTTTCTCAGTCTTCTGAATGCTTTTTAGATACCGCTTTGACGAAAGGATATGTTATGGCAGTGGTTAAAACCAACAATACGCTTGCCAAAGACGATAGGCAACAGCTTTATGAATGGCTCAAGGCGAGAGTGAAAACCGACAGTCTGGAGTTGATAGTTCTGCCACAATAGCAAGTGCGGTCAGTATGTCGATTGCCGAAGAGCATTTGTTTCGTCAAGGGCAGAAAACACTTCAGTTTTGTAAAGATTATTCCGACGAAAAACGATAATTTCGATTTGACACTGCGAAAGCGGCTGTTTTGCATTGTAAAACAGCCGCTTTTACCGTGCAAAACCTACGCTTTTGGAACGCAAAACAATAGGTTTTGCAACACGCTGATAACAAGATAGTTATACGATTGATGCGCTTGTGAAAAATATTTACACTATTTGTGAGTATTTTGAACAGCAGCAGTAGGTACTTGGACTTGCCTATAAAGAGTGCTATCCTCGCAGCAGACTCTGTCAGAGTAATGTTTTCACCCATTAGCATTTTTCCTTTTTTATCGTATAGCAAATTGGCAGAATGTTGAAAAATATCACGATTTTTCTTCTTTTCGTTTGTGTAGTTAAAATAATATTTTTATTTTTGCAAAAGTTAGTAGATATTTACCTATAAGAAAAGATAATTAAAAACCATACATAGCCTTATACCTTAATTTATACGGAGGTAGGGCAGGGAACGTTACAATCAGTAATCTGAAAGAAAAATAGCAATCTTCAGGCAGGTCGGCACGTAGCTTTGACGCAAGACAGCTACACCGTGTGCACTGCCAACGCCACACATTTGGTGGTAGAGAAGTTAGGTTGGGCAGCCGTATGCAGGCACGAAATGAAAGAAAAATATCTTTGTCATCATCGTAGTAACATATTAAATACTAAATTTATTGCTTATGGAAAAGAAGTCTAACTTTATGTTTGCTGGCTTTTTAGCCTTTTTGCTGTGTTTGCCGTTGGGAATAATGGCACAGAGCAACAGCCAGCGTGAGAGTAAATTGAGAGATGCCTTGTCAAGCAGACGAGGCGGTTTGGTGTTGGGTTCAACACTGAATACGCCTGTCGGTTCACTTCTTAATACAGATAGTCCGCTATTGCAAGTAGCAGGTGCACCATTGCAGAAGCCGTTTGGTGCGCCTATAATGAAAGCCCCTGCAGGCACCGTTCTGTGGGGAAACGTCATTCACCAAGAAGGCTGGAAGGTGGGTTCAGCTGCCTACGGAATGTATTCGGTGGGCACAACTGCCCCCATTCAGGTGAATGCGTTAGGTCTTATGAATTACATGGAGGTTAATTCGGGTAGTGGTATCGTTGGCGACGTGTTCCATGCAATGTATTTAGACCTCTTGGCATACTCGGAAGGTCGAGTCATAGTGCATCATTATACCTACGATATAGACACTTGGGAACAACTGTCTGACGATAATTTGGGTGAAGATGGATTGTCGCTATGTGCTATGGAAACGGCACAAGACCGCAATACAGGTAAAATCTATGGTGTGTTCTGGGACGAAAGCGGCACGAACCTGCAATGGGGAGTCATCGACTATACCAAAATGAAGCGTGAGTTCATAGGTTGGGCAGAACATCAGTATGTGGCTCTCGGCATCAGCAAGGAGGGAACGCTATATGGAATATCGCTCGAGGGCGACCTATACTCTATCAGTACTGCCGACGGAAAGGAAACACTTGTAGGTTCGACTGGTGTTACCGTGAAGGATTCGTATGGCAATTATTATCAGCAAAGTGGCGAGATAGACCAGAAAACCAACACGTTCTATTGGGCAAGCATAGACCAAGACGGCAAATCGGTGCTCTATAATGTAGACCTTGCTACGGGACGTGCCAACAAAATTGGAGATATGCCTGCCGAAACGCAGGTGTTGGCACTGACTATTCCTGCGAATACGGCAGCTCCAGAAGCTCCTGCACGCATCGAAGACCTCAAGTTTGTGTTCGACAAAGGCAATACAACGGGTCGCATACAGTTTACTGCACCCAGCAAGAAGATGAACGGTGAAAGTCTTTCGGGCAACCTTACCTACTATGTTGTTGCCAACAACGACACCATAAAGAAAGGCGTTGCAGCGGCAGGCTCGAAGGTAGATGCAGAAATAACCGTTGCTGGTGGCGATACAAAGTTCCTCGTTACCACTGCCAACGATGCAGGCTCGTCGCCCAAGGTCAGACATTCTGTATGGGTGGGCTACGATATTCCTGCTGATATAGAACGAGTTAAGTTCAGCTACGACGGTGCAACCGCTGTCGTTACATGGGCTGCCGTAACGAAAGGCGAGCATGGCGGATATGTAGGCGATGTGAAATACGACGTGAAGCGAATGCCTGACGGTGCACAAGTGCAGACCGATGTTGCAGGCACAAGTCTCTCAGTAGCATTCACAGCTACCGAATTAAAGAAGTATAGCTTTGTTGTTACGCCGAAAGCAGGCAACCGTAAGGGCAAGGGCATTGCATCTAACGGAATCGTTATCGGCAATGCGCTCACGCCACCATTCAAGGAAAGCTTCTACGATGAGGAGTCTTTCAATAACTTTACAGCAGTAGATGCCAACGACGACAGCCAGACATGGGAGTGGGGATTGGCAGACGACTGGAAGGGACGCGCACAATCGGGCTATAATCCTAAGGGTGCAGCAGACGATTGGCTTATGTCGCCACCGTTTGAACTGAAAGCCGACCGACTCTACACCGTTTCGCTCGAGGCTTACAATACGCTTGCAGGAGAGTACAAGGAGGTGATGGAGGTTGCCTATGGCGAAGGTTACAACCCTACAACCTATACGAAAGTGGGTCAGCCAGTAGTCGTTCCGAAAGCGCAGACAAAGTTCTCTTACGAGATTAGAGTGCCGAAAGACGGCACATATCGTTTGGCTATTCACGATAAAAGCGGTTATAATCAATGGCGTTTCTATGTTCGCAACTTCCAATTGGCATCTGGCTCGCTCTTTACGGCACCCGATGCATCGACCGATTTCAGCGTAACCGTAGACCAAACAGGTGCAGAAAAAGCCACATTGAACTTTACTCTGCCTACAAAAACCATCGGTGGCAACGCACTTGCTGCACAGTTGGATTCGGCAGTGATATACCGCGACAACGTTAAACTCGGTGTAATGAAGCAACTGATGAGTGGTAAGCGGGTGAGCTATCAAGACAACAACGTTGCAAAGGGCGCACATATATATAAGGTAGTAGCCTATAATACGGCGGGAGCAGGACGCGAAGCAGTTGCGAAAGCCTTTGTCGGACCCGATATGCCAGCTGCACCAACAGGCTTGAAGGCATTGGACAAGAGCACAATGGCTACTCTGTCGTGGGATAAGATTTCTACCGTCGGAGCCAATGGTGGCGTTGTCTTCCCCGAAGAGGTTACCTATAACGTTATTTCGATGAAGAATGCGAAGGAACCTACCGATACTTTGGCATCGTTCAAGAACAACACCAACTTTGATGTAACGTCTATCAACCTCAACGATGGCGAGCAACAATGCTTCGTTTATTGGGGTGTTTCAGCGCAAAACCAGTTGGGAAGCAGTGGCATAGCTACCACCCGACTCATTGCTGGTAAGGCTTATAACGTGCCATTCAAGGAGAGTTTTGCCAATGCATCGCTCTCTTCATTGGTTTGGTTGGCTGATACAAAGGGCACATCATGGAAGATTAAACGTGGCGTAGCTTACGATAACGACGGTGGCACACTCTGCTTTGAGCCTACAAATGCAGGCGATGAAAGTACTTTAGGTACAGGAAAGATTTCGTTAATGGGTACTACTGCCCCGAGATTGATATTCAACTACGGGCGTAAAGACTTCCCCGACACCAAACTTGTTGTGTTTGCACAGCGTCCTGACGGCACACGCACCGAACTGAAGACCATTGATTACTCTAAAATAAATGGGAACGAAGCGTGGCTGACCGAAGTTTTATCGTTGGACGGATTTGAAAACGAACGCTACATATTCGTTGGTTTCAAAGCCATTGGCGGCGATAACCGTGCGCCAATCTTTGTCGATAACATTCGCATAATGGAAGTTCAGCGACACAACTTGGCTGTTACCGTATCTGGAACAGGCAAGGTTATCAAGGGACGCAATGCCAAACTGAATGTGAAAGTTGAAAACATCGGCGAGCGCAGTGCTGAAGAGTTCACCATACGCATAAAGTCTGCGGACAAGGAAATTACTTCTTCCGACCAGACGGAGGCACTCGCATCGTTCAATAATCGCACACTGACCTTCGATGTTCCTACATCTGCCATCATTGCAGAAGCGAAAGAGATGAAGGTAGTGGCAGAAGTTGAATACGATAAGGACTTGGACAACACCGACAACAAAGCCGAGTTTATCATCAGACTCGAAGATTCTGAAAAGCCAAAGGTTCGGGATTTGCGTGGAGTAAGGGAACAATCGAAGGTTTCGCTTATATGGAGAGCTCCAAGTATAGAGCCACAGACCGTAACGGAAGACTTCGAACGCTACGACGCATGGTCTACAGAGTTCGGCGATTGGACTCTGGTGGACGGCAACAAGGGCTATGCAGGCGGTTTCTTCAACGACCTTTGGTACCCTAACCAGTTTACGCAGTTTGCTTATATCATCTTCAATCCGTATGTCTTGGGCGAAGATGTGCCACGCCTTAATCCGTGGTTGCTGCCGTCCTCGGGCAAGCAATACGCTGCTGTTCCTTACGAACTCGATGCCACTGGACAGGCTTATGTGAACAGCGATAACTGGATTATCAGTCCGAAACTCTCTGGGCAGGCGCAAACCATCTCGTTCTATGTGCACAATATGATGGTGAACAACGTTGCTTATATTGAGAATTACGACGTGCTTTGTTCGACAACAGGCAACGAGATAGCCGATTTCACCAACACTGTTGTTAAGAACCGAGAAGCCGTTTCGGGCGAATGGGAGAAGATAACCATTGACGTGCCTGCAGGTACGACCTACTTTGCAATCCATCAGACGACACCGCAGACAGGTCTTATGTTCGGTATCGACGACGTAACTTTCATTAAAGCGACGCCTGTGCCTACGCACTATGGCATCTATCGTGAGGGAGAGCGTATCGACAAGGTAACAGCTACACAGTTCTATTATGTAGACAATGCTGCAGGAAACAATAATCGCTATGCCGTAACAGCAATTTATGCCGACGGAACAGAGTCTGCTCCGGCTGAAGTCAATATTCCTACGGGAATCGACAGCGTTGTCATGGACGGCAAACCAGTAGATGTTTATACTATCGACGGCAAACTTGTGCGTCGCCAGACAACCACACTTCGTGGTCTGCGCAAGGGCGTATATGTTGTTGGAAACAAGAAAGTAGTAGTAGAATAGACAATTTTTTGTCGGTGTCTTCGTTCTTATCAGTCGGGGACACCGACATTTCTCTAACCATAAGGTAATGGAAAAACCGAGCAGCAAATGCAGTTCGTTTCCCCACTGGATATTCATTTTTTAAACATATATATATGAAAATTAAACAAAACCTATTCGTAGCCCTGGTGCTTCTGATGCTCGTGCCCACATTTGCATGGGCTAAGCCACGCACAAAGGCACAGATGAAGAAAACAGCTGCAAGTGCAATTAATCTGCAGACCACACTTGGCAAGCACAAAATGAACGCTCCACAGCAGGGCGGTAAAAGAACAGTAAACCAGTTGCGCGAGTTGAAGCAAACCCACACGTACACCGTGTTCGGATATACCGATGGTGGCTTTGCCGTAATCTCGGCTGACGACCTCGCACCCGAACTGCTTGGCGTGTCGGAATCGAACTTCGTAGAAACCGATAACCCCAGTTTCAAATGGTGGCTGAAGGCTATCGACGAAGTTATAACCAACGCTGTGAAGAACAACAAGCCCCTGAGTGTCATTAAACCCGATCCATCTAAGTATGCTGCTGAAGTGTCTACATTGCTCACAACGACGTGGGGACAGCAGATGCCTTACAACAAATTGTTGCCTAACACGAAGAAAGGACGACTGATTACGGGCTGCGTGGCAACAGCAACAGCACAGGTGCTCAACTATTTCAAGTATCCAGTGCGAGGCATAGGCTCACATACGGTACACTATCCAGCTAACGACCCCAGTGGCGTTGCTATCAGTGCAGACTTCGGAAACACCACCTACGACTGGGCAAATATGAAGGACGATTATAGCGGAAACTACACCGAAGCCGAAGCTAACGCTGTTGCAACCCTTATGTTGCACTGCGGTGTGGCTTCCGAAATGCAATATGGCGGTCCTAATGAGGGTAGTGGTGCATATATGACCGACTGTGCCGCAGGCTTGCGAACCTATTTCGGATTTACCGATGCTGAATACATTACTCGTGCTGACTATACCGACGAACAGTGGATGGACATCGTTTTCAGCGAACTAACGAAAGGACACCCACTCATCTACGGTGGTGTAAGCCCTGGTTCTATGGGACAAGACGCTGGACACGCTTTTGTAATCGACGGCTATAACAAGGCTGGCTTGGTGAGCGTGAACTGGGGTTGGAACGGCGATGTTGATGGATACTACAAGATAGACTTGCTTAATCCAGGCAATATGTACTCTTTCACTGCCGAACAAGATATGGTTAGAGGTGTTTACGGAAAACCAAAAGACCTTGAAAAGCGAACCATAAACCTTACTAAAGCAGGTATGTTGGCAGAAAGCATACCCGCCGATATGCGCGAAAAGATAGGCGAGCTTACGCTGACAGGCGACATCAATGGTTCCGATTTCCGCGTTATCCGCGAAATGGCAGGCTGCGACTATGCAGGTAAATTCACACAAGGAGGTCTCTCAATGCTCGATATAAAAGGTGCAAGAATAGTAAGTGGTGGCGAAGCATATCTGAAAGACGGTCAACTAACCACCACCAACGACAACCTTCCAGAGCGTGTTTTCTACGGCTGCAACAGTCTTAGGAAAATCGTTCTGCCCGATGGACTCAAGACAATCTCCGACGGAACGTTTGCACTCTGCCGTGCGCTCGAAGCAGTAGATAACATTCCAGCTGGCGGTGGTGATAATTTCGTTTATGAAAACGGAATTTTCTACACCAAAGACCGCAAGGAAATCATCAGCGTTGTGCCCTCTGCGAAAGGCGACCTCGTTGTTGCCGAAGGCATAACCACCCTCCGCAACTATGCTCTTGCAGGTTGCATAGGCATCAAACGCCTCGTGTTGCCTACAACCATCACCAACTTGGGCAACGAGAGTATGGCAGGTTGCCACAGCCTTGCCGAAATAAAGATATTCGCAAAGCAGCCGCCAAAGGTGGGCAAAGACCCACTGCTCAGCAGCCGCATCAACAGCATCATTCTGCGTGTTCCTATCGACACCAAGAAGACTTACAGAGGTTGGGCAGGAATACCATACAGAAATATAAAGGAATTTGGCAGCATTGTTACCGTGCGCAATACCGTTCGTGCATATGGCGAAGCCAATCCGAAGTTCGGTTACTCTGTACGTGGCGAATACTTCGAGGGCAAACCAGAAATTACTTGCGAAGCTAACGAGAAGTCGCCAGTAGGCAAATACGACATTCGAATCGACTACGGAACCATCACCGACAAGAGTATACAGCTTGTAGGTGGCGTCCTCACCGTCGACAAAGCTACCCTCACGGTCAGCACCGACAACGTTACACGCCAAGAAGGCAAGCCAAACCCAGAGTTCGTTCTCCATTACAGAGGATTTACGAACGGCGAAAACGATCAGGTACTCACCGTCCGTCCGACAGCGTCTACCACTGCAACCGAAACCAGTCCTGCAGGCGAATACGACATTATCATCAGCGGAGGCGAGGCACAGAACTACAAGTTCAGCTACAAGAAGGGTAAACTCACCGTCCTAACCGCTGCAGGCATCGACCACGCCGACGCCTCTGACGCAGCCACACCTCAAACAGTCTACTCTGTTTCAGGTGCTAAGGTTGGCACAACCGCATCTCTTTCTTCACTTCCTCGCGGTGTCTACATCGTGAACAATAAGAAAGTAGTTGTGAAATAAACATTCATCAAACCTCAATAAGTTGTTTTCACCGATAACCTATTGAGGTTGATATTGACAAAACAACCCGAATAGGTTGTTCGTAAAAGCAACAACTCATTTGTCCGATAGATATATTGGTGTCCGCAACAACCTTTTTGCGGGCACCAATATTTTTGTTTCCCTTCCTTTAAACCTACTGCAAACCATAGCTTCTATATGTTGGAGCATTACTTATCACGTTCCTAATACCAAGAAAGCATCGAATTTATCTATAATATTCTAGGTTATATAGAACTCATAGAAACCCTGTTGCAAAAATAGAAAACAGCTTCAGCTTTGTAAAGATAATTCTTACGAAAAACGGCAATTTCGATTTGGCGTTGCGAAAGCGTAGGTTTTGCAACGCAAAACAGCCGCTTTTACCGTGCAAAACCTACGCTTTTGGAATGCAAAACAATAGGTTTTGCAAGTCGTTTGTAATGAGGTTGTTATACAATAACTGTATCTGTGAAGAATATTTACAAAATTATGAGTATCTGTAAGTATGAAAGGTATAATAAAAGAGTTTACTTCCTATGCCTTCTAATTGCTTTCTATAAAATATTATGAGTGTACAGATAGAGGAATATGGGGTAGGGTTTAATTTGGGGCAGTACGAGTTTATACAATCTTTTGTATAAATAGAAATATCCCCGAAAGCTATTATGCTTTCGAGGATATTATTGTTTGGCTACGATTAATCGTTATGTTTATGGTGCTTTGTTCACGCATTGATTCGCCAGATGCAAATCTATGGTGGGGAAAAATGGTTAGGGGATAACCTTAATTGCAGCACAATTGCCGATGCGAACGAAGAAAGGCTGGCGTGGAAGGTCTGAAATAAGGTTGTTACCAGTGCGAACAGTTGTGCTTTTTAGGCATTTTCCATTGAATGTATAGATGGCGAGGGACTTGCCAACATATTGTTCGGCTTGGATTTTTAATATACCGTTGTTCAGTTCGCACTGTACTTTGGGTTGTTCGGCACGAATGTTTTGAATAGCTGTTGGGTTAGGGTCGTTGGCTAAGTAAGAAAGACCTACGTAGCAATAGCCGCACCCTTCTACTACCATCAATCCACAGGTAGCAAGCGTTTTAGAAGTTGGGTTATACATTTGCCAGCAGTGGGTGTCTGGATTCATGCCTCTGTCCTTAAATCCATTGGCTATGAGGAGCTTGTAAACCTCACTGATTTGCGGTGTTGTTACGCGTTCCCAAGATGATGCAAGTAGGTAGAGAGCACACAATTCATTCTCTTCAGGTGTGAAAGCAAGCATAATAAATGGAAATTCGGTATTTGTTGTAGACAGAATTTCAAGTCCTTTGCGGTCTTCTGCACTGACTTTTGGGTTCATTGTCCAATAGTCGGAGGTGTAGTTCGTGTATGCTCCGCTTTTTAAAAAGGTTTCCATTGTTTCTGCTTTGCTTTGTCCCCAAGTAGCTGAGAACTGTGGAAATGGCATGTCTACATGGTCTTTTACCTCGACCGAAAACTTTATTTCGTCCAATATGTGGTTGGGGTCGAAAGTATCTAATGTACCTGGATAGGCACTTGAGATGCGCAATGTTAGGTTTGTGCGACCTTTTCCGACCGACTTAAAGGCGTTGCCCTCAGGTTCTATGACTGTATTGTCGTCCGTGGTGTAGCGTATAACGATGCGCTCACCCTTTGTTATGTGTGCCTGTGTGGCTTTGTTGTATTTCTTTATATACATACGGTAAGTGCGGTTCAGCGGAATTGTCATCTCGTTGGCAGTTAGTATGCCGTGGTCATCATTGCCTGCATATGCTTGCAAAGTGCTTATTGTAAAGAGCATTAGACAATAGATGATGCTATATCTGATTTGTTTTATATTTTTCATTGTTTATTATATTTTGTTGTTAGAAAAGGGTTTTGTTAGTTTGCTTCAATGATTACTTTTACTGTTAACAGTGTTTCTGCTTTGGCAGGCATCATTGTTACGATGTAGATGCCTGCGGGTAGTTTGCTCGAAGTGGCATAGCAACGACCTGCAACATTGTGTATTGACAAAATGCGGACGCCGTCTGACGCTGCAATGTGTCCGTCTACAATGTTCAGAGTGGGCATTGCCATGGCTGTTTGTGCAATGTGGGTAATTACTTCCCCCTCTCCGCACGGTACAGGAAGTTCGTCATTCACACCTACAAGTCGTCGCCATACATACTCGGCACGGTCGCCGTTCAGTTTTTCGGTAAATTCCTGCGAGCGCATCTCTGCACGAGCATAGGGCATACCTACCGAATTGCCATTGTAAAGTGCTTTGTCGTAATAGCAGTTTTGTGTGTTTATAATCAGTCCTTCTGTCTTTATTGCAGCTGAGAAGATAGGGTCGAAAGCACCATCGGGGTCTGTTGCTTCTACACGACCAATATTGTAGGAATTGCGTATATTGATAGAAGAGCCCTGTAGCCCCATTCCTAAGAATCCGCCTGCATAAGATTCAGCTTTTATGTCGCCTGCATTGAGGCAGTCGTCAATGTTAATACTGCCTGATTCCACGTAGCCGACAATTCCGCCAGCGAAGTTACTGTTGGTGTGTATGCTGCCATAATTGATACAACGGCTTATGCTTGTTCCCTGTACGCTATTCAAACCTAATATTCCACCTACTGCTACATCATCGGCTTCTACACTTGCTCTTGATGTACAGTCTGTTATAGAAGATGGTGAAAGGAATGCAGAGGTTGCTATACCGCCAGCATAGGGCTTCAATCGAGCCTTTACCGTTACGTTTTCGCCCGCATGGCAGTTGTGCAATGCCGAACCTACAAGCACGGAAGCAACGCTTGCAACAATGGCATCAGCTTCGAAATGGCAGTCTGCCAATGTAAGATTCATCACCTTGGCATCTTTCAAAATGCCGAAAAGAGCTACGCCAATATTGTTCTTTCCTTTGAAAGTCATTGTGAGCTGGGTAATCTTATGATTGTCGCCATCGAATGTTCCACTGAAAGCTTTCAGCGTTGTTCCGCTCGTTCCGAAGTTGTTTCCGATAGGCTTCATATTGTTTACGCCACTCATATCAATGTCTTTCGTTAGTTTGAAGTATCTGCCTGCATAATCGGTTTCGGTGTCTACAGCAAGCGAAAGGTCTTCTATATCGCCTGCTGTGCTAATCAGATAGGGACTTTCCTTTGTACCCTCGCCACCACTATACGTGAATTCGCCTGCCTTACGGATAGCTTTTCCCGTCAGTTGCACTTCGGTTGTGGTTTCTCCCGATTGCAGTTTCAGCACGGCTTGGTAGGTGCCCAATGCCTGTGGAGCAAAGGTTACGTCGATGTTGGCGGTTCCATTTGCCTCTGTAACCGTTATTTTGTCTGCCGATAAGCTGAAGACTTGTGCGCTTTCGCCCATCAACGACAATGCAATATCTGCATTTAAGTTCTTATAAGTAATGTTCAGCGTCAGCTTTTTCGTTTCTCCTTTGTTCACTTCATCGAACGACAGGAGGTCGTTGTTTGCAATAATGGAAGGTCGGTTAGGTGCTTCGGCTTCGTAATCGGTAATGCTGATATCGTCCAAATTAAAGGCTGCATCGAATTTTCCTGCGGCAGCATAGTCGAAAACAGCATAATCGGTACGCACAATGCGTATGCGCCCTGTCTCCACATTAGCCTTTGCGTGGAAGGTTTGCACATCTTCTTTCGGTGTAAAAGGCTGCCCGATGGTTTCCCAATGCTCACCTTTGTCTTCCGAAATTTGCACACACCATGCTACCTGTGATGCTTTGTGCTCGCCGTAGGCGCGATAAACAAACTCTACAGTGCCTATGCCGCCTACTTTATCTTCGGTCATTGCCATATAGGGCATCTCCTTCATCGACATTTTGCTGCCATAGATGCGTGCTGCATATTTGCCGTTGGCAAAGTCGTTTGCCCCTCCCGTGCGTCTGACGGCATACATCGACCACGCCAAACCGTTCAATTTAAGGTCGTAATGGTTCGGTCTGTCGCCGAGATTGTCAGCTTTTGCCGTTTCAAAATCGTAGTTCCACGCTTGTTTTGCCTGCCCTCTAAGATAGGTAGGAGAAGCCTTTAGCCCCAAAATACAGGCAAAGACGAATGTCATAGTTAAATAGATGTACTTCTTTTTCATAAATATATGCGTTTAAAAAATGAAAAGATAAAACTGTTGTTGCAATGTTGTTCTTGCTTTCAATAGTTAGTTTTTCAGTTTGTCAAGTCAGTTATTTGTGTGTGGTTCAGCTTGAAATATTGGTTTGAAATACTTCGTTGCAAATATAGTAAAATTATTTTAGGTTTACAAAACTTTAGCTTTGTTTTCTTAAAATTTATATTTATGGTGGTTTTTAAAAGGGTGTTGAGGCTTTCTATCCCTCGAAATGGTGGGCTATGCTGTCCATAAAAGGGGTGAGCTCGCGGGTGTAGGACACGTTGTGCCAATCGCGGGCGGTGAGGGAATAGGCTACGATGAGGCGTCGTTTGGCACGCGACATAGCTACGTAGAACTTGCGGGCGTCTTCTTGGTTCTGCTTTTCGGTGGTGTTGCGCTTGTTCGGATAGCGTTCGGAGGCAGCATCGAAGACGATGACGTTGTCGAATTCGAGTCCCTTTGCCTTGTGTACGGTGGTAACGTAGACACGCTCGTCAAGGCTCTTACTGTTGCAGAAGTCGCTTTCTTTCATCGTGCTGATTTCCAGCATATAGCGGTTAATCTGTTCAATAAGTGCATTAGGTATGCTTTCATCGGTGAGTAAGTCGAGTTCCAAGTAACGCAGGAAGTAGGGCAGACGGTCTATTTCGCCGATTAGTCCTTGCGCAATCAACTCGTTGTAGGTGTTCTTCACCTCTTCGACGAGGGCTTTCTCGCTGCCCGCTTTCAGCTCGTAGCAATGCGAAAGTGCGGTGTTGAAAAACGGTGCGTAGGCTGCACGGAAGCGTTGAGCGCAGGGAACAACCTGCTTGTGTGCCATAAAGGCGGCTTGCAGGGGCTGCTGCTGTGCGGCTTTATCGGCGCAAAGGCGTACAAGCGAGATGGTTGCAGCAACGTCGTCGATGGCTTGGTGCGAGTTGATACCTGCGAGTTGGAAGTGCTCTAAAAGCGTTTCCAGCTTGTAAGATGGTAGCCCCGGAGCCAATAGGCGTATGAGTTTGAGCGAGTCGAAGCAAGGGTTGGTGTGGTTTTTCATACTGTCGGCAGGCGTATATCGGCGCATATTGTAGTCCAAGATGTTGCTGTCGTAGGCAACGTTGTGCCCTAAGAGAGCCGCATCGCCCACGTATTGCCAGAACCGTTGCAGGGCTTCGGCAGGCGAAAGCAGCTGTCCGCTGTGCATCTTCTCGTGGTAGATGGCATACATTGGGTTGTCTTTCTCGCCGAGTTTGGGCAGAATGGTCTTGTCGGTGCGTATGTAGAGGTCGAGCGGTTCGCCCACAATCTCGCCCTTGTGGAGTCGTATGGCTGCTATTTCGATGATGTCGTCGGCGAATACATTCAGCCCCGTAGTTTCCGTATCGAACACTACGATGTCGCCGTCGTTGTAGTTTTGCAGGAAGTCGGCGGTGTAGTTGCTGTCTTTATACAGCAGGAAGTCGGTTGGCGAGAGCGACAGTTGGCGCAGTTTGTGCACGAAACGGCGGGCAAGACCTTTAGAATCGAACACCTTCAGTCCTTTCAGCAGGAGCGACCACGCAAGTATGTTCTGCTCGTTGTTCAGCACAGCGATGTGGGCGATAAGCGTTTTCATGGCAGGCGTGTCGAAAAGGTCGCGCCCCGACACTTTCAAATAGTTCACACCGTGGCGTTCCAAGGCTCTGCTAACCTTGTCGGCGTCGGCATTGGCGTTTACAATGACTGCCGTTGTAGCCGTTGCATCTTGCTGAAGTAGGCGTGCCGATGTTGCTGCGACGGCATCGGTTTCGTCTTCCACCGTATTGCTTGTCAGCACCACGAGGTCGCCTTGCTGGGCTTTAGCGTCGTTGTCGGTGAGTGGCAGCAGCTCGCGGTCGATGTGCAGCTGGTGTTCGGCATAGTCGTTGAACACGTCCAAGAGGTATTTTGGCGAGCGGTGGTTCTGCAGCAGGTGGTGAATGTTGCCTTTGCAGCGTGTTTTCAGCAGACTCAGCATTTCTATTTTTGCACCCATAAACGAGAAAATGGCTTGCTGCTCGTCGCCGAGATACATCACCATAGGGTCGTCGTCAGCCACCAACAGGTCGATGATGGCGAGCTGCATGGCGTTTAAATCCTGCACCTCGTCTACCTGAATCCACTTGTATTTGCGATGTGTGGCACCTGCCCTGTATATATTATAGGTGTAGAGCAGCAGGTCCTCGAAGTCCAGCATTGCGTGTTCCTTCTTGTATTCGGCAAAGAGTTTGGCGTAGTGCATTTTGGTTACGAGTGCCCGAATGCTTTCCGCCATCTGTCGGTTGATGTACGGCGAGTCGGCTTCGTCGGCATACTGCATTGCGTTGTTGTATATTTCCAGCACCGTTTGCTCGTTGTAGGGCTTGCCCTGCGAGTGGCAAATGTGTCTGATGGCTTCGCGGTCGTTGTCGGTAAGGCACTCTGGGTGAAGGAAATACTTCCACTCGTGGCGATGCTCCATTTGGAACATAAGGTGCGAAAAAAGAATTATCTGCTTGTATTCCTGCTGCTTTTTGTAGTTGTTCATTACGGCTTCTTCGCCCTCTTGCCTGTATTCGGCAATGATGCTGATGGCTTCTTCGTCGTCGATAATGGACGTGTCGGCAGATACTTTCCCCTCTTCAAACAAGAATTTGGAACAGAAATGGTGCACGTTTCCTACTTGCAGACTGCTTGTGTCGTTGTCTTTCATCACCGTGCGAATACGGTTCAGCATTTCGCGTGCTGCACGGTTGGTAAACGTAAGGCACAGCATATCAGCGTATTCCAATCCCTGTTGCCGTGCGTGGCGTATGCGTTGGGCAAGAATATGAGTCTTTCCGCACCCTGGCGATGCCAAAACAAGGTGGTGTCCGTGCTGTGCGTTTACTACCTTTCGCTGACTTTCGTCGAGCAAGTCGTATGTTTCCATTTCTTTCATAGCCTGTTTGTGGGTTATGCAGACAAAAGTACGAAAAAGAAAAGAGATAGCCGAACAATGGTAGGAAAAAGTATTTGGGGTGGGAGAGCGGTTACGCAACGAAGGCAAGCGTCGCCTTGTAGAAACGTGATGCAGCACGTTTCTAACACTAAGTTTGGTTGCCTTATCAGTGGAAAGGTGCGACAAATTGCAGCAATAAAAGTGTAAATATTTTTTATAAGTATAAGTGTTGTATAACTATCTTGTTATCAACGCTTTGCAAAACCTATTGTTTTGCATTCCAAAAGCGGCTGTTTTGCACGGTAAAAGCGTATGTTTTGCGTTGCAAAAGAGGCACTTTCGCAATGCCAAATCGAAATTAGCGTTTTTCTTTGGAATAATCTTTACAAAAGCAAAGTGATTTTTCAATTTTAAACTAGAAGCCCTAGTGAATTATAGAAGAACTAGAATTTACTATAAATACCCTCTAAAACACACCCTTCGCCCCATCTATACGAAAAGCGTTATACCGCTATATAAAACGCTGCAATCTAAACTTGGGCAAGGCAAATACAAACTGTGTGTTATCGTGCACAGCCATAAAGTGAGAAAAAAGCATCGAAAAGATTTGGTGCAACGAATATTTCTGCATACCTTTGCTCCCGTTATCCTGAAAACAATCTTTTTTACCTTAAATTCACTAATACCTATTGAAGATTTGGAGCGGTAGCCTGAGAGGGGTCATCGCTTTTTTTTGCCCCATATAAACATTGTTTACACACCAGACATACACCCCACGCAAGGCTTTCCACGTGCCAGTCCATAAGCGTAAGGGTGCAACTTATCAGATTCCTAATACCTAACAATGCAAGGCAATAGATACAAGAAAGGGACGTGAAAAATCACGTCCCTAATGCTTTGAGGCAATGTTTATGGCGTTTTGCCTCTATGTTTCCTGCTGTTCGCAGGGCTGTTATTTAAACTTCATACCTAAGTGTTTCATAATGAAACCGTAGATGTCGGCTTGTTCTTCCAACTGTTTTGCCAATGGTTTGCCGCTGCCGTGTCCTGCCTTGCTGTCGATACGAATGAGGACAGGAGCTGTGCCAGCCTGACAATCTTGCAAGGTTGCTGCGAATTTGAACGAGTGTGCGGGCACCACACGGTCGTCGTGGTCGGCTGTTGTTACGAGTGTTGCAGGGTAGCTTACACCTTTCTTCAGGTTGTGCAGGGGCGAATAAGAGTACAGATATTCGAACATTTCCCTGCTGTCTTCGCTTGTGCCGTAGTCGGGAGCCCAGTTCCAGCCGATGGTAAACTTATGATAGCGCAGCATATCCATTACGCCGACTTGCGGAATGCAGACTTTGAAGAGGTCGGGGCGTTGCGTCATACAAGCACCAACGAGGAGTCCGCCGTTGCTGCCGCCCATAATGGCGATGTGGTCTTTGCTTGTAAAGTTGTTCGTAATGAGCCATTCGGCAGACGAAATAAAGTCGTCGAACACGTTTTGCTTTTGCATTTTTGTGCCTGCAACGTGCCATTCTTCGCCATATTCGCTACCGCCACGCAGGTTTACCTGTGCGTAGATACCACCATTTTCGAGGAATGGTATGCGCATTGACGAGAAACTTGGAGGCAACGACACGTTGAAACCACCGTAACCATAGATGAGCACGGGGTTCTTGCCGTTTCGCTTCAAGTCCTTCTTGTAGGTAAGGAACATCGGAACACGTGTTCCGTCCTTGCTGGTAACGAACACTTGCTGCGTGGTATATTTGTCGAGGTCGAACTTAATCTTCGGTGCAGTGTAGACGGTGCTCTTGTTTTCGGCAATGTCGTACTGGTAAATGGTGCCTGGAACGGTGAACGAAGAGAAGCTGTAGAAACATTCTTTCTGTCCACGCTTGCTGTTTACGTAAGCACGTCCTACGGTAGGAAGCGTTATTTCGTTGAGTTCCTTGCCGTCAATCGAGTAGACATAGAGGTGTGTGGAAGCGTCTTGGCTGTAAGTAAGTATGAGTTTGTCGTCGGCAAACTGCACGTCTTCGAGCACGCTCTTGCTTTCGGCGATGAGCTCTTTCCAGTCTTTAAAGCCTGGCTTGTGTATGTTGGCAACCATTACACGGCCACGTGGCGCACCGTCGTTGGTGAGCAAATAGATGTTGTCGCCGATGGTTTCGATGGGGCTGTACTGCAAATCCATATTGGAAGTCATCTGTATGAACTGCGAGTTTGGCACACGAAGGTCGCGCACGTATAGGTTCATACCCGAGCCTGCACCGCTCTCATTGAGGAACATCATGGTTTCGTCCTCGTTCAGCGACACCGAGTAGAAGCGCAGTGGGTGGGCTGGATTCTGATAGAACAATACGTCGTCGCTCTGTTTCGTGCCTATCTTGTGGTAGTAAACCTTGTGCACTTCGTTCTTTGAACTGAACTCCTTGCCCTTTTCGGGAGCATCGTAGGCACTGTAAAAGAAGCCGTTGCCGCACCATTGCGCGCCGCCAAACTTCGCCCATTCTATATGGTCGGACAGCAGTTCGCCCGTTGCAACGTCCTTCACGTATATTTCCTGCCAGTCGCTGCCACTGCGCGAGATGACGTAAGCCATATATCTGCCGTCTTTAGAGAAGCTCGTGTTCTGCAGTGCCACGGTGCCGTCGTCGCTCAGCTTGTTAGGGTCGAGAAACTCGTTGAGCTGTCCTCCCAACTCGTCCATTTGGTAAAGAACACTCTGGTTTTGCAGTCCGTTGTTCTTATACACATACCATTTGCCATTCTTGTTGAACGGTGTGCCCACCTTTTCAAAGTCTGCCACCTCCTTCAAGCGTTTCAAGAGCTTGGCACGGAAGGGTATTTTCGCCAAATAAGCGTTGGTTACTTTGTTTTCAGCCTCTACCCACGCCATGGTTTCTTGGCTTCGGTCGGCTTCCAAAGGGCGGTAAGGGTCGGGCACTTTCACACCGAAGTATGTGTCCACAGTGCCGTCTTTCGGTGCCTGCGGATAGACAATGTTCTGTGCTGTCATTGTTGTTGCTGTCAGCGCAAGTGCCGACAATGCGATAAACTTTCTCATTCTGTTGTTAGGTTTATGTTATTCCAATATTTTATTTGCCACAAAGATACTAATATTTTTTGTATTTCTAAATTCACAACAAGTATTATTATGCAGATAATTTTCGTCCTTTTGATTTTCTGTTTGTCTTGCTCGATATTGTAAAGATAATTCCGTTAAAAAGTGGCAATTGCGTTTTGGCATTGCGAAAGCGGCTGTTTTGCATCGCAAAACAGCCGCTTTTACCTTGTAAAACCTACGCTTTTGGAATGCAAAACAATAGGTTTTGTAATGTGTTGATGGATAAGTAGTTAGGCGACAGTTGCGCTTGTGAAAAATATTTACACTATTATCGTCTGTTTTTGCCTATATACAAAAAAGACCGTAGCATAGAATGGGGTATGCTACGGTCTTTTTATTGTCGGGCACCAATGCTGTTCTTGCTGTTCGATTAATGCGTTTATGCTTGTATGTAGGCACGCCTTTTGGCTGTACCTGCGCCTTTACTTAAACGTAAGTTCGTCTGCGTTAGGGTTCTTGCCGATAGCGATGGTTTCGCCCTCGTGGACTTTTCCTGCAAGTATTCTTTCGCAAATGCCGTCTTCAATATAGTTTTGTATGGCACGTTTCAGTGGGCGTGCGCCGAACTGGACGTCGTATCCCTTCGTGGCAACAAACTCTTTTGCCTTGTCGGTGATGGTGATGTCGTAGCCGAGTTCCTTTACACGCTTGAAAAGACTGCGCAGTTCGATGTCGATAATCAACTTGATGGCAGCGAGGTCGAGCTGGTCGAAGGTGATGATTTCGTCCAAACGGTTCAGAAATTCGGGTGCAAACTGCTTGCTCAGGCTTTTCTGTATGATGGCACGAGCACGCTCCTTGTCTTGTTCGTTGTGCGAAAGTCCGTTGATATTCGCTGCCGTGAAGCCCACGCCTTGTCCGAATTCCTTCAGCTGGCGTGTACCCGCATTCGACGTCATTATAATAATGGTGTTGCGGAAGTCAATCAGGCGTCCGTTGCCGTCGGTGAGTCTGCCCTCGTCGAGCACTTGCAATAGCATGTTGAACACGTTGCCGTGTGCCTTCTCTATCTCGTCGAGCAAGACGATAGAGTAGGGGTGGCGTCGCACTTGCTCGGTAAGCTGTCCGCCTTCTTCGTATCCCACGTATCCCGGAGGCGCACCAATGAGTCGGGAAGTGTTGAAACTCTCGGTATATTCGCTCATATCGATGCGGATAAGGGCATCTTTAGAGCCGAACATAATTTCGGCTAACTTCTTTGCCAAGTAGGTTTTGCCCACGCCTGTGGGACCGAGGAACATGAACGCACCTATGGGGTGGTTGGGGTCTTTCAGTCCTACGCGGTTGCGCTGAATGGCTTTCACCATCTTTTCGATGGCTTTATCCTGTGCGATAACCTCTCGTTTCAGATTGTCTGCCATATTGACAAGTCGCACGCCTTCGCTTTCCTGCATACGCTG
Organism: Prevotella intermedia ATCC 25611 = DSM 20706; assembly: GCF_001953955.1. NCBI lineage: Bacteria > Pseudomonadati > Bacteroidota > Bacteroidia > Bacteroidales > Prevotellaceae > Prevotella > Prevotella intermedia. The sequence continues at coordinate 126,518 of NZ_CP019301.1, forward strand.
TACGGGTACGCCTGTCATCATCGACACCACGTCAGCCACCTTGTCTTCGTCCACTTCCACACGGTTGTGGTCGTCGCCGCGCTCCCATCTCTGCTGTGCGTCCTGCAGTTTTTGCTCTAATACGGTCTGCTTGTCGCGGAAGTTGGCAGCCAACTCGAAGTTTTGGTTCTTCACCGCCTCCTTCTTGTTCTTGTCAGCTTCGTCCAATTCCTTCTTGAGTTCCACGATTTCGCTTGGCACCTGTGCATTTTGCAGGTGTACACGAGAGCCTACCTCGTCCATTGCATCGATTGCCTTGTCGGGGAAGAAGCGGTCGGTAACGTAGCGGTCTGTCAGTTTGACACACGCCGTAATGGCTTCGTCGGTGTACGAAACGTGGTGGTGAGCCTCGTAGCGGTCCTTGATGTTGTTCAGAATCTGCAAGGTTTCGTCTACCGTTGTTGGTTCTACGAGCACCTTCTGGAAGCGGCGTTCCAATGCGCCGTCCTTCTCTATGGAGTTGCGATATTCATCTAATGTCGTTGCGCCGATGCACTGTATGGTGCCACGGGCGAGGGCTGGCTTCAGTATGTTGGCAGCGTCCATCGAGCCTGGGGTAGAGCCTGCACCGATGAGGGTATGTATTTCGTCGATGAAGATGATGACGTCGGGGTTCTGTTCGATTTCCTTGATGAGTGCACGAATGCGCTCCTCGAACTGTCCGCGATACTTCGTACCTGCCACAACGCCTGTCAAATCGAGGGTTACGACACGTTTGTTGAAAAGGATAGGCGACGTCATACGCTTCACGATGAGTTGCGCAAGTCCTTCAACAATAGCACTTTTACCCACACCGGGCTCGCCGATGAGAATAGGGTTGTTCTTCTTTCGTCTGCCTAATATTTCGCTTACGCGCTGTATCTCCTTTTCGCGCCCCACCACAGGGTCGAGTTTGCCTTCCGCAGCCGCCTTCGTGAGGTCGGTTCCGAAGTTGTCGAGCACTGGCGTACCTGTTCTTGGCGCATTGGCTTGTGCCGTTCTCGTGCCGTCGCCGCTGCCACTGTGTCGGTTCATAATAGGGTCTTCGTCCTCGTCTTCGCTTGCCATGCCGATGCCGTCCTGTATCGGGTCGGTGGGTTGGTAGAGATGTTCGAGAGCCTTGGCGTAGTTAAGGTCGTTGTTTTGCAGCACTTCCTTTGCGCCATTGTTCACGTTGTCGTGCAGAATGGCGAGCAATAGGTGCTGTACGTCAACCGTTTGGGTGCGCTGGCTGCGTGCTTCGAGCACTGCCAACTTCAATATGTTGTTTGCCTGTTCGTTCAACATCATATCGTTGGAGAGCGGCAACTGACCTTCGTTTTCGTTGCGTACACGTTCTTCCAACTGACTTTTTATGTTCTCCAAATTGAGGTGTAATTTCCCAAACATATTGCTTACAGCCCCTTCTTTCTCTCGTAGAATGGCGAGCATAATGTGTTCTGGCCCCACTGCGCGGCTCGCCAATCGTTCGGCTTCTTCGCGGCTGTAGGACAGAACCTCTGAAACTTTGGGTGAAAACTGATTTATCATATTATTCTTGTACCTTTCTTTTTGTGTTATAAGGCATTTGCCTTGTTCTCAGACTTGTATTGCAAATGGTGTGCCAAAGAGAAAATGGCAAGGGGAAACACGTTTGTTTCTTCTTGCCACTTCTGTATTTATAACGCTTCGTCGTCGGGTTTGCGAATGTTGCGCACCTTTTTTGTCTTCAGGTGTTTCTTCTTTCGCAGCCATGCTGCTTTGCGTTGTTCGTATTCTTCGTAATGTTTCTCCAAGAAGTTATCTGCCATGGAACTTGCTGTAAACGACCGACATCTTTATGTTTCCTTTCGACTTGTCGCCTCCGAGCAGCATCGTGCTGGTGAGTCCCATATAGTATGAGACTTTGTTGATGACGGTATTCTTATTTTCATCTTTCGTTGTTTTCAATTCTACGGGTATCACGAGCACTTTCCCCCAATTAGGATTGCTGCCCGCAGTGGCACGGTTGCGTATGAAGTAGTTCACGATTCCTGCCACGTTGTTGAACTTGTAGCTGTTGCTTTGTGCATTGTAGGTAGCGATGAACGACGTCTTGTTGTCGTTTAGTTTGTTCTTTTCAAAGAATATGGCAGCCGAATCTGTTGGCAGAATAAGGACGTTTGTCGGTATGTCCATATTGTATTTCGATGCCTTTTTGTTCGTTATTCTCTGGAGTTCGAACTTCGCTGTGTTCAATGTATCGTTTTCGTGCCCTTTCATTATTTCATTGATGGGCAGCTCAACTTCCGTAAAGAGACCCGCAGGAGTCTTCAGGTACGATACGTCAGGGGTGTTTATCAATGCCTTCAGCTGCTCTTGGTCGGACTTGAAGTTGGTAAGCTGCAACACTTCCTCGGTGCTGGTGAACTGGGTAACTCCTGTTTTTATCTTGTCTTTGTCCTTCGTGTCCTTATAACGATAGTACACTACGAGTTGCACGGCTTCGATGGCAGCCATAGAGCCAAGCCCATTTGTAACCTTGATGTAGAAGCCTGGGCAGATGTTGTTGAGGAACTTGTAGATGTTACGGAAATCGTTTGGATTTTCATAATACTTGTTCATCATATACGTACCGTAGTTGTTGTAAACCTTGCCTGCCTTGTCGGTGTACGGTTTGTTCAGTCTTACCTTGATACTGGGCACGTAGTTCTTGTCCTTCTTTACGCTGTCGGGCACTGTAAATTCCGTCAGTGTGTAGGTGCTGGCTATTTCCAATCCGTTGTTTGCTGCGGTACGAAGATATCCTTCCGCCTCTGGGTCGAAGTCGGTGAGGTATTTCTTGCCCTCCTTTACGGGGTGGTCAAGTTCGTAGGTGGTGATTTTGATTGGTGCCAGCGAGTCGCCGAAGTGCGTAAAATAGTACAGGCGCAGTTCGCAAGAGTCGGCAACGATGTTTCCGCTTGCGTCTTTGCTCTGCACAATGTCCTTCTTAGGCATCTCGAAGTTGGGCAAAACGTAAAGTTGCGACATAAGATTTGCCGTAATTTCCGACTGTGTTTCGAGGTCTTTTATCTGCCCGAGATACCCTTTTGCCGAACGCGAGAGTATGCGGTTAGCCAATATGCTGTGCGCACCGACATTGAATGTGTCGGCTTGTACTTTAAGTTTGTCTGCCTCGTCTGTGAGCGAACCACCGATTCCACCAGTTGTATCGTCGCAAGAGGTTAGGGCTAACGCCATAAGGGCGAAGCCAAAAGCTAAGAGTTTTGCTTTCATTCTATTAATTTATTGTAGAACTCAGTGTACTTTGTCTTTATTTCGTCTGTTTCTTCAGGCTGCAACATAATGTTCTCCTTGTTGTCGTTGGCATACTTCATCAACTCTTTGTTCACATCGTTGCTTGTCTGTATGATGCCGTCGGAATAGTCTATGGCAAGCTTTCCCAACTCCATGAAGTCGAAATTGTCGCCGTATTTCTCTATTTTACTCAATTCAGCGTCTCTGAATTCGAGGCATTGCTTGAACTTTTTGCCCAAGCTGTCGTGTGGTTGCTCAGAGAACAGCGACGTAACAACTTTGGAATTGGCAAACTGCGGTTCGTCGCGATAAGCTGTTTTAACGTAGAAAGGCACTACGGCAGACATCCAACCTTGGCAGTGAATAACGTCTGGTGCCCATCTTAGCTTCTTTACGGTTTCCAATACGCCGCGCGCAAAGAAAATGGCACGTTCGCCGTTGTCTGGGTAATCGTTGCCCAATTCGTCCTTTGTCATTGCCGACCGCTTCTGGAAGTAGTCCTCGTTGTCGATGAAATAGACTTGAATATGTGTCTGCGGTATGCTTGCCACCTTGATAATCAGCGGGTGATCCATTTCATCTATGATGAGATTCATACCCGAAAGGCGTATTACCTCGTGCAGCTGGCCGCGTCGTTCGTTGATGGCAGCCCATTTCGGCATAAATGTGCGAATTTCAAAACCAGCGTCTTGCATATGTTGTGGCATATCTGCGCCAAAGATTGACATCTCCGAATTCGGAACATACGGTGCGATTTCTTGGTTTATGAACAATACTTTCTTTCCCATTTTCTTTTACTTTACTATCGGCAAAGTTACGGAAAAATATTGAAATTACGGCTTGAAAGTTTTGAAAACGTCTATAAAAGGTAGAATATTGGTATATTTTTAGCGTATTCTTACGAGTTTTAAATAAAATTGTTGTTACTTTGCACCCGAATTACAGAAACTTCAAAATGAGAATATTTGAAAAGGTTGTCGATTTACAGAACGAACTTTTCGAGGTTCGCAGGCAGGGAAAGACCGTCGGACTTGTGCCCACGATGGGCGCATTGCACGATGGGCACGCCTCGTTGGTAAGACAGAGCGTGCAGCAGAACGATGTAACCGTAGTATCGGTGTTCCTCAATCCCACACAGTTTAACGACAAGGGCGACTTAGACCGCTATCCACGCACGTTGGACGCCGACTGCAAACTTGTGGAAGCGTGCGGTGCTGACTATGTTTTTGCGCCGTCGGTGAGCGAGATGTACCCCACACCCGATACGCGCCACTTCGAGTTTCCGCCACAATCGACCGTTATGGAGGGTGCGAAACGCCCGGGACACTTCAACGGCGTATGCCAGGTTGTCAGCCGTTTGTTCTACATCACGCGCCCCAACCGTGCCTATTTCGGCGAGAAAGATTGGCAGCAGATAGCTGTGGTGAAGCGACTTGTAGGCTTCATCAATATGAATATCGAGATAGTGGAGTGCCCCATCGTGCGCGACGAAGACGGACTGGCAAAGAGTTCGCGAAACTCGCTGCTCTCTGCCGACGAACGAGCCATAGCTCCTAATATATATAAGGTGTTGAAATCGAGCACCAACGAAGCAGGAAAGATGAGCGTTCAGCAACTTCACGACAAGGTGGTGGCAGACATTAACGCCATCGAAGGCTTGGAAGTGGAGTATTTCGACATCGTAGACGGCAACACCCTGCTGCCTGTGCAGTCGTGGGACGACACGCCGTACGTGGTGGGCTGCATCACGGTTTATTGTGGCAAAACGCCTATCCGACTTATCGACCATATTAAATATAAGGGCTAAAGAATATGCAGATAGAAGTATTGAAGAGCAAATTGCACTGCGTTAAGGTTACCGAAGCCAACCTTAACTATATAGGAAGCATCACCATCGACGAGGATTTGATGGACGCTGCCAATATGATTGCTGGCGAAAAGGTTCAGATTGTGGACAACAACAACGGCGAACGGTTCGAGACTTATATTATAAAAGGTGAACGAGGCACTGGCTGTATCTGTCTGAACGGTGCTGCGGCACGCAAGGTTCAGGTAGGCGACACGGTCATCATCATCAGCTATGCCCTGATGGACTTCGAGGAAGCAAAGGCATTCAAGCCCACAGTGGTATTCCCCAAAGAGGGCAACCGACTCTAAGAATTAGACCCCACCCACCTTGTTTCAAGCGTGGAAGAACGACTAAAAAACTGTAAACATTTTCTACAAACATAACTGTTGTGTAACAAACTTGTTGTCAATGCGTTGTGAAACATACGCTTTTGCTGTGCCAACGTGTAGACAGAACTATCTGAATTATATAAAAAACAGCTATGGATATAGAAAACATACTGAACAAGATACAGCAAGTAGAGCATGGATTTCAGCATATCATCGATGCAACCGATGAAATTCTTTCCTCATACTCAAAGAAAGAATGCTTTGAACTTGCGCTCAAGCTGTTCAAACACGATGCCTATCAAGTCCGAATGTTGGCAACAACAATGTTGGGGCGACTGGCAACAGAGGATAACGATGCACTTTGCTTTCTGAAAGAACAAGTCGGTATCGATAAGAACTGGCGCGTGCAGGAGATGCTTGCAAAAGCTTTCGATGACGTTTGCAGGCACAGAGGCTACGAAACTTGCTTACCGCTCATCGAAGAATGGATAAACAACGATAACCCAAATGTTATCCGTGCAGCAACAGAGGGCTTGAGGATTTGGACAAGTCGTCCATTCTTTAAGGAAAACCCATCGGTGGCAATTGCGCTGATTGCCAAAAACAAGGCACACGAAAGCGAATATGTGCGGAAATCGGTAGGGAACGCTCTGAAAGATATAAGCAAGAAGCACAACGACTTGATACAGAGCGAGGTTGCGCTATGGGACTTGAACAACACTTTAACAATGTTTACATACAAATATGCAACCAAGTTGTTAAAGAAATAACAGAAAGGACGGAGCGTTATGCTGGTAAAAGCAAATAAAAAAGCTACATTCCCATACGGCTTACAGAGAGTTTGGGAGGTTGTAACCTCGCTTACCAACTACTCGTGGAGAAGCGATATTGAGAAGATTGAAGTGGTATCGGACACGCAATTCATAGAAACAACGAAGGACGGATACAGAACTGTGTTTACCATAACAAAACAAGAGCCTTGTAGATTGTGGGAGTTTGATATGGAAAACGAAAATATAAAAGGACATTGGGTGGGAGTTTTCAGTGGAAACGACGAAAGTACGACAATTGATTTCACGGAATACATCGAGCCGAAGAAATGGTTTCTACTTCCGTTTCTGAAGATATACTTGAGGAAACAGCAAGCCCAATACATCAAAGATTTAAGAAAGGTACTGTAATGCAGCTATTCTAAGCATAACAGTCTTACGCCACAACTCTGCGAAATTCGCTGTAAGGAATAAAGGAAGTTTAGCGCAGACAACTATCTCCTTTCGCTTTTCTGAAGGAAAAGGAGCATTTACCCCTTTACTCAACTTCGTTCGCACACCTTATTATATATATACGCGAGTTCGGGTTAAGAATGTCCTTGTAAAAGTTGGAAATCTCGTTAGTTTTTTGTAACTTTATAGTTGTAAATCAATAACTTACAAAACAGCCAAGCAATGATTACCAAAGACAAAGTTACGGAAATATTCTGTATTATTGATGAGTTTGACAAGAATTTGAATGTTGAACTGAGTAAAAACCTATGTTTACCATCTTATAACAGCAATGGAAAACGTTGCAGGAATCGTAAGGGAAGGCTTTCTGAGAGTGAAATCATGACAATCCTTGTGTGCTATCACTTCGGTACATATCGTAATTTCAAGGAGTATTATCAGAACTGTATCCGTGGGTGGCTCAGGCATGAATTCCCTGCTGCCGTCTCCTATAACCGTTTTGTGGAACTCACGCCCCGTGTGTTCCTCAAGATGATGTTGTTCATGAAGCTCCATGCCTTCGGCAGGTGTACAGGCATAACGTTCGTTGACAGCACGATGATTCCTGTATGTCACAATGTAAGACGGAATTTCAACAAGGTCTTTGCCGGTCTTGCCAAGAACGGCAAGGGTACCATGGGCTGGTGTCATGGATTCAAGCTGCATCTGCTCTGCAATGATTCCGGTGAAGTGATAACATTCTGTCTTACAGGGGAAAACGTAGATGACAGGGACAGTAGAGTGTGGTCGGTGTTTGCAAAGGTTCTCTATGGAAAGGTATTTGCTGACAGAGGATACATCAAACAGGAACTCTTCGAGAGTCTGTTCAGTCAAGGTATCGGGCTCGTTCATGGACTTAAAGCAAGAATGAAGAATAAGCTTATGCCTGTATGGGACAAGATTATGATGAGAAAAAGATACATCATCGAGTGCATTAATGAACTGCTAAAGAACAAGGCGAACCTTGTACACTCACGACACCGGTCAATACATAACTTTATCATGAACTTATGTTCTGCCCTTACGGCGTATTGCTTTTATGAGAATAAGCCAGAGGCACTGCCGGTATATGTAGAAAATTCAAGACAGTTAGAACTATTTGCATAATAAACTTATCCCGAACTGGCGTAGAGTTTCTAGAAAATTCTAGTTCTCCTAGAATTTTTAGACGAATCTACTTTTTCTTCGGTACCAGCAGCGTGATAAACCACGCCCATACATATAAAAAGCTATGTTTATAAATGTGCGCCAATATAGGCTTTATGCTGTATACGGCATTCTGTTTTTACTCTCATCGGTGGCATTACAAATAAAAACGCGGAACGTATAGATATTCTATCGTTCTGCGTTCTTTATTTTAAAGAGTTTATTATCTCCTCACTGGTTGTGTGAACTACCTCTGTGAGAGGTACAAAATATTTCTCTTTTTATAGTTTCCTCATATTTTACTTGATGATAACCTTGCGTCCGCCCTTAATGAAGATACCACGCTGAGGATTTGTAACACGCTGACCATTGAGGTTGTAGTAAGCGTTATCAGCGTTCTTCTCTTCTGCGTCAATCGTTACAATGGCATTTGTAGTGTTATCGTCAGAGAAAGAGAACTCTACCTTAGAGCCTGCAGGCATTCCTTCTATCTTGGCATAAGCCTTGTGTACAGGGATAGAAACGGTGCTAGCCATAGCCTTTTTAAAGATACCTTTCTGCATTACATAGATAACCTCGTCGACTGTTGATGCCCCTACATTGCGAGGATTTACAGTAACACCATGCATAATGTTGTTGGCAATGGTGTAGTTCTTGTCATCGTCCTCACCGATAGCGTAGTAGAAGTCGCTTGGTGTGGTTTCGTTGTCGAGAGCCTTAAGCAATACGCCTGTATAAGCAGGCACATAGCCAAAGTTACCGTTGCCAACGCCGTTCACATCTACACTTGACATTCTGATGTGGTAAGTAGAGGTTCCATAGTCACCATTGCCTGGCTTCACTTCGCCCAACTTAGCAACGAAGGCACCTATTTTAGCAGTACTCTTTTCTCTGCTGTAGATGTTGAAGTCTACGTCAAACTCACGAGCAAACGTTCCGTACTTGTAACTGATCTTCACGTCCTTAATTTGGTAATCAATTTGTGAGGTGAAGTTGAATTTACTCGTTTCCTCCTTATCGGTATCTTTGTTGTAGACAGTCTTAGCCCACTTTTCCTTATAGGTATCGAGCGCTGACTTCTTTACATATATTGTGGTTGTTGGTGCAAACTCGCTGTAGTTAGTTCCTGTTTCGTCTAACTCGAAGCGAGTGGTACTCAACATCTCCTTGGTAGGATTGCTCTCGATGAAGAACACGCTCTTCACAGTGCTCTCGAGCTTATTTTTGTCTTTGCTGGTGATGAAAGCCTTGGCACCAATGTACTTGACATCTTTTCTCACCACTACTTCCTGAACTTTCTCGCTTAGACCTTCGAAAGCGTAATCACCTATCAGGCTCACGTTGTAAGTCTTGCCTTCATGCTTGATACTTGTAGGCAACACAAAGGTGTGGTCTTCGCGTTTCGTGCTGAGCATATCTACGGCGTTGTCTGACACAGCGATATATTCCTCACGACCTTCGGTGAACGACTGTCCTATGCCTTTAAACTTCTTGTAGAAAGCTTCGGCATTATATTGGCTATAGAGTTCCTTGCGAACGTTAATGGTGATGTTCTTGAACATTTCAGGAGCCTGAGAACCATCGTCGAACGACATTGTATTCTTCGACTGATTGATGTTGTTCGGATTAATCATCTTATCGCAGAGGAAGGTAATAGTATTCAAGTTCTTGCAGAGACCGAAAGCACGTTCACCAATTGTAGTTACCTTGTTAGGAATTGTAACATTGGTAAGTTTGGTACAATCGAAGAAAGCGTAATTTCCAATCTTCACTATAGATGGAGGGAGCAATGTGAAATTGCTGTTCGCCTTTCCAGGAGGGAAGATACGAAGTTCTTTCTTGTCTTTTGACAGCAAGTAGCCGTCTACGCTTGAGTATACTTCATTCTTCTTGCTTACATTGATATCTGTCAGGTTGTCGCAATACTTAAACGCTTCAGGGTCTATCTTGGTTGTGAACTCGGTTACATCAATCTTGTTGAGAACCTTACAGCTACGGAAAGCTTCGCGTTCGATGGTCTTCACCTTCTTAGGTATGCTGATACTTGTCAAACCACAGTCGGCAAAGGCACCTGCGCCAATTTTTTCAATATCTGCATCATCATGAAACTTCACGGTGGTCATATTCTTACAACCACTGAAAGCATTAAGTTCTATATTCTTCACTGACTTGGGGAAGTTGAATGATTCAAGTTTCTCGGCATTGGCAAAGGCATTAGACTCAATGGTTTCCAAATCGCAGCTACCCTCAATATTGAAATTCTTGAGTTTCTTATTTGTCGCAAATGCAGAGGCTTTGATTGTCTTCAGCTTCGAACCTTCAGGAATTGTGATTTTCTCTAACTCCCCACATTCGTAGAAGGCAGCAGCAATCTCGGTAATAGAAGCTGGCAAAACCACTTCTTTCAATTTATCGCAAGCTCGGAACACATCGGCTTTGAGTTCTTTAACTTTAGAAGGGGTTTGAAAATTAACAGTAACAAGTTCTTTCATATTACGGAAAGCTTCCACACCGATGGTTTCCACTGTGTTAGGAATATCCATTGATTTAAGTTTGTTTGCCCCTTGGAAGGCTTTCTGTGCTAACTCCTTAACAGTTGTTGGGATATTGTACTTTTCTCCGTCCTTAGCAGGTGGATAGAAATAGAGGATATCCTTGTTTTTAGAAAAGAGGACGCCTGCTTCGTCAGTAAAGTCAGGATTGTCTGAATGCACCTTGTATTCTTTAAGTTTTGAACACTCCTCAAAGGCTCCTTCTTTTAATCCAGTTGTTCCAGTCCCTTTTAAGAGGGTCTTAGGTATCGTAATCGTCTCGAGCTTCTGTGGTTTGTAAAGTGCAGATACTTCCATTGTTTCCACATTATTCAAATCAAGAGAAGTCATATGTAGATTAAGCATTATTGCAAATACAGCAATCCTCTTGATGTCAGCTGGAACCTGGTAAGCCGCAGTAGTTTTTGCTCTTGGATAGCAAACCAACGTTTTCGTAACGTCATTGAACAGTACGCCATCTTCGACTCTATAGTTTGTTGTACCACCAGCAGGCATCTCAAATTCTACCAAGTTGGTAGAAACAACAATAGAAGGGTATTTCTCTTGTACGTCTTTCAAATTCTTAGGTAGCACTATCTTCGTAAGATTGGTAATGCCGTGAAAAGCATTGACGCAAATTCTTTCCACTTCGCCGTCAACCGTATAAGTGCCAGTTGAATTTCCCTCCATTACTTTTGATGGAACGCAACGAAGTTCTTTTTTGCCTTTCGTATAGAGTGCGCCTTTGTCATCAGACTCAAATACGGTATGACCAGACTCAACAGTACACTTGGGAACCTCTTCCACCGCCGACCATGCCGTTTCTAATATTTGTGTTACACTTTTGGGAATGTTTATTTCGGTGAGTTTCGCACCCTTGAAACAATCATTGTTTAACTTTATAATGGTTTCAGGCAATTTTACAGAGGTAACCCCAAAAGAAGTATAACCACTTTGGAAACCCACCTCGGTAACCTTGAAAGTTGTTCCCTTATTATCGTTTATCGTAGCAGGAATCTTCAACGCTCCAGTTATTTTTGTGCCCAAAAACATTAAAGAAGCGTTTTCCTTTTCTGGCACAAGAACTTTGTAGTAGGTATTACCATTATCGAACGAAACAATCTCATGGACTGTGTAAGCCCAAAGGCTTTGGGGTATTGCCATGAGCAGCAATGGTAATAATAAAAATCTAATTTTTCTCATATTTATCATTTAACGTGATTAATCTTACCCTCAAGCTAATTTTGTCCATACTTACCATTGGACTACTCTTAATACTTAAATAAAGATGAAATTCTTTCAAACTATGGTTTACCCATATTATCCTTAGTCATTGATTACATAATGTTTGCAAAGTTAAACATTTTATTGAAAATAAACAAACTTTTATTGAAAAAATACATTATTGCTATGCAAAACAGACTCACCGCTTCCGAGACCTCAAGTCCTTCTACTTAGGCTATATCTGCCAGCATATGCGTGGAGACTTCCCACATCGGATTTCCTACAACCGCTTCATCGAGCGTCAAGCACAGGTCGCACTGCACCTGTTGCTGTTTCTCCAGACATGTGCACTGGGCAAGTGTTCAGGCATATCCATCATTGATTCCACACCACTGTCTTCCTGCCACATCAAGCGTGAGCGGCAGCACAGGACCATGAGGGGCTGGGCGGCAAAGGGAAAGTGCACCATGGGCTGGTTCTACGGCTTCAAGCTACATCTTGTCATCAATGACAAGGGAGAGATTATCCAGTGGAAGCTCACGCCAGGAAACGTAGATGACAGGGAACCATTGAAGGATAAACGCTTCACCGAGAGGTTGTTTGGAAAACTCTTCGCAGACAGGGGGTATATCAGTCAGAACCTCTTTGAGATGCTCTTTGTGGACAATATACATTTGGTGACCAAGATAAAGAAGAACATGAAGAACTCCCTGATGAGCCTGTATGATAAGTTGTTGCTCAGAAAGCGTTCTGTGATAGAGACGGTGAACGATGAACTGAAGAATGTGTGTCAGATAGAACACACCAGACATCGCTCTTTTGATAACTTTGCAACAAATCTGATAGCAGGAATCATTGCATACAATCTGTTGCCAAAGAAGCCAGAAATGAACATAGAGATAATTGATAAAAGCAGGATAATTGCATAGAGCTTATATCGAACTCACGTTAAATGAGTTACACAACAGGAACGTCTGTGAAAAATGTTTACACGCTTTTCCCCTTTCTCTTCTTTATTGGAAGGCTTATAGTAAGGTGTTTGTTAAAACTTTTCGCTTATGTTTTTGCCATGTAAACTTTAATGTTTATCTTTGCAGGAGTGGGCTGAAAAGGAAGTAAAGCCATACTTTGCAATTACTATGAAAGAACAACAAGATGATAAACAGGGGGCACAGAAAGGCGTTTTGCGGCAGAGTGTGCCCTACAACAAACTATTTTTCTATCAAAAGGCAGATGCCATATACCAACTGACGTATGTATTTTGTCAGCGTTTTCTGCCCAAATATGGCGACCGTACAGTAGACCAAATGGTGCAGGCCGCACGTTCGGGCAAGCAAAACATTGTAGAAGGAATAGAAGACGGCAGCACTTCGACAGAGATGGAGCTCAAGCTGCTCAACGTGGCTCGCAGTTCGCTGCAGGAGTTGCGCGAAGACTATGACGACTATCTGCACACGCGTTGTCTTACACGATGGACGCCTGAGCATTCGCGCTACAATGCTATGCTCGATTTCTGCAAGCGGCACAACAAGGCGGGAGATTATCTGTTGTACGCCAATAAGTGGACAGCCGAGGAGTTTTGCAATACGTTGCTTACGCTCTGCCACATAACAGACAAGATGATGTGCAGCTATCTTGCTCGTTTAGAAAAGCAGTTTGTGGAGCAGGGAGGCATTAAGGAGCGTATGTATGCTGCCCGCACGGGGTATAGGAAAGCGCAAGAGGAACTGCTGAAAAGGCTGCAAGCCGAGAATGTGCAGCTGAAAGCAGAGGTGGAAAAACTGAAGGCAGAGTTGGCGAAGCGGTAGGGGTAGGTTGCTTTAGGGCTGATAGGGGTTTATAGAGGCTTTAGAACTCCTAGAAAGACTAGGAATTCTAAAAGCTTTAAAGCATTTACCGCTGCTTCGCCTTCCTTGCATATTCAAAGAGCGAAGAGGGTAGGTGGCAATACCCTGTGGGATTTTTCTCAAGATAGTCTTGGTGGTATTCCTCGGCAGGGTAGAAGTTCTTGAGCGGAAGGAGTTCCACTTCGAGGGGCACAGAGTGCTTGCGCTCTTCTGCATCGAACACCTTTTTAATGATAGCACGGTCGGCAGGGTCGGTGTAGTAGACCCCTGTGCGATATTGCGAGCCGCGGTCGTTGCCCTGCTGATTGTGGCTTGTAGGGTCGATAGACACGAAGTAGAGCTTCACAAGGAAGTCTAACGAAACCACGTCGGGGTCGTACTTTATGTGTACGGCTTCGGCAAAGCCTGTGGCATCGGTGCATACTTCCTTGTAGGTGGGGTTCTTTGTGTTGCCGTTGGCATAGCCCACTTCGGTAGACAGCACGCCCTTCACCTGCTTTATGTAGTGTTCTGTGCCCCAGAAACAGCCGCCAGCCACGTATATTTCCTTCTCTCGGCGCAACAATTTGGTGTACTCTCCGTAGCCTTCCTTTTCCATTTCGGCAAGCGGAACGAAACGCAGCGACGCACTGTTGATGCAGTAGCGCAGTCCGCCCTTGTCGGAAGGACCGTCATTGAACACGTGTCCGAGGTGGGCATTGCCCGTTCGGCTCTTCACTTCGGTGCGCTGCATACCGTGCGAATTGTCGGCTTTCTCTACCACGAGACGTTTGTCGATAGGCTTCGAGAATGCAGGCCAGCCGCAGCCAGAGTCGTATTTGTCGGTAGACGAGAATAGCGGCTCGCCCGTGGTAATGTCTACATAGATGCCTGGGCGAAACTCGTTGTCGTACTGGTTGGTAAACGGTCGCTCCGTAGCCGCTTGCTGTGTAACGGCATACTGTTCGGCTGTGAGTTGGCGGCGCAGCGTTGCGTCGTCGGGTCGTGTGAATGTTCTTGTTGTCATATTGCTTTTATTGATGATAGAGTCGCCACTTTCTTGGGTGGCCGACTTGGTGTTATTGCTGCACGATGCGCCTACGGCAGTGAAGAGCAAAGCCAGTAGAGGCAGCAGCAGACGGAATGTTCCTGTTATCTTTCGGTACGCCATTAACGAACTGATGAATGGCGAAAATGCAGTGGTTGTGTTAAGATGTTTCTTCATCATAATTCTATTAGTTTTATTGTTTTACTTTGCTAAAGTAGCAAAAAACATTCGTTCTGCCGTTACTTCTTTATTTTATTTAACAAAAAGAATTGTAAAGGAAACAGTGGGCTAGACAGAAAAAGTTGTAAAAATTCTATTTATTGTTTGGCGTGTTCGCAATAAATAACTATATTTGCAATATGAAAATCCGACAATAACGTCGGCAATAGTAAACAAGATTTGTAATTATGGACATTAACAAAACAATGCAAGATGCATTCAACAAGCAGATTGAAGCCGAACTTTGGTCGTCTAATCTCTATTTAGGTATGGCTTTTTGGTTCAAGAAAGAGGGCTGGAACGGTTTTGCAAACTGGTTGTTCAAGCAGGCAGACGAAGAAAGAGAGCACGCACTCGATATGGCAAACTATCTGGTAACTCGTGGCGGTGTGCCTACAATGAGTGCAATTCCTGCTGTAAAGAACGATTGGAAAGATGCCAAGGAGGTGTTCGAGGCTGTGTTGAAGCACGAACAGCACGTTACCGACCTTATCAACAAGTTGGCAGATGTTGCTGACGAGGAGAAAGACCGTGCATCGCAGAACTTCGTAGCGAAGTATATCGACGAACAGGTAGAGGAAGAGAAGAACGTACGAGACATTCTCTTGCTCTTCAAGCAAATGCCAATGCACACACTCGCACACATCGACCGCAAGGTTGGCGAGCGCGAATAGGCAAGGCAATCATAAGCAATTTTTTGTTTTTAGGGGACTGTCCGCAAGGGTAGTCCCCTTTTTTGGCACTGCAGAAACTTAATGGAACAGTCTTCTTTAGGAACGAAAGGAAAGCCGTAAAGCTGTAAATATTTTTCGCAAGCGTAGCTGTTGTGTAACTATCTTGTTATCAATGCTTTGCAAAACCTATTGTTTTGCGTTCCAAAAGCGGCTGTTTTGCACGGTAAAAGCGTAGGTTTTGCAGCGCAAAAGAGCCGCTTTCGCAATGCCAAATCGAAATTAGCGTTTTTCAAAGAAATTATCTTTACAAAATTAAGGCTGTTTCTATTTGTTGGTTTAAAGTTCTAGGTATTTTAGGGAAACTAGAATTTCTATATGAAACTTTATTTTTTCAGCTGTGCCAGCAGCGTGATACTTCACGCCTCTATACACCCAATCGTCTTGTTGCGTGGGTATCAACGGCGCACTGAAAAACCACTCCCCGAAAATATCGGCTACGTTATTCCTTTGCAACTTCGAGTTTTTTCAGTAACTTTGCAAGCACTATACAATATAAACAAGGTAAATATGGCACTATATCCAAAACTCATTACCGACGCATTGGAGCAGGTAATGTACCCCGGAACAAAGAAAAACCTCATAGAAAGCGAAATGCTTGCCGACGATATACGCATCGATGGAAACAAAGTGAGCTTCACTTTGGTGTTTCCACGCGAGACTGACCCCTTTATGAAGTCTACCATCAAGGCTGCCGAAGCGCAGATACACTACTCGGTGGGCAAAGATGTGGAAGTAGAAATAAACACCGAATTCAAGTCTGCGCCACGCCCTGAGGTGGGCAAAATGCTGCCGCAGGTGAAGAATGTAATCGCCGTCAGTTCGGGAAAAGGCGGCGTGGGCAAGAGCACCGTATCTGCCAATCTCGCCATTGCCTTGGCTCGCTTGGGCTACAAGGTGGGCTTGTTGGACACCGACGTGTTCGGTCCCAGTATGCCGAAGATGTTTGGCGTAGAACAGGAACGCCCTTTCGCCGTAGAGAAAGACGGCAGGCAACTCATCGAACCCATCGAAAAGTATGGCGTGAAGTTGCTTTCCATCGGCTTTTTCGTAAACCCCGACACCGCAACGCTGTGGCGTGGCAGTATGGCTTGCAACGCTTTGAAGCAGCTGATTGCCGATGCCGACTGGGGCGAGTTGGACTATTTCATTCTCGATACGCCTCCGGGCACGAGCGACATTCACCTCACGCTTCTCCAAACTTTGGCTATCACGGGCGCAGTCATCGTTTCTACCCCGCAAAACGTGGCACTTGCCGATGCGCGTAAGGGCATAGATATGTACCGAAACGAAAAGGTGAATGTGCCAATTCTTGGTTTGGTGGAGAATATGGCGTACTTCACGCCTGCCGAACTGCCCAACAACAAGTATTACATCTTCGGCAAAGACGGTGCAAAGAACCTCGCCAAGGAAATGAACTGTCCGCTTTTGGCACAGATTCCGTTGGTACAGAGCATCTGCGAGAACGGCGACAAGGGCGAGCCATCGGCAGTAGACATCGACAGCGTAACGGGTCAGGCATTCATAAACCTTGCACAAGCTGTGGTTACGGTGGTGAACCGACGCAACAAGGAGCAAGACCCTACGAAGATAGTGAAGGTGTCGCAGCAGTAAAAAAGATAACGAAACAATAACAAAAAATGGGAAGCCGTGTTGGGCTTCCCATTCTTTTTTCTGCTTGTAAAGGCGTTGTTCATCGCCTTCTTCGCATTTTACGTTATATGGTGTTGAACATCAGACAGATAAACGGAGTATGGCGAGTTATGCCTTTGTGTTTTTCTGCTGTTGTTCCAACTTCTCTGCTTCGCGCACCTTCTTTAGTTTTCTGTGTGCAGCGATGTGCGTTACGAATACGATGGAAACGACAGTACCGCCCTTTATTACCTCGGGTACCTTGTCTTTGAAGTGTATTAAACCGTTGATGGCAATGAACAAGCCAATTGTGGCAACCTCTATGGCGAAGATGCGGTAGAATTTGCTTGCCACAACGGCTTGACGTACAGTCTTTATTTCAAAGTCGTTGCGTACCCAACGCTGCGTGGGGCGATAGGAAGCGAGGTGCAATAGCACAGCGGCAATACTGATAGTGGTTAGTGCTATGAGTATATCGGTTTCGGCTTTGTGCCTTGCAATAGCCACAATGCCTATTATCCACATAACGAGGAGGATAGCTGCCGACACGGCTTCGTAGATAGTAGATTGCTGCGTACGGCGTAGTCGGAGTTTTTCAATCGGTGTTGTTGCCATCTTTATTGTTTGTTTTTATTGTAGCTTCACCCTTCGTTTTCTGCTTCGGAAGGCGGCGTGCCTTGCGCAGTGCTTCGGTTATAATCCACTGCAGCTGTCCGTTGGTAGACCGAAACTCGTCGGCTGCCCACTTCTCTATGGCACTCATCGTGTCCGCATCGACCCGAAGAATGAAGCTTTTGGTGTTGTTGTCTTTCTTTGCCATGTACTTTTTCGCTTACGGCTACAAAGCCATTGGTTCTTTTTCTGTTCGTCAAAGCGTCGTTTTCTTGCCGTGGCAATGCTCAAGGAAGTTGCGTATTGCTCGTTTGGCTTGATGAAAACGCCTTGTATACTGAACGTATCGTTGGGGCGGAGGTGCCCCAACGAGTTTGTTTTTACATATTCAGCGTGCCCGAATTTACAACAGGTTGGGTTGCGCTTTCGCTGCACAACACCACCATAAGGTTGCTCACCATGGCTGCTTTCTTGTCCTCGTCAAGCTCTACAATGTTTTCCTTGTCGAGCTTTTTCAGTGCCATATCCACCATTGACACTGCTCCTTCTACGATTTTCTCGCGTGCAGAGATGATAGCACTTGCCTGTTGGCGGCGCAACATAACGGCGGCAATCTCTGGAGCGTACGCAAGATAGTTGATGCGAGCCTCTATAATCTCGATGCCAGCCATCTCTAAACGCTCGTCGAGAGTCTGCTCCAACAGTTTGTTTATCTCTTCGCTGTTGTCTCGGAGGGTTTGTGCCTCGCCGTCGTCGTCGAGGTTGTCGTAGGCGTATTGACCTGCCACGTGGCGCAAGGCAGCATCGCCCTGTATGCGCACGAAGCGTTCGAACGCCTCCATAATGTTGCCTACAGCTGCTTTTGTGCTTATCTCTTCGCTTGAACCAGCCATTGTCTCAGAGTCAATCTCAAAGATTGCCTTGTACGTATCTTTGAGTCGCCACACCAACATCATACCAATCATAACGGGGTTGCCCGTCTTATCGTTCACTTTGATAGGCTCAGCGTCGATGTTGCGTGCACGGAACGACAGCTTTTTGGTGTTGATGAAAGGGTTTACCCAGTGGAAACCCACCTCGGTGAAGGTTCCCTTGTATTGTCCGAAGAACATCATAACGCGCGCCTCGTTGGGTTCTATCTTCACGAAACCGCAGGCACAAAAGAGGAAACTCAGCAGCAGCACCGCAGCAAGAGCAAGCCAGATTCCGCCGTTTTGGTCGTCGTCCAGCAATATAAAACCATAAATCGCACTTGCCACACCACCTATAAAGGCTGCAAGAACGAGTACGAGCATAACAAAACCGTTTATTACACTTCCTTTAAATGCAAATTCTTTCTTTTCCATAGTTCTATTGTTTTTGAATGTTATCTTAAAAGTAATATCATTTTGATATCGCAAAGATATGCTTTTAATTTTGAATTTGCCAAATGTTTCTGCAATAATTAAGATACATTAACGATACTATCAGACAGCGGAACGCCCTTGCAGCATTGGTGCAGACCATACTGCACTGACGCTGCAAAGGCGTTGCATCGTTGTTGCAAAGGCATTACACTGAAAGTGCAGAAGCCGTTGCACAACATAAAAACTTACGCAAGACCGTGTGGAAGTCTGCGCAAAACCGTTCGAAAGTCTGTTCGTTGCTGCACAGAAGCCTATTCGGAGAATCTTGCGATAGCGGCTTTGCCCTTCAAGCAGAATGGTTTTGCGAGGGTGGCAGTGTCGTGTTTGCCGATGCGTTCGCCGTCTACGAAGATGTCTTCGAGGGCAAATACCACCGTTTTTCGGCTGTCGCTGAAGCATTCGTCCTGCACGATGCCCACTTCAACGTCTATGCCGTGCCGCACGATAATGTTGAAGTCGATAGCCCCCTTTGTGTTTTCAGAGCTTACAACCTCGTTGCCTTCAAACCTGTATAATTCGTTGTGCGACAGCAGTATGCGGCGTCCGTCTTTCAACAACGTTATTTCGCCCTCCAAGGGGAGTATGTAGCGTGTGAAGCCCGTGAAGTCGGAGAAGTCGCTTTCCGTCAGTTCGATGATGGCAGACGATATGCGCAAGTCGAAGCGGCGTGCCGCCAAGTCGCCGTCAGCGGGGCTGATGAATATCTGTCGTGTAGTTCCGCCCTTCCACATTGTGGTCTGGTACTGTTCTTGGGTTGTTATTTCCATGTTTTCCGAAGCATTTTTTGTTTATTTATCGTAGTTGTTTCAACACTGCAAATATATGAATTTAATTCCGAAAACCCCTTGTTTTCGTGCGGATAATTGCTGCGTTGGGGAAGGTGAAACTGCACTGGATATTTGGTGTTGTGAACGAAAAGTGGTATATTTGCAGTAGAAACGCAAACACCAATAAGTATTATTCAAACAGTAACCGATGGGAAGAAACAAGTTTTCGGAAAGCGAAATAAAGGAAATAGCAAAGCTCTTGCGACTTAAAAATGCGGGCAACCGCTACCAACAGAAGCTCGTGCGCCACGACTTGCGTGTGGATTACGAGTTCAACATCTCCGATTTCAACCAACCGGGCAAAGCCTTTGGAGAGAAAGAACTGCACGATACGATACGCCGTGGTGCTATCGTTATACTCGACGAGCAGACCATTGCCGATATGAAAGCAAAGCGAGCACGCGACAAGGCGCGCGACCAAGCACGCCAAGAGGCAGAAGCCATTGCCAGCGGAGAGGTTACGGACTGGAAAGAAGCAATGAAAGAGTGGGAAGCACAGACGGAAAACCAGCAATAGCGCATAGGTATTTGTAAGACGCAATGTTGGTTGGGGTGCAATTTATTACGCTGCTAACACAGTAGAAAAAATAAAGTGTCATATAGAAATTGTAGTTTTCCTAGAATACCTAGAACTTTAAGCCAACGCATAGAAACAACTTTGATTTTGTAAAGATAATTTATAAGGAAAACGCTAATTTTGATTTGGCATTGCGAAAGCGGCTGTTTTGCATCGCAAAACAGCCGCTTTTACCGTGCAAAACCTACGCTTTTGGATTGCAAAACAATAGGTTTTGCAATGCGTTGATAACGAGGTGGTTATACGATAGTTATGCTTGTGAAAAATATTTACACATTTGTAACCTGCTTATCGTTGGTATGGAGGAAGGAGAGAAGGTGCGGACTTCTGTAATAAAGAGGGGGCGATATTTTTCGAGCGAAGTTCTCAACAACTTGTGGGCGGACGAGATACTGTGCATTTTCATTAAGGTTATTATGTGTTGCTGAGAGTTTTGCTCGAAAATAGAATAACTCTATCTGGTAACAAATAAGAGTTAAGGTCAGTAATCAATAAGATAGCCAAAGAAACGGAACTTGATAAATTCTTTGTCTATGGCTATATACTCATAGTGAAAGCCACCAAATACTTTCATTAACCTTACTAAATACTTTTGTTATCTATGCGTGATACAAAAAGATTTTGTAACTTTGTGGCGACAATTTAATAATACTTGAAATGCTATGAAGAAGTTTTTTATATTTATCATCGTTGTTTTAGGACTGATGGTTGCTGTGTTTGCAGCTTATGTTCTGATTAAGTGGTATCCAATCCGTGGACATGCTGAGTTGGAGGAGATTCAACAGTATGATACAGATAAGATACCAGTCGAGCCAAAAGATTTCAGAAATGATTTCGAAGAGATATTCGAACTGGTCAAGGATAGGTACCCATATACAGATAAGAAACATATAAACTTCGATTCGATTCACGACACATACCTTCAGCGCATTGATACTATGCAGTCGAAGGTGGCTTATTCATTGCTGATAATGGAATTCTTCAGCAATTTGAAATGCGCTCATGCTGATAATTACTGCATACAGTTTCCTTGGTTTATACAAGGACAGAATATCGCAGTCGTTGAGAATCGTGTATTTATTGATAACCCATTGGACTTTGCAGTCAAGGCTGGATTGCAGGATAAAGACGAGATTGTTTCAGTAGATGGTGTACCAACAAGAAAATGGGTGATGCGCAATGCCAAGTATATCTCTGCCTCTACCGATGCCTACCGTTACCTACGGTCGGCAATGGATATACTCTGTAGTTATACAGACTCTATAAAGACGCTTGGTATTATTCGGCATGGCAAACCACTAACGCTCACAGTTCGTTTGCAATCTGAATATTTCCCCACAAAGACAGGGGGACAAAGCGTAACATGGAAAAGCTTATCTTCAAAGGTTGGATATATTGATGTGAGAAGTATGGAAGATGGTGCTGATACGAAGTTTTATGAAGCTTTGAAACAACTAAGCAAGCTACCATTCCTGATAGTTGATATGCGTAATAATGGTGGAGGAAACAGTAGGATAGGAGACAGTATTGCGCAGTACCTGATAACAAGTGAACAGGTAATCTGGAATGGTTCTTCAATGTCGCCTTCTCCTAACCGTTATCAGGGCAAGGTAATTATCCTGATGGGTACTTACACCTGCTCTTCGGCTGAGAGTTTTCTCATTACAATGAAGGAGAGCGGTGATGCTGTATTGGTTGGTACACCTTCAGCAGGCGATACAGGTGGAAACCCATGCTTATTTAAAACCTCGCATGGAATATTCTATCGGATTCCTGTGGGTCATAGTTTCACTACTTCCCCCAAGGGCTTCCCTTTAGAAGGCAAAGGGGTAGTTCCCGATTATCTTGTACCGATGCGGGTCAATGATTTCTTATTGGGGAAGGATACCCAACTATCTTATGCACTGGAACTGACAGAGAAATATTCACGGCACTTTGCTCGATGACGAACTAAATCGGACTTTTGATATTTATTCCGATAAAAGGATAGATAGAATAACGAAAGTGCAGAAATTATCATACAGAATAATAGCAAAAGCCACGCAAACCGACAATTTGCGTGGCTTCTTTTTTTCGCTTTGCTCAACAACCCGTATTTGTCTTTGAGCGAGTAGGCAAAGCCTTTGGCGAAGAGGAACTGCACGATGCAATACGTCGTGGTGCTATCGTTATCCTCGACGAGCAGACCATTGCCGATATGAAAGCAAAGCGGGCACGCGACAAGGCGCGCGACCAAGCACGCCAAGAGGCAGAAGCCATTGCCAGCGGAGAAGTTACGGACTGGAAAGAAGCAATGAAAGAGTGGGAAGCACAGGCAGAAAGCCAGCAATAGCGCATAGGTATTTGTAAGGCGCAATGCAGTTTGGGGTGCAATTCATTACGCTGCTAACACAGTAGAAAGAATTAAGGGTCATATAGAAATTATAGTTTCTCTATAATCCATAGAACTTTAAGCCAACGCATAGAAATAGCCTTAATTTTGTAAAGATAATTTCTTTGAAAAATGCTAATTTCGATTTGGCGTTGCGAAAGCGGCTGTTTTGCGATGCAAAACAGCCGCTTTTACCGTGCAAAACCTACGCTTTTGGAATACAAAACAATAGGTTTTGCAATGCGTTGATAATGAAGCGGTTATGCAATAGATACACTTGTGAAAAATATTTACACTTTTATTGCCTACTTTCCGTCTATAAAACGAGGAATGTAGGGGTAGTTGTGTAGCTGCTGAAAGGGATTCGTCTATGCGGTAAGGCGAAGCGATAGGAGCATTCTGCTGATTATCAGCTGGCTTTGAGGTGTTGTTTTGGGGCTGCCAAATTATTGGTCGGGGTTCTCCACAAAACCTTTGTATTGGTCTTCCAAGCCGCTGTTTATGCTTTCGTAAGCTTTTTTCAGGGTTGCCTGCTCGAACTCCGCATCCTTTCCTTTCGGCTCTATGGGTTTGTGAATGGTAAGGGTGAGGGGGTGCCAAACAGGGAAATGCCAGTCTTTGGTGCGTGGCATTACGTCGAAAGAGCCGTTGATGGTTATCGGACAAACGGGCAGTTGCAGCTCGTTTGCCAGCATGAATGCGCCACGGCGAAATATGCCCAAATGACCCGTAAAGGTGCGTGCGCCTTCAGGAAATACCACTACCGACATACCTTCGCGAAGGGTTTCGCGGGCTTGGTCGTAGGTTCGCTTTATCTTGCTCGCTCCTGACTTGTCTACAAATATGTGGTGGGCGGACTCGCAGGCTATGCCTACGAAGGGTATTTTGCGTATTGCCTTCTTCATCAGCCACTTGAAGTTGCGACCGAGAAAGCCGTAAATAAGGAATATGTCGAACGCTCCTTGGTGATTGGCAACGAACACATAGCTTTGTTTGTCGCACAGATGCTCTCGTCCTTCAACCTTTACGGGCAGCAAGAGGGCACGAATGACGAACCGTCCCCACAGTTTGCCAGGGTGATAACCCCAGAAATGCCCGTCGCCAAGCCTACACCCAACGGCTGTTACAATGGCTGTTATGAGCGATGCAAGCAGGAAGAGGGGCAGGAAAATGAAGAACGCATAGAGCCGATAGAGCAGTGTGAGGACTGCGTTGAGCGGTGTTTTGCGTTTGGCGAGTGTAGTTGTTTGGTTGTGTTGTTGCATTGTAGTTCGGTTTTATGTCGGCTATTTTGTTGTTGCGGCTCTGAGTGTAATCACCACAATCTCGTTCGGCATATTCAGTCGGAACGGTGCAAAGCCTCCCAATCCTGCGGTTACGTTGAGTATATGGTCGCCACTTCGGTAGACGCCGTAGTCGTTTTTCTCTTTCAACTGTGTGGGGCGGAAGCCGAATATCTCCATTTGTCCGGCGTGGGTGTGGCCGCACAGCGTTATCTGTGCCAAGTTTTGAGGCAGTATGTGGCGACGCCATGCCGACGGGTCGTGCTGCAACATAATGACGAATGCGTTTGGTTTCACTCCCTTCAGTGTTTGCTTGTAGTCGGCTTTCTGTGGGAAGGGCGGCTTGCCGTCGTTCTCTGCTCCTGCAATAACGATGCTGTCGTTGCCTCGCCGTATGATTTTGTTGCTGTTGTTCAGCAGTGTCCAGCCTAATTTATTGCGCACAATGTCGGCAAACAGTGCCACTTGCTTCTTCTCTTCTTCGGGTGTAACGTCCACATATTCAGCATAGTCGTGGTTTCCTGCCACGGCTATGGTGCCCTTCATCGACGACTTCAGCAGCGGCGCGAAGAGCAAAATCTCGTCGGGTCGCATATTCTGCAAGTCGCCCGTGAACACTATTTGGTCGGCTTTTATGCTTCTTATGCTGTCCATTTCGTTTTCGAGAATGCCTTTTCGCCACCCTTTGAACGAGCCGACGTGGAGGTCGGACACGTGAATGATGCGGTATCCGTCGAAGCTTTTGGGCAGATTGGGCACCGTTAGTGTTTCGTGGCGCACCCTAATCTGCGAAAAGCCGTAGGTGAGTCCGAACATATAGGCTGAAAGAGCTACGCTGCCGACTGCCACACCTACGTAATGACCATAGTTTCGGCGCGTGCGAATGATGGTTTTGCGCACTATCCAGCCTATGAGCGAGCAGATGCCGAAGATGGTTTTCGGTCCTACGAATGCGCCCAAGAGAAACAAATAGGTGTTGAGCCACGTAAGATTGCTCGGTGCAAAGTTGCGTATCGATGCCAAGACACAGGTGTAAATGACGAGGAAGATGGTGGGAATCCACCAAGCAAGCCTCTGTTGCCACGACAGGCGAATGCGCTTGCGGAAGTAGTGGGCGTCTATATAAACGTCGGAAAGTACGATGACGAGCAGTAGGGGAATGGCTATTCGGGCAATCATAGATTTACTGTTTTATGTTTCGGAAAGTTATTTGTTCGCCTCGATAGTCGGCATCGAACTTGCCGTTGTCGAGTATATGGACGCCGTTGCAAAGCGTATGCAGTACCTGCCAGCTGTATTGGTGTCCCTGCATCGGGCTCCATTTGCACTTGCTCTGTATGTTTGCTTCGGTTACAGTCCAAGGCGTGTTGGGCTTTACGATGGCGATGTCGGCACGATAGCCCTTGCGCAAGAAGCCCCGCTCGTCGATTTGGAAGAGTCGGGCAGGGGAGTGCGCCATCAGTTCGACGAGCCTTTCGATGGTCAGCACGCCGTTATCGACAAGTTCCAGCATCGTCGGCAGCGAGTATTGCACCATCGGCATGCCCGAAGTGGCACGTGCGCAGCCGCCCTGTTTCTGCGATAAGAGGTGGGGTGCGTGGTCGGTTGCCACAGTCGTGATGCGTCCGTCGGCAAGTGCTCGGCGCAGTTCGGCACGGTCGTGCGCTGTTTTCACCGAGGGATTGCACTTTATCAGTGCCCGCTTCGTGGTGTAGTCGTCGTTCGTGAAGTAGAGATGCGCTATCACAGCCTCCATCGTTACGAAGTCGCGGACGTGCGGTTGCTGCAGCAAATCCAGCTCTCGAGCCGTCGAAAGGTGGGCAATGTGCAGGCGTGTCTTGTGTTTCAGTGCCAGTTCCACTGCCAATCGTGAACTTTCGCAGCACGCTTTTTCGCTCCGAATCTTGTAGTGGTGGCTGATGTCGGGGTCGTCGCCGTAGCGTGCTTTCGCCTCTTTCATGTTCTCGTTGATGATGCCCGAATCCTCGCAGTGCGTCATTACGGGTAGCCCTTCGGCTGCTGCGGTGGCAAAAATGCTCTCCAATGCGTTGCGTCGGTCTACCAGCATATTGCCCGTAGATGCGCCCATAAAGAGTTTTACGGCTGGTACAAGGTGCTTGTCGAGCTGCTTTATGGTGTCGCTGTTGGTGTTTGTGGCACCGAAAAAGAACGAATAGTTGATGTGGCTGCTACGTTTGGCACGCTCGAACTTGTCGTTCAGTGCGTCAATCGTCGTGGTCTGCGGGTTTGTGTTGGGCATTTCGCAGAACGAAGTAACTCCTCCGTAGGCTGCCGCACGGCTTTCGCTCTCTATGTTCGCCTTGTCTTCCATTCCCGGTTCGCGGAAATGGACGTGCGTATCTATAACTCCGGGAATAACAAAGCACCCCGTAGCATCGATGATTTCATCGAAATTGCTACGGGGTGCTTCGTTTTCGGGTATGATATTGGCAATCCGATTGTCTTCAATGACGATTGCGCCATTGAAACTTTGTCCTTCATTGACAATCGTTCCGCCGTGAATGAGTTTCCTCATCGTGTGTCGTGTCTATATATAATGTGTAGTTTTTATTGTCTTGCCGTCAGTGTGTCGCCTGCCATTTCGGCTGGTGTCGGCGGCACAATGTCGCTGTTGGGCGTTTCTGCCATACCTGTCTGCATTGGTTCCTGCGCAGGCATTTCCATACCATTCATTTCCTTTTGCGCACGTTGGAAGTTCTCGTAGAAGTCCTTTATTGCACTGTTGGCTTTGAAACTGTCGGGTGCTTTCGCTATAATGAACTCCACCCACGAGGGCAATTGGCTGATTGCGTTCATGTAAAGATAGTCGTTCATCCATACAGGGTACGCATTCGGCGTCATATCGTACGACACTCGCGTGAGAAAGCCCCACGGCGAGAGCGCATTGTCGAAGTTTTCGGTTACGAAAGCCGTAAAAAGCTTGTCGATATTGGCATATACCTGCAATGCTTTCTTTATAAGACGGGCGTCGGTAGCTTGCTCGTCGTGTCCGTTCATAATGGCTGCGCCTTCCTCGTGGTCTATTTCAACATACTGATTGCGCAGCTGTGTGAACTTCTTCCAGAAGGTATTGAGCTTGTCGTTCAGCGGTGTGCCGCTCACATTCAGCTGTGTATTGTCGAGTTTCAGGTGTATATTGCCTTCCTCGAGTACGAGGGGAAACTGCAAATTCATATCGTCCATATACACTTGCACTATCTGTACGGAGTCGAGTGTGCCTCTGAAAGCGAACTCTCCGTGTACGACATCGCACGAATCGATGGTTATCAGCGTGTCGGCAGAGCCTCCTTTCAGGTACAGTTTCCGTCCGTCGAGGTTGGAAATGTTTGACGAACCCTGTATATAATATGACTTGGCGCACGACGTGAATGTCATTAAGACAATGAAAGCGTATAGTATTTTCTTCATAGAATGCGTTCTTATTCTGACATACAAATTTACAATGTATTTGTGAAGTAGCGAAAGTTTTTCATTGAATTTAATTTATTCACGGTGTTTTTAGGCTTTTTTCAAGTTTATGATTGTTTCTCTTTCCCTATCAGATAGTCTATTCTGTGTATGGTATAAATCTCGAGTGCGGTTGCAATGAGCAGGATTACGACCCAATTATGATAGAAAATGTTCACGTAGGTGGTATATCCGCCAATGGAATTGGCAAGATATTGCTTTACGAAACCGTAGCTGTCTTCCACCATGAACAAGCCTGCAAGAATGAAACCTATGTCTGCCAGCACCATAATCTTGCGCAGGCGGCGTATGGTAAGGTTTGTTCCGAGGTATTGTTGGCGCATCTGCATGGTGGCAAAGCATATTGCGCCTATCAGCATTATTATGCAAGCCACGTCTTGTATGATAAAGAAAGCGTAAAGACCAGTGCCCACTGCCATCAGCAAACCGCCGATGGCGTAGATGATGCTTTCCGTTTTATTCAGTTGTCTCATATTGGTTTTTGCCCTTTAAGGGTTGCTCGTCGTCGCTCAATACGAATATATCTTCGTCGTCCGCCTTCATGAAGTATCGTTCGCGGGCTATCTTTGCGATGGCGCGAGGACTTTTTTTCAGTTCCCGCAGCCTTTCCGTATCGTGCTGATACATCTTCTCGTATTTGTCAATCTCGGTGTTGAGGTCTTTTATCTGATAATAGCATTCCACGCGACGGCGGAAGCTGTTCTCGTCGAGAACGCCCACGATGAGCACACCAAGTATGATGACGATATGATACCTGAAGCGACTTAGGAATGAAAAAATATGTCCTGTAATTTTGCTCACTTTGTTCCTTGTTACTATGTGTAGCCTTTCGCCAATGCCATTGCGCTGCAAAGCGGTGCAGACATCGTCGTGGCTATCTTCTGCAAAAGTAATGAAAACTTTTGGAAAATGCAGGAACGGTGTGCAGATTTTACGCTAATTAACAATTAAATCTTCCTTGCTGTCCTGCCATTCCCTTACTTTTTATTATCTTTGCAACACCAAAAGAAAATAGAACTATGGACGAATATATCGTTTCGGCACGAAAATACCGACCCATGTCGTTCTCTACCGTGGTGGGACAGCAGGCTCTTACCACAACGTTGATGAACGCCGTGAAGAACGGAAAACTTGCCCACGCTTACCTTTTCTGCGGCCCCCGTGGCGTAGGAAAGACCACTTGCGCACGCATTTTTGCCAAGACCATCAACTGCGAACACCCTACCGAGCAGGGCGAAGCGTGCAACGAGTGCGAGAGTTGCCAGTCGTTCAACGAGGGACGAAGCTACAACATCTTCGAACTTGATGCGGCAAGCAACAACTCTGTTGAGAATATCAAGACGCTGATGGAACAGACTCGCATTCCGCCACAGGTGGGACGATACAAGGTTTTCATCATCGACGAGGTGCACATGCTGTCTACTGCGGCTTTCAACGCTTTTCTGAAAACGCTGGAAGAACCGCCCGCACACGTCATCTTCATTCTCGCTACGACCGAAAAGCACAAGATTCTGCCCACCATACTCTCGCGTTGTCAGATTTACGACTTCGAGCGTATGTCGGTGTCGGGCATCATCAACCACCTGAAAGCAGTGGCAGAGAAAGAGGGAATCGCTTACGAAGAGCAGGCATTGAACGTGATTGCCGAGAAAGCCGACGGCGGAATGCGCGACGCACTCTCCATTTTCGACCAGGCAGCGAGCTTCTCGCAGGGCAACATAACCTATCAGAAAGTGATAGAAGACCTTAACGTGCTGGACACGGAAAACTATTTCAACATCGTAGACCTATCGGTTGAAAACAAGGTACCCGAAATAATGGTGCTCCTGAACAACGTCATCAACAAGGGTTTCGATGCAGGCAACCTCGTGAACGGCTTAGCTTCGCACGTGCGCAACGTGCTGATGGCGAAAGACCCACAGACACTTCCGCTGCTCGAAACCAGCCAGCAGCAACGCCAACGCTATCAGGAACAGGCGGCAAAGTGCCCCACACAGTTCCTCTACAAGGCACTGGAGGTTATGAACCGCTGCGATGTGGAATACCGCCAAAGCTCGAACAAGCGACTTTTGGTGGAACTTACGCTCATACAAGTGGCACAAATCACGCAGAAAGACGACGATGTGCCCAGTTCGGGGCGTAGCCCCAAGCAGCTGAAAACCCTGTTCAGAAATCTTATTGTAAAGGCTCAACCGCAAACAGCGTCGCAGGTAGCTGGGGCGAGCCGTAAGCATAATGCCCACGACGATGGGCGCAGCAGCGTGGCAACCCACGTTACCGTCAGCACCACAACCCCTCCCGCGAGCACTCCTCCCGCCGTTCCCACCATGCCGAAAGTAAAGCTCGGCGGTCTCGGAATGTCGTTTGCAAACTTGCTGAACGAAGGAAAGAAAGAGGAAAAGCAAGAAGAAGAGGTAGAAATAACCAACAAGGACGAGAACCAAAGCTTCACCCCACAGGAGCTAATCGTGGAATGGAAGGGTATGTGCACCCGCATTGCCAAGACGAACGCAGGCTTGGCGCAGCGTATGAAGTTTATAAAGCCACAGATTCTGCCCGACGGAAAGATAGAAATAGTGGCAGGAAACAAAATCCTACTCGACGAAATGCACGCCATTCAAGGTCGCATACGTGCCACGATGGCGCAGCGTCTGCACAACGGACAAATCGACGTGGTGTTGCGATTGGCAAAGGCAGAGGAGATAAAACCCATTCTCACCCCTCGCCAAGAACTCGAGAAAATGAAGCAACAGAACAGTTCCATCGCTAAGCTCATTGAGCAGTTGGGGCTCGATTTAGCGTAAAGGGCAGCGCAAAGCCAGCGTTTCTACGCTGCATTAACAGCGTGTTCATCTAGAAATTCTAGTTTTCCTAGAGCTTCTAGAAACTCTAGCATAAAACTTTAAAACAGCCTTCCTTTTGTAAAGATAATTCCAACGAAAAACGCTAATTTCGATTTTGCACTGCGAAAGCGGCTGTTTTGCAACGCAAAACCTACGCTTTTACCGTGCAAAACAGCCGCTTTTGGAATGCAAAACAATAGGTTTTGCAAAGTGTTGATAATTAAGCCATTACGCAACAGTTACGCTTGTGAAAAATATTTACACTTTTGCCGCTTGCTTTTCGTCCATAAAACGAGTTGTACGGGCGAAAGTTTCGTGGTGGCGCAAAGGGTTTTTGCCTGTCGGTTCGTGCTTTTGGCGGTGTGTGGAAATGGGGCAAATAGAGTAATAATTGTTACCACTGCCCCCTTATTCCTCAAAGTTTCTTAATTTATTGCGCTTGTCAATCTTTTTTAATATAATTTAGTTGGAAAGCTTACATATTTACGCTTTTAAAGTGTTACTTTTGCGTGAATATTAAAAGAAAGTAGTACAAAATCCAGAATTATGGCAGAAGCTATAGACATTCGCGAACTAAACATAAGGATAGAACAGAAGAGTGCATTCGTAACAAATCTTGTTACAGGAATGAATCAAGTCATCGTGGGGCAGCAGCATCTTATCGACTCGCTGCTCATTGGTCTGCTCAGCGACGGACATATCTTGCTCGAAGGTGTGCCGGGACTGGCAAAGACACTGGCTATAAAAACGCTTTCGCAGCTTATCAGCGCAAAGTACAGCCGCATACAGTTCACCCCCGACCTTCTTCCTGCCGATGTCATAGGTACGCAAATCTATTCGCAAAAGGAAGAAAAGTTCCAAGTAAAGAAAGGTCCGGTGTTTGCCAACTTCGTCTTGGCCGACGAAATAAACCGTGCGCCGGCGAAGGTTCAGAGTGCGTTGCTCGAAGCGATGCAGGAACACCAAGTAACTATCGGCGAGGAAACCTTCACGCTGCCGACGCCTTTCATGGTAATGGCAACGCAAAACCCAATAGAGCAGGAGGGAACCTATATGCTCCCAGAAGCACAGGTAGACCGTTTCATGCTGAAAGTAGTTATCAACTACCCAACACTCGAGGAAGAAAAGCGTGTCATTCGTGAAAACCTGAGCGAGCATCTGCCCATCGTAACCCCCGTAACATCGGCAGACGACATACTCGAAGCCCGCAGCGTGGTGCGCGAGGTGTATATCGACGAGAAGATAGAGCAATACATTGCCGACATCGTTTTTGCTACCCGCTACCCCGAACGCTACGATTTGGCGAGCCTCCGACAGATGATTACCTTCGGCGGAAGTCCACGTGCCAGCATCAACCTTGCCAAGGCAGCACGTGCATACGCCTTCATAAAGCGTCGCGGATATGTTGTTCCAGAAGATGTTCGCGCCGTGGCACACGATGTTCTGCGCCACCGCATCGGTCTTTCCTACGAGGCTGAGGCCAGCAACGTAAACACCGAAGGCATCGTAAGCGATATTATCAACAAAGTACAGGTTCCCTAAACGCAACGGACGGATAACGTATGAACACCACCGAAATGCTCAGTCGGGTACGAAAGATTGAGATTAAGACGCGTCGTCTTAGTCAGAACATCTTTGCAGGGCAATACCATTCAGCCTTCAAGGGGCGTGGTATGGCTTTCTCGGAGGTGCGTGAATACCAGTACGGCGACGATGTCCGCGATATAGAATGGAACGTTACGGCACGTTTCCATCACCCCTTTGTGAAGGTTTTCGAGGAAGAACGAGAACTCACCGTGATGCTGCTCATCGACGTCAGCGGCTCGTTGGACTTCGGAACAACCCACCAGATGAAGCGCGATATGGCAACCGAGATTGCCGCAACCCTTGCTTTCTCTGCCATACAGAACAACGATAAAATCGGCGTTATCTTCTTTTCCGACCGCATAGAGAAATATATTGCACCCAAGAAGGGGCGCAAGCACATTCTCTACATCATACGTGAGATGCTCAACTTCGAGCCCGAAAGCAAGAAAACCGACGTCAATGCAGCCATAGAGTTCCTCACCCGTGTGGTGAAGCGACCTTGCACGGCGTTCGTGCTGAGCGATTTCTACGTGCGTTCCGACTTCGAGCACGTGTTGCAGATAGCTAACCGAAAGCACGACGTCATAGCCGTTCAGGTGTACGACATTCGTGCCAAGGAGTTGCCCGACGTAGGACTGATGAAGGTCAGCGATGCCGAAACAGGGCACGAAATGCTGGTAGATACGGGCAGCGTAAAGTTGCGCAACGCCTATAAAGCCAATTGGCTGAAACGGCAGGACGAATTGCAGGCAGTGTTCTCGAAGAGCAATGTAGACTGTATATCCATTGCAACGAACGACGATTACGTTAAAAAACTAATGGCACTATTTGCCCAACGAAGCTGATGAAGAAGTTTTTCCTAACCATAACCCTCGCTCTCGTGGCTGTACTCGCCTCTGCACAGGTGCGTGTGAAAGCCGTGTTGGACTCTGCGAAGATACTCATAGGCGAGCCAACCCACTGGTCTGTCGTGGTAGATGCCCCCAAGGGTGCGAAGGTGGCGTATGCCCACTTTGCCGATACCACCAATGTGCCGCGCGGAATAGAGGTTATGGAACAGCACATCGACACCGTTCGCAACGGCAATGCCTACACGCTGGCATTCCGTCGCACCCTTACGGCGTGGGACGCACGCAACTACGAGCTGCCTGCCGTTACCGTTCAGGTAGACGGAAAGGACTATACCACCGACAAACTCGCCTTCGATGTCGAGGAAGTGAAGGTAGACACCGCTGCTACGGCACCTGCACGACCCAACGACGGCATACAGAAACCACCGTTTCAGCTAAGCGAGTGGTTACCATATTACGGTCTTTGCGTACTCGCCTTGCTGCTCTTGGCAGTGGCATACGCCATCAGTCTGCGGTTGAAGAACCAGAAACCGCTTGTGAAACGCAAGCAACCCGAACGCAAACTGCTGCCACACGAGAAGGCAATGCGTGCCATAGAGCAGGTGAAGACTCAGAACAGCAGTACTGACAACGCCGACGAAAAGGCGTATTACACCGCACTCACCGACATTCTCCGTGAGTATCTGGAAGACCGATTCGGCATTAAGGCAATGGAAATGACGTCGGCAGAAATCGTGGAAACGCTGCGACGCGAGAGCAACAGCGAGACCAACGCCGAGTTGGAGCGTGTGTTTGCCACTGCCGACCTTGTGAAGTTTGCCAAGTATTCCACACAGGACAACGAGAAGAACTACTATCTCGGCAATGTCGTGGACTATATAGAAGAAACCAAGGCTGGCTATCAGCCACCGCAGGAACCGACCCTTTCGGCTGCCGAACAGGAAGACTTGCGCAATCAGCGTATGCGTCGCATCTTGCGTTGGTGCAAGTATGCCGCCATCGTGGCAGCCCTCGCACTTGCTGCTATCGCAGCGTGGGGCATAACCGAACTGATGAATTAAGAGGAGGACGAAGCGAAAATGGAATTTGCAAACAAAGAATACTTATTGCTGCTTTTGCTCCTTATACCTTATATAATATGGTATTTCCTTTACAGGAACAAAAGCGAGCCCACGCTGCGTATGGGCGATACCTTTACGTTTCGGTATGCACCGAAGAGCTGGAAGGTGCGCCTTGTGCATCTGCCCATGCTCCTGCGCTGTGTGGTATATGCACTGGTGGTCATCGTTCTGGCTCGTCCGCAGTCCAATAGTCCCGTTGGCGACGAGCAGGTAGAGGGCATCAATATTATGTTGGCGGTCGATGTGTCTGCCAGTATGCTGTCCGACGATGTGGAACCCAACCGCATCGAAGTGGCAAAAGACGTGGCACGGGAGTTTATTTCCTCACGTCCGAACGACAATATAGGGCTTACTATCTTTGCAGGAGAGGCGTTTACGCAGTGCCCAATGACCACCGACCACGCCTCGTTGCTTAATTTGCTGGCTGGCGTAAGAGCCGATTTGTCGGTGAACAAGCTGATACAAGACGGTACGGCAATCGGTATGGGATTGGCAAATGCTGTCGGACGCCTCAAGAACGTTGAGGCTAAGAGCAAGGTTGTAATACTCTTGACCGACGGAAGCAACAATGTGGGCGACATTTCGCCCCTCACAGCCGCTGCCATAGCAAAGAAGTTCGGCGTGCGTGTCTACACCATCGGACTTGGAACCGAAGGTACCGATGCGCAGGGAAGGGTCGTAGGCGAGATAGACTATAAGACCTTGCAGGACATTGCCATGCAAACCGACGGCGAGTTCTACCGTGCACAGAGCCGAAGCGAGCTGTCGCAGATATACAAGGACATCGACAAATTGGAGAAAACAAAGCTCGATGCCACCTCCTACGGTAAGCGATACGAGGCTTATGTGCCTTTCGCTATGTTGGCATTGTTGGTGTTTTTTGTCGAAGTAGTGTTGCGAATAACAGTGTTTAAACGTATTCCTTAACGGACATAAGGGCGTTCGGAGAGGACAAGAATAAAAGAAAGAATGTTCAGATTTGCTAATCCCACATACCTATGGTTGCTTCTGCTGATTCCCATATTGGCAGCAGTCTACCATATTTGGGCTTTCAAGCGCAGCAAACGTATGGCTCGTTTCGGCGACAAAACGCTGTTGAGGCAACTCGTGCCAGGCTATTCAAAGCATCGTCCGCTGCTGAAATTCTACCTTATGGAGGTTATCCTGACGCTCTTGGTCGTTATGATAGCACGTCCGCAAATGGGTACGAAGATATCGAAAGACAAGCGTGAGGGCATCGAAGCGATGATTGCGTTGGACATCAGCAACTCTATGCTTGCCGAAGATGTCGCTCCGTCGAGGTTGGAACGCAGCAAACGGCTCGTTGAAGACCTGCTGAATCATTTCACAAACGATAAAATCGGACTCGTAGTCTTCGCTGGCGACGCTTTCGTACAGCTGCCAATTACTGCCGATTACATATCTGCAAAGATGTTCTTGGACAATATCAGTCCTTCGCTCATAGGCTCTCAAGGCACCGATATAGCAAAGGCAATCGAGCTTTCGCAGCATAGTTTCACGCAGAACAGCAAGTTCGGCAAAGCCATCATCATCATTACCGACGGCGAAAACCACGAGGGCGGGGCAGAAGAGATGGCTCGGAAGGCGCAGAAAGCAGGCATTCGGGTCTTCATTCTCGGCATCGGTTCAACGGCAGGAGCACCCATTCCGATGGACGACGGCAGCTATTTGCAGGACAAGAACGGACAAACCGTGATGACAAAGCTCAACGAGGATATGTGCAGAAAGGTTGCCGAGGCTGGAAAAGGTATGTACATACATGTCGATAACACGGCGGCGGCAGAGCAGATGCTCGACAACGAGATTGCAAAAATGCAGCACGGCGAAATTGAAAGTGTGTCGTACAGCGATTATGCCGACCAGTTTCCCGCCCTTGCAGCCATCGTCTTGCTTCTCCTTATCGTAGAGGCATTGCTTATGGAACGCAAGAATCCGCTGCTCAATCGCATAAATCTGTTTACTAAGAAATAAATGATAAGGAAATTATACATATTGCTTTGCCTTGCTTTTGTCGTACTTGCGGCAACGGCACAGACCGATAGGCAGTACATTCGCAAGGGTAATGCAGCCTTTGCAGCCAAGAAGTACGGCGAAGCAGAGGTGAATTACCGAAAGGCTCTCGCTGCCAACGGGCAGAATGCGATAGCCGCTTACGACCTCGGTTGTGCCATGCAGGCGCAGCACAAGGATTCTTTGGCGATACAGAACTACACGTTGGCGGCGGAAAACGAGGCGAACAAAGTCCGCCGTGCAAGTGCTTTCCACAATCTGGGAACGGTATTTCAAGGTAAAAAAGACTATCAGAAAGCGGTGGAAGCCTACAAGAATGCACTGCGCAACAACCCCAAACACACCAACGCACGCTACAATCTGACCCAGTGTATGCGACTTCTGAAGAAGCAACAGCAGCAACAACAGCAGAACAAGCAGCAGCAAAAGGACGATAAAAAGGATAAGAACAAGAATAAGAACAACGATAAAAACAAGCAGCAGAATCCTCAAGACAAGAAGAAAGAGGACGACGGAATGAGCAAGGACAACGCCGAGCAGATGCTGAATGCAGCCATGCAGGAAGAAAAAGCAACGTTGCAACGGCTCAAGGAACACATGAAGCAGTCTCCAAGCAGACATTTAGAAAAGAACTGGTAACGACATTATGAAACGACATATCAACATACTGCTATCCTTTCTGCTACCGCTTGCAGCGTTGGCACAGCACGTTCGTGTGGCAGCACCGCGACAAGTAGAGGTAGGAGAGCAATTCCAAGTAGAGTATATTATTTATACTGAAGATGTAGAAGAACTGAAATTGGGCAAGATGCCGCACGGTATCGAACTGTTGGCAGGTCCTTATCGTACTTCGCAAAGGAACTTACAGATGGTGAACGGCCACATGAGCAGTTCGTCGTCAGAGTCGTACACCTACGTCTTCATGGCAACAAAGCGAGGCAATTTCAATATTCCGCCTGCACGGATTATCGTGAAAGGTCAGACATTGGCGTCTACACCGGTGAAGATAACGGCTGCGGGAAATGCCAATATTAGTCGTTCGGCACAGTCGAACGGTGGCGGAAGGCAGGACATAGCGATTACCCGCCCCGAAGTAAAGACCATTGGGAGCAAGGATTTGTTCGTCAAGGTAACGGCAAACAAGCGCACCGTGCACGAGCAA
Organism: Prevotella intermedia ATCC 25611 = DSM 20706; assembly: GCF_001953955.1. Classification (NCBI taxonomy): domain Bacteria; kingdom Pseudomonadati; phylum Bacteroidota; class Bacteroidia; order Bacteroidales; family Prevotellaceae; genus Prevotella; species Prevotella intermedia. Next base: position 163,751 of record NZ_CP019301.1, read on the forward strand.
GAACCAGTGTTGCTTACCTATAAGGTATATACGAACGTGAACTTGGTGCGTATGGCAGGCAAGATGCCTGATATTAAAGGCTCTCATGTGCAAGAGATAACCCTGCCGCAACAGAAGGTTTTCCGCACCGAAAAGCTGAACGGACGCACCTATCGCACCACCACTTGGAGCCAGTATGTAGTCTATCCGCAGGCAACAGGCAAGCTTCGTGTGCCTTCCGTAACCTTTACAGGACTTGTGCGCCCCAATATTGACGACTTCGACCCCTTTGCTTTTATGAACGATGGGGGCGATATACAGAAGCAGGTAGAAGCAGAAGGCATCGCCATCGACGTGCTGCCACTGCCCCAAAAACCCACCGACTTCTCGGGTGCAGTGGGCAAACTCAACATCAAGGCACAGCTGAACAAGACCGATGTAAAGGAAGGCGACCCCGTAAACCTGCGCATTGTCATTGCAGGTGTGGGCAACCTGAAGCTTATGCGCCAGCCCACAGTAACGTTTCCCGACGGTTTCGACGTCTACGACCCTAAGCTATCAGACAAGACACACCTCACCGCCAACGGCGTAGAGGGCAGTATGGTCTACGACTTCCTGGCTGTTCCACGCAAGGAGGGCAAATATACGGTGCCACCTGTAACCTTCGTTTACTTCGACACGGCTACCAAATCGTACAAGACTTTGCGCACACAAGCGTTCAAAATCAACGTGGCTAAGGGCGACGGAACAACGCAAAACGTGGAAGCTTTCACCGGAAACGGCAAACAGGACATACGCGGACTGAAGACAGGAGCAGAGCAAATGCTGGCTGAAACAAACTTCTTCGGCTCGTTCGGCTATTGGTTCGTGGCACTGTTGCTTGTCGCCGTGTTCGTCGTTGCCCTCATAATGCTGCGCAAACGTGCCAATATCCGTGGCGACATAGCCCGCCTGAAGGGCAAGAACGCCGAGCGTGTGGCACTCAATCGTCTGCATAAAGCCAAGGTATTCCTTGAGATGCGCAAGGCAGAAGACTTCTACGACGAGAACCTGCGGGCACTTTGGGGATACGTCAGCGACAAGTTGAACATTCCCGTAGAGCAGCTCTCGCGCAACAATGTGAAGGAAAACTTTGCCGAATTGGGCATCGACGGCAGCGTGATAGACAAGTTCATAGCCGCTTTGGACGAATGCGAGTTCCAGCGTTATGCACCCGGCGACGAGCGTGGCAATATGTCGCTGACCTACGACGCGGCGGTGAAAGCCATTACAGACATAGAAGAAGCAATGAGAAACCAACGCACAAAAGCGACTGACAAGGGTAACGGCACTACATTCCTGCTGCTGTCTGCACTCGTTTTCGCCCTTTTCGCCCTGTCGCAGCACGCCTCTGCCGTTACGATGGAGGAGGCTGCAAAGGCTTACAACAAAGGTAATTACCAAGAAGCGATAAAGGATTACCAAGCACTGATAAAGCAAAAGCCATCGGCACCCCTTTATTACAACCTCGGCAATGCGTACTATCGCAACAGCGACGTTACGCAAGCCATCATCGCTTACGAACGTGCGCTGAAACTTGCGCCCAGCGACGAGGACACACGCTACAACCTACAGCTGGCTCAAGCAAAGACCATCGACCGCCTGTCGCCCGAATCCGACGTCTTCTTTATGCGATGGCTGCACGCCGTAGTCTATGCTATGAGCATCGACGCATGGGGCATAGTAAGCTTGGTGGTACTCTTTTTCAGTCTTGCCTTTGCGCTGATGTACTTCCTTGCCACCACCATATCGAAGCGCAAGGTGGGCTTTTTCGCTGCTTTTGGTTTCCTTTTGCTCTTTGTGCTCTGCGTTGTCTTTGCCAAAATGCAGCAGAACGAAAAGCGAAACTGCAATCAAGCCATCATCGTTGCCTCCATTGCCACCGTGAAAGCAACCCCCGATGCAAAGGGCGAAAATGCCATTACGCTGCACGAAGGCACGAAGGTTGAAATCGTAGACAGCAGTATGGACGACTGGAAAGGCATACGCCTGCCCGACCAATCGACAGGCTGGATACCCGCAAACCAGTTAGAAGAAATATAAAAACCGAAGATACAATGGATTTGTTCACTATCATCGAATACGACAAAGCCTTGCTGTTGGTACTCAACGGCAGCAACAGCGCATTCCTCGACCACGTAGTACTCGTGTTCACATCGGGTCTTACGTGGATTCCCATGTATATATCCCTGCTCTATCTCGTAGTGAAGAACAACGAGAAGTGGAGCCGCATCTTTCTCATTGTGGCTGCTGTGGCTGCGTGTATGCTGCTTTCCAACGGCATAAACGGCGGTTTGGTGAAACCATTGGTCGGTCGTCTGCGCCCATCGTTCGACCCTTCGCTGGCAGACAGCATATCGTTGGTGAACGGTTATACGGCAGACGGCTTCAGCTTCTTCTCCGCCCACTCCTGCAACGCCTTCACCGTGGTAGTGTTCTTTGTGCTTTTGGTGCGCAGCCGTGTGCTTTCCACCTTCCTCTTCGTTTGGGCGATAACCGTTGCGTGGACGCGTCTGTACCTCGGCGTGCACTTCCCAACCGATGTTCTCATGGGTACGCTGGCTGGAATAACCATCGCTTCGCTGTGCTACTTCGGCTACAGCAAGATAACAAGGCGTGTTGCGCCCATATCGCCCTATGTTACAGACCAATACACACAGACGGGTTACAGTCTGAAAGATATAGATGTTGTGCTTGCAACAATCGTTTTAACCTGCATTTACTGCGTCGTGCGTGGTGTGATAGAAGCAGGATTATAACCCCCAACAACATGTTAGAAAAAACAAGACATATTAAAATATCGGATTACGACTATCCGCTGCCCGACGAACGCATCGCAAAGTTCCCACTCGCACAGCGCGACCACAGCAAACTGTTGCTCTACAAGCATGGCGAAGTGGGCGAGGACGTGTTCTGCAACCTGCCCACCCACCTGCCCAAAGGTGCGCTTATGGTGTTCAACAATACAAGGGTGATACAGGCACGTATGCACTTCCGCAAGGAAACAGGTGCGCTCATCGAGATATTCCTTATGGAACCTGCACAGCCTACCGACTACGAACTGATGTTCCAGACCAATGCACGGTGCTCGTGGCTCTGTATGATAGGTAACCTGAAGAAGTGGAAAGAGGGCACGCTGAAACGTTCGTTTGAAATCAACGGCAACACGCTGGAACTCACAGCCACCGTAGACCGCACGAAGGCGAATGCGGCAGCAGCGGGCGGAACCAACCATTGGGTAGACTTTGCGTGGGACAACAGCAAGGTGTCGTTTGCCGAAATACTCGAAGCAGTGGGCGAGTTGCCCATACCGCCCTACCTGAACCGCAACACCCAAGAGAGCGACAAGCAGACCTATCAGACCGTTTATTCAAAGATAAAAGGCTCGGTGGCAGCACCTACGGCAGGTCTGCACTTCACTAACAAGGTGTTGGCAGCACTCGACGAGGCAGGCATCGTCCGCGACGAACTCACCCTTCACGTCGGCGCAGGCACCTTCAAGCCCGTAAAGAGCACCGAGATAGAAGGGCACAACATGCACACCGAATACGTGGTGGTGCATCGCCACACCCTCGAAAACCTGCTTTCGCACGGCTGTTCTGCCATCGCCGTGGGCACAACCAGCGTGCGCACGCTCGAAAGTCTTTACTATATGGGCGTGAAGTTGGAGCGCAATCCGCAGGCTGCGGAAGACGAACTGCATGTTTGCCAATGGGAACCTTACGAGCAGGAACACAATGCCGATGGGCTCGTCATCGTGAATGGCACTGCCGTAACTGTAGAACGAGCATTGCAAAATCTGCTTGCCTACTTGGACAGCAATGACTTGTCGGCTCTCCATTCCAGCACGCAAATCATCATTGCGCCAGGCTTTAACTACAAGATAGTGAAGATGCTCGTAACCAACTTCCACCAACCGCAGTCTACGCTCCTGCTTCTTGTGAGCGCATTCCTCAAAGGCGATTGGCACAAAGTGTACGACTATGCCCTCGCAAACAACTTCCGCTTCTTGAGTTATGGCGACAGCAGTCTGCTCATACCGTAGCTTTGTCTGCGGATAGAAACAACAGAAAAAGGGCAAAAATACAATACAGAGTCAGTAAAAAAACATTACAAGGATACGAAAAGATAATTATCTGTCAATCAGATGTTTACAAAGGCGTTGTAAAAGCGGTTGTTTTGCAATGCGAAAGCGTAGGTTTTGCAAGGCAAAACAGCCGCTTTTACCGTGCAAAACCTACGCTTTTGAAATGCGATAGCGAAATTATGGTTTTTTGTAAACATTTATTACAGCAATCGAAGTAAAAGATAAAGAAAATGAAAATAGGCGATAAGGTTAGATTTTTGAGCGAAGTTGGAGGTGGCACCATCTCTGGTTTCCAAGGCAACAAGATAGTTTTGGTGGAAGACGAAGACGGTTTTGAAATTCCTACGCCCATCAACGACGTGGTGTTGGTGGGCAACGACGATATGTCGGAAGCCAAGATAAAAAGCTTGGAGCAGACAAAGCAGGAACAGGAAGAAGGCAAATCGAAGTCGATAAAAGCCCGACTGAGCGACCACGCCGATACGGTAGTCGACGAGAAGTGGGACGAAGTGGAAGAGCCAGACTACGACCCAGCAGACAATTTCATTCCGCAGCCACGCGAACGAGAGGGTGGCAACACGCTCACGGCATATTTGGCGTTTGTTCCGACAAAGCTCCGGGAACTGAACAACACCGATTTTGAATCGTATATGGTGAACGACAGCAACTATTATATACATTATATATATATGGTGGGCAACGGAAAAGAGTGGCGTTGCAAGTCGGTAGGCGAGATAGAACCCAACACGAAGGTGTTTATGGAGCAGTTTGCCTACACCGATTTGAACGACCTTACCGAAACGTGCGTGCAGCTTTTTGCCTACAAAGCCGACAAACCGTTCGAGCGGAAGCCCGCACTCGACACGCGAATCCGCATCGATGCCACGAAGTTTTATAAGCTGAACACTTTCCGTGAGAACGATTTCTTCGACTCGCCCGCACTGCTTTACGCCATTACCGAGAAAGCAAAGGTGGAGGAAACACACATCGAGCCGAAGTTGGAACTGCCCAAGAAACTGCAGGGCAGCAACACCAAAAATGTGGTACCACAACCACAGCCAGCCCGAAAATCATTGGAACGGAGGTACGAAAACAACCAAAGTAAGGCAAAACATTCCAAACAAATTCTTAAAAACGATAAAATTGTTGTAGATTTGCATGCTGAAGAGGTGTTGGAAACCACCGCAGGTATGTCGGCGGGCGATATCTTGGAATATCAGATGGGAATTTTCCACGCCACTTTGGAACAGTATAAGAACAAGAACCAGCAGAAAATAGTCTTTATTCACGGTAAAGGCGAAGGCGTTCTGCGCCGTGCCATACTCCGCGAACTGAACTATCGGTACAAGAAATACCAGTTCCAAGACGCGTCGTTCCGCGAATACGGCTACGGCGCAACGCAAGTAACAATAATAACCTAATATAGATTTTTAAGAATGAAATACGGATTTATCAAAGTGGCTACGGCAATACCTGAAGTAAGGATTGCAGACACTAAGTTTAATCTTGAAGCTATTGAAAAGCAAATTGTGATGGCTGAGGGGCAGGGGGTTGAGATAATCGTCTTCCCAGAGTTCTGTATTACGGGCTATACGTGTCAGGACTTGTTCCGCCAACAATTGTTGCTCGACGACTCGGAGCACGCTATGATGATGTTGCTCGACTTCACACGCCAGCTCGACATCATTGCCATTGTCGGCATTCCTGTGTGCGTCGGTCCATTGTTGCTAAACTGTGCTGCCGTGGTTCAGCACGGAAAAATCATCGGAATCGTGCCCAAGACCTATCTGCCGAACTATGCAGAGTTCTACGAAAAGCGTTGGTTTGCATCGGCACGCGACCTTTGTCCAACACAAATACACTACGCTGGTCAGACCGTATTGGTTACGCCAGCACGTCAGATATTCCGTACAGCCGACGGAGTGAAGTTCGGAATCGAAATCTGCGAGGACATCTGGGCACCCATTCCGCCAAGCAATGCACTCACATTGGCAGGCGTAGAGATTATGTTCAACCTTTCGGCAAGTACCGAACAGATTGGTAAGCACCGCTATCTCGAGGCTTTGCTGGCACAGCAGAGTGCCCGTACCATCTCGGCGTATGTGTATAGCAGCTGCGGTTTCGGCGAAAGCTCGCAAGATGTAGTGTTCGGTGGCAATGCCTTCATATACGAAAACGGAACCCAGATAGCCGAGGCTGAACGCTTCTCGCTCGACCCACAACTCATCATAGGCGAGATTGACATAGAGAAACTGCGCTCAGAGCGTCGCTCGAACACCACCTTTGCGAATGCACAGAAGGATATGTATGTAGACCCAATCGGCGGTGTGCTGCCCGAAAAGACCTACGTAAACTGTTTGCCAAAGGAGAATACGGAACGCGAATTCACCCTTACACGCAGGATAAATCCACAGCCTTTCATTCAAAGCGAGGATATGGAGGCTGCCTGCGAGGAGGTTTTCAACATTCAGGTAACGGGCTTGGCAAGGCGATTGCTACACACCAACTGCAAGACCATCGTAATCGGCGTGAGCGGCGGACTCGATTCTACACTCGCATTGCTTGTCTGTGTGCGTGCTTTCGATAAGCTGAAGTTCGACCGCAAGGGCATTATCGGCGTTACGATGCCAGGCTTCGGTACGTCAGAACGTACACACAGAAATGCCATTGCACTTATGGAAGAGTTGGGTGTGGAGATAAAAGAGATAAGCATAGAGCCATCGGTGGTGCAGCATTTGAAGGATATAGGGCACGATATAGACGTTCACGACTCTACCTACGAGAATGCACAGGCACGCGAACGCACACAAATCTTGATGGATTTGTCGAACAAATACGGTGGAATGGTTATCGGAACGGGCGACCTAAGCGAACTTGCGCTCGGCTGGTGTACCTACAACGGCGACCACATGAGTATGTATGCCGTAAACGGAAGTGTGCCCAAGACACTTGTGCGCCACCTCGTTACCTACGTTGCCGACCTTTCCGACAACGCCAAAGTGGCAGAAGCACTGCACGACATCGTGGCAACACCGATTTCGCCAGAGCTTACTCCTGCCGACGAAAAGGGCGAAATACAGCAGAAGACGGAAGACATCGTTGGCCCATACGAGTTGCACGACTTCTTCCTCTACTACTTCCTGCGCCACGGTTTCCACCCATCGAAGATTTATTACCTTGCAGGAAAGGCGTTCGAAGGCAAGTACACAGGCGAGGAAATAAAGAAATGGCTCTACACTTTCGTAAGTCGCTTCTTCAAACATCAGTTCAAACGCTCGTGTCTGCCCGATGGTCCGAAGGTAGGAACGGTGAGTCTGTCGCCCCGTGGCGATTGGCGCATGCCGTCAGATGCCAACAGCACCAACTGGTTGGCAGAGATTGAGCAACTCTAAAACAAACGTTTTCGCCAAGTCGGATTGTGCAATGGCAAACGTGTTTGAGCATTGCCACGACCAGAAAACGCACCTCTTGAGGAACGAAAAAGAATGAAACGAATCCTTTTCACATTCCTATTACTCTTAATTGCCATATTGGGGAAAGCCCAGTATGGCAATTATGTCCAATTAACGGCAGTAGAATTGTTGCAATATCAGCTGCAAAAGACACGCAAGCAGCCCGCAACGCCACCCTTCCGCCGCTACGGTCTGCGCCGCATACGTGCCTCTAAGTACCTCGACGACAGCGACCCACGCCACATTTGGGGCTGGCATTTGCAGCCCAACGAGCAGTACGAAGCATCAGAACCCCTCTATAAACTCTTTCAAAAGGGCGACCTTTCCTCGCTCGGAATCATCGACACGCAAGGCGCAGGCATCGAAGTCGTGTTTTGGGACAAGACCTATTATCGCCGCTTTTCGCAGCAACTGCGCAACATAGGTTTCATTCTGAGCAACAGTCCTGCAGCCACGAACGTGCTGCAATTCCGCAAACCCGACACCACCGTGCGGGTAGATGTTACCATTTGGGCTGATATATACATCTTTAAAATAGAGTAGGGCGCACCACTTGGTTTGCTTTGGTAGCACCTTTTCCTCTCCTTTGCAACCCTTTTTCCTTGCATTTATATAGAATTCCTAGGAGAACTAGAGTTTTCTAGAATCTCTAGCACAACCCCCGAAAACACCCTTAGCTTTGTAAATATAATTCGCAGGAAAAACGGTAATTTCGATTTGGCACTGCGAAAGCGGCTGTTTTGCAACGCAAAACCTACGCTTTTACCGTGCAAAACAGCCGCTTTTGGAATGCAAAACAATAGGTTTTGCAAAGCGTTGAAAGCAAGATAGTTATGCAATAGTTACGCCTGTGAAAAATATTTACACTTTTATAATCTATTTTCCATATAACAGGCAGCATTAAAAGTCTATATGTTGGGAGCGTGAAATGTTCACGCTCCTATTTTTTTATCACTTACTTGGCAATGCCGTGAATGTGGGGTTGCAACATAAGCACATAATAGACACACCACAATATAGCAACTATTGGCAGGAAAAAGAAAAACATTGAGGGAATATTTGAGCGTATGGCATAAAAGCGTTACCTTTGCATAAGATAAGCTGCACTCGAACATTCAAGAATAAATTCTTACGTTACTCGTTGGCATTATCTTTGCATAAGATAAGCTGCACTCGAACATTCAAGAATAAATTCTTATGTTGCTCGCTGGCGTTATCTTTGCATAAGATAAGCTGCACTCGAACATTCAAGAATGAATTCTTATGTTGCTCGTTGGCATTACCTTTGCATAAGATAAGCTGCACTCGAACATTTAAGAATGAATTCTTATGTTTCTCGTTGGCATTATCTTTGCATACGCTAAAAAAATCAATATTATGACCTTGTAATAAATAAGGTAGAAATTTATTTTAACTTCTCAAACGCCCGCGCCTCCGACACGGCGTTGCTCTGAAAGAGTTTCAACAGGGAGGCACAAGTAAAAACAATGATGACAAACTTATTAAGAAACAGCTGCGCAACGTTCGTGGCGTTGTTCATTGCAATGTTTGCCCTGCCCACCACGACGCAGGCGCAAATCGAGTACAACCTTGCGGTTGGTGGCAAGGTGGTAACTTCAGATAACTGCAAAGACCTCTCCGAGATTGACGGCGTAAGCGGAACTGTAAACTACGAACCTAAAACCAAAACGCTAACACTGCAAGACGCAACGATAGAAGGCGACATTATGTACGCCATATCTTCAGACATCTACGGTCTGAAAATTAAAGTCTTGGGCACCAACAAGATAACTGCACAGGCTTATGGAATTATCTTCTCAAGACCAACAAGTATCATAGGCGACGGAACACTCGAGATAGTAGGTAGCGACGAAAGCGGTATCAACACCAGTGGCAACACGCTCACCGTCGAGGGCTGCACTCTGAATGTCAAGGGAGGAAAGTTTGGCATTAGAGGATATGACGGTAATCACGGCGAAGACATCACTGTCAAGAACGCCAAGATAACCGCAGAGGGCACAAGTGAAGGCTCTATCGGCAACATAGCATCGCTCGCTATGGAAGGCTGTGCCATCATCGAGCCTGCTGGAGCAGCGTTCGACGAATCTTTGCACGGCGTTGCACTGAACGGAGCGTTGGTGAAAGACAAGGTAATTATCGCACCAGCTTCGGCACCTGTTACCGAATACGAACTCATTATTGCAGGTACAAAGGTGAACGATAAGAACTGTGGCAACCTTTCTGAGATTGAAGGGGTGAAGGGAACCGTGAAGTACGACCCTGAAACCAAGACCCTAACACTCGAAGATGCTACGATAAATATCGAAAAAGAGGATGCAATTTACTCTGTAATCGACGGTTTGACACTCAAGGTTGTTGGTAACAACACGCTGAAAGGCACCAATACAGCCATCGGTTTCCAAAAGCCAATGACCATTACAGGCGGCGGTACGCTCAATGCAGAGAGCACTAAAGAAACTGCTATCTACGCTGTCGGTACTTCTCTTGTTATCGAAGATTGCACCATAAATGCGAAAGGATTAGCCTGTGGCATCTCTGGAAATGACGGAGAGAATAGCGAGCAGCTCACCATCAAGAATGCCAAGGTAACTGCCGAAGGCAAAGAGGGAGGCTCTGTATGCGACTTTGTTACCCTCACGATGGAAGGTTGCGTTATCACCGAACCTGTGGGAGCAGCGTTCAACGAGTCGTTGCACGGCGTTGCACTGAACGGAGCGTTGGTAAAAGACAAGGTTGTCATTGGTCCTGCACCAGCACCTATAACCGAATACGAGCTTATGATTGCAGGCGTAAAGGTGAACGAGAAGAACTGTGGCAACCTTTCTGAGATTGAAGGCGTGGACGGAACAGTGAAGTACGACGATGAAACGAAGACCCTCACCCTCGAAAATGCTACGATAAATGTAGGAGAGAAGAATGCCATCTTCTCTGTAATCGACGGTCTGACAATCAAGGTTGTCGGCAACAACACGCTGAAAGGCAGCGAGGCAGCTATCGTCTTCTCAAAGCCAATGACCATTGCAGGTGGTGGTACGCTCAACGTGGAGAGCACCAAACAAACAGCTATCAACGCTATTGGTACTGCTCTCACCATTGAAGATTGCACCGTAAATGCGAAAGGATTGGACTGTGGTATCTCTGGAAACAGTGGAAAGGACGAAGAGAAGCTCACTGTCAAGAAAGCTACGGTAAGTGCAGAGGGCACAAACTTGGGCTCAATCTGTAACTTGGCAATGCTCACCATGGAGGGTTGCGCCATTACCGAACCAGTGGTAGCTGAATTTGACGAATCGCTGAAAGGCGTTGCGCTCAAGGGAACATTGGTAAAGGGCAAGGTGGTGATAACCAACGGTGCAACAGCTATCGGCTCATTGACAACCGACACAGCCACTGCAAAGCAGGGTATCTACACCCTTAGCGGTGTCCGTCTTTCTGTTGAACTGAACAAACTGCCAAAGGGCGTGTACATTGTAAACGGCAAGAAGGTAGTAAAGCAATAAGAACAGTTTTGTAAGGGCGTACATTATTGCGCCCTTTTTCCCCTCACGGGGAAGACGAAACTAACGGAAATCCCCTTACTCGGAATTGGTCGGGTGAGGGGATTTTGTTGTTTTTGCATCGTTACGCTTGTACGGTTGTTTTGTAAAGATAATTCTGACGAAAAACGGTAATTTCGATTTGGCGTTGCGAAAGCGGCTGTTTTGCAACGCAAAACCTACGCTTTTACCGTGCAAAAGAGCCGCTTTTGGAATGCAAAACAATAGGTTTTGCAACGTATTGATAATTAGGTTGTTATGCGATAGTTACGCTTGTGAAAAATATTTACAGTTTTATAGTCTTATTTCTGCATATTGAGCAAGGAATAGAAGCGGAATAGAGGGAGTGGGCGAGGAGGTTTTCTGTTCGGAAGAGGATAGGTTCCGATAGGTTTCTATCGGTTTGTTGTGAATGTAAATGCCACAGCAAGATGATAGGGCAGATAGGGTAGTTCAAGTTACTGTTGCTTCGTTATAAATGTAAACGCCACCTTGCTGAGGGCAGTAAGGTGGCGTTTGTATTATAATAAGGTAGCGTTTGTGTGGTAAGCACGCAGTTCTGGTGCTTGCTTATAGCTTGTTCTTTATCTTTTCTATATAGGCGTCGATTGCTGCAACTGCCGTGATGTTCACGATGTCGCGTACAGAACATTCGAAGTCGGTGAAGTGGATAGGCTTGTTCAGTCCCATTTGGATAGGACCTATCACCTCTGTTTCGGGACTGAAGCCTTGCAGCAGCTTGTATGCACTGTTGGCAGAGGCAAGGTTCGGGAATATGAGCGTGTTCACGTCTTTGCCTTTCAAGCGTGTGAAGGGGTACTTCTCGTCGCGCAACTTCTTGTCCAACGCAAAGTTTATCTGCATTTCTCCGTCTATCAGCCAATCGGGGTGGGCTTCCTGTGTCATAGCCAACGCCTCGCGAACCTGCTGTGGTGAGCCGCCTTCGTCGCTGCCAAAGTTGGAGAACGACACCATTGCCATAACGGGATTGTCGTTGAAGAACTTCACGGAATGGTGGGCGAGCCGTGTTATATCGACAAGCGTTTCGGTGTTTGGCATACGGTTTATCAGCGTGTCGGCAATGTAGTAGATGCCTCGTTTGGTATTCAATATGTGCATTGTGCCGAAGTGTTTGTATTCGGGACGAATGCCGATAACGTCTTTCGCCATTTTAATGGTGTCGCTGTATTTGGTGTACAGTCCTGTTATCATGGCGTCGGCATCGCCGTTTTCAACCATCGACATACCGAAATAGTTGCGTTCGTACATCTTGTCGTAAGCCTCGTCGAAGGTGTAGCCCTCGCGTGCACGCTTTTCCGCAAGGTGTTTGGCGTATGTGGCTCTGCGTCCCTGCTCTTTGTCGGCACGCATATCAATGAGCTCTATGCCTGTCAGGTCGAGCTTCAGACGGTTGGCTACACGCTTTATACGGTCGGGGTGCCCCAGCAATATGGGTTGGCAGATGCCCTCTTGCTTGGCTTGCACGGCAGCCTTGAGCATATTTTGGTGCACTCCTTCGGCAAATACGACACGCTGTGGGTGCTGTGCTGCGGTGGCGTGCAGGTAGCGTGTGAATTTCGTTTCTTGTCCGAGCAGCTGCATCAGCTTGTCTTTGTATGCCTCGAAGTCCTCTATCTGTCTTCTTGCCACGCCGCTGTCGATAGCCGCTTTCGCCACTGCTGCGCTGACAACGGTTATCAGTCGTGGGTCTACGGGCTTCGGAATGAAGTATTTCTGTCCGAAGGTAAGGTCGTTCACGTGGTAAACCTCGTTTACAATGTCGGGCACGGGCTGCTTTGCCAGTTCGGCTATGGCGTGCACGGCTGCGAGTTTCATTTCCTCGTTGATGGCTTTTGCGTGTACGTCGAGCGCACCGCGGAAGATGTAGGGGAAGCCTATGACGTTGTTGATTTGGTTCGGATAGTCCGAGCGACCAGTAGCCATAAGCACGTCGGGGCGTGCTACCATTGCGTCTTCGTACGATATTTCGGGTACTGGATTTGCCAATGCGAACACGATAGGGTTGTCGTTCATCGACTGAATCATCTCTTTCGAGAGAATGTTGCCCTTTGATAGTCCCACGAAAACATCGGCACCCTTCATCGCTTCCTCCAATGTGTGCACGTCCTTGCGGTCGGTTGCGAAGAGTTTCTTTTGCTCCGTGAGGTTCGGACGGTCGGTTGTAATGACGCCGTGAGAGTCCAACATCAGTATGTTTTCCTTCTTCAAGCCCAACGCCATATACAGTTTCGTGCACGAAATGGCAGCTGCGCCTGCGCCGTTCACCACCAGTTGCACCTTTGCGATGTCTTTTCCAGCCACTTCAAGCGCATTTTTAAGACCTGCCGAAGATATGATGGCTGTGCCGTGCTGGTCGTCGTGCATCACGGGAATGTCCAACGTGCGCTTTAGGCGTTCTTCTATTGCGAAACATTCGGGAGCCTTGATGTCCTCAAGGTTAATGCCACCAAATGTCGGAGCTATCTTTTCGACCGCTTCGCAGAACTTGTCGGGGTCGGTTTCGTCTATCTCTATATCGAACACATCTATGCCACCGTAAATCTTGAACAGCAGTCCTTTGCCCTCCATCACAGGCTTACCGCTCATCGCACCGATGTTGCCAAGTCCGAGAACGGCTGTTCCGTTCGTTATAACGGCTACAAGGTTTCCCTTGTCGGTGTACTTGTAAGCATTGTCGGGGTTTTCTTGGATTTCCAAACAAGGATATGCAACGCCTGGAGAATAGGCAAGACTCAAGTCGGTTTGTGTGCTATATGATTTTGTTGGAATTACTTCTATCTTTCCTGGGCGGCCATTCTGGTGATATTCGAGAGCCGCCTCTTTTGTTATTTTTACCATAATACGAGTTTAATACTGACTTTAATTCACTGCACAAAACTATGTAGAGATGCAAAGTTACTAAATAAAAACAACAAAAGGATTGTGTTAATGATATTATTTTTGTAATTTTGCGAATAAATAAAATACTTCACCTATGGTTATAGAGAACGATTACAAGAAAGAAGTGAAGGCGAAAATACTTGAGTTAGCCACTACAATGTTTTTCCAATATGGCATTCGTAAGGTAAAGATGGACGATATTGCAGCACGTCTGAAAATATCAAAGCGAACGCTTTACGAAATATATCAGAACAAGGAAGACTTGCTTTATGAGGTTGTTGTGCTGAACGACAAGCGTGGTTTGGAGAAACTTGAGGAGTTCGACAAGCCCGGAGTCAATGTCATCAACATCATAATACACGTGTTTAAGCTGCAAACTGAAGAGTTCAGTAGGGTGAATCCTGTTTTCTTGGAGGACATTGGGAAGTATCCAAAGTTAATGGAGTACATTCAGAACAAGCGGAAACGCAAGCGTAAACAAGTGGTGGCGTTCATAGAGCGTGGCATCAGTGAGGGGTGTTTCCTGCCCGATATAAACATAGAGATAATGAACACGCTTGCCGATGCTTCGGCACACTACATTATGAGCAACAACCTCTACAACAAATACAACATCAAGGAGATATTCAGAACTGTTGTCTTGCTGTATATAAGAGGTATATGCACCGAGAAAGGCATAAGGTTGCTTGACGAAGAAATGAAAGGTTTTTAAGACTGTTTGCTCGGTCGGGCACCTTATATATAATAGGAACGGAAACGTAAACGCCACCTTGCTGAGAGCAACAAGGTGGCGTTTATAAGTTTATAAAATAGGAGTGGCAGGATTATAACGACGTTATAGTCTTGTTATTTGTTTTACTCCCCTTATGTTTTTCAGCTTCTTTATGAGGGCGTTCAGCTTCGATGTGTCTTCAATCAGCACAACGAGGTTTCCCGAAAACAGACCGTCGTGCGAGTCAATGTTGATGGAACGCATCACAACCTTCTCTTCTTTCGACATCACATTGGTAATATTGTTCACTATTCCAATATCGTCGTGCCCAATGATGCGCAGCGTTATGCTGTAATTTGCCCCGCCTTTGCCGCTCCATTTGGCTTTCACTACACGGTAGCCGAAGCGTTTGCGCAGTTCGGGAGCGTTGGGACAGTCCTCTCGGTGTATCTTTATTCCGCCGTTCACGGTAACGAATCCGAAGATGGGGTCGCCATAAATAGGGTTGCAACACTTCGATAACGAGAAGTCGATGCCCTTTAAATTCTGGTCTATTACGAGCACGTCTTCGTTGTTCTTCAGCAGTTCTGCCGTTTCATCGGCAAGCTCGAATTTCTCAGCACTTTCGGTTTCTTTCTGCGTATTCTGATTGTGCGTCTGATTGTAGAGCTGCTGATACGTTTCTATCACGTTGTTTACATCGAGCTTTTCGTCGGCTATTTGCTTGTAGAACTCCGTAATTTCCTTGAAGCCAAGATGCTTTATAAGGTGGAAAAGCGTTTGTTCCTCTATTTCAATCTTCTTGTTCTTGAACCTTCTTTCGAGCATTTCCTTTGCATATACACCTTCTTTCACCTGCGTTTCCTTCAATGCAAGGCGTATTTTCGACTTTGCACGAGCCGATTTTGCTATGTTCAGCCATTCTTGTTTCGGCTTTTGCGTGGCTGACGTCGTTACTTCCACGGTGTCGCCGCTGTGCAGTTCGGTTCTTATAGAGGCATTCTTGCCGTTTATCTTTCCACCAACGCATTGGTTTCCAATCTTTGAATGAATGTGATAGGCAAAGTCCAACAAGGTGGCACCTTTAGGAAACTTCAGCAAATCGCCTTTCGGTGTGAACACGTAAATCTCTTTGTCGTACAGGTCGCGCTTGAACTGCGTCATCACTTCCAAGTTGTCGCCTGCCTCCAACGCCGTTCTGATAGACGCCAACCACGTGTCCATTCCTTCTTCTGCTTGTATTCCCTTGTATCGCCAGTGCGCTGCCAAGCCGTGTTCGGCAACTTCGTCCATACGTTCGGTGCGTATTTGCACCTCCACCCATTTGGTATTAGGACCTAAAACCGTAATGTGCAGACACTCGTAGCCGTTCGATTTGGGCACAGATATCCAATCGCGCAAGCGTTTGGGGTTGGGTTGATACATATCGGTTACGATAGAGTACGCCTGCCAGCACTGCATTTTCTCCTTTTGGGTAGGCGAATCCAAGATGATTCTTATGGCAAAGAGGTCGTATATGCCCTCAAACGCACACTTCTGCTTCTTCATTTTCTGCCAGATGGAGTGTATCGACTTCGTCCTGCCCTTTATATGAAAGCGCAATCCTGCATTCTGAAGCTCCTTGCTGACAGGTTCTATGAACTCCTTTATGTAGGCATCGCGTGCCTTTTTCGTTTCATTCAGTTTCTCTTTTATGTGGTAATAGGCATCGTGTTCCAAGTATTTCAGCGACAAATCTTCGAGTTCGCTCTTCAGCTGATAGAGTCCTAACTTGTGGGCGAGCGGTGCATACAGATAGTTTGCCTCCTCTGCGACCTGTCGTTGTGCCTCTTTGTTGTCGGTGTCGCGTATTTGTCGCATTAGATTCACGCGGTCGGCAATCATAATAAGTATGACGCGCATGTCTTCTGCAAACGAAAGCAAGAGATTGCGGAAGTTCTCGCTCTCGATGATAGGATTCTTTTTATACAGATTCTGAATGCGTGCCAAACCTTGAATAATCTGCGCGACACTCCTTCCGAAGTCGGTTTCTATTTGCTTTATCTCCAATGCGCCATTCTCAAAGCCTGCATAGAGCACGGTGGCAAGTACCGAATCGCGCTTCAAGCCGATGTTGCGGACAGCTATCAGTGATGTCTGCATGGCACAAAGCAACTCGCTCAGACCGAAGACATTGCGTTCCATAGCTCCCTTTTCTTCCATTAGCTTAATGTAGGAAGCCAGCTTTTCCTTGTCTTGTTCTGTTATGTCGTTCGCCAACTCTTCGTTCAATTCCTCGGTAAGAGCGTGAAAGCTTTTTAGTTCGTCGTCTGTGAAAATCATATTCGTTGCCTTTAATAATACAATACAAAGGTACAAAAAAATGCCAAATTGTTCTCTAAATTAAGAAAAAGTAAGTAAATTTGCGAAAGAGACAACAATTGCGGCACCCCTGTTTCGTTGCTGCATCTTAGTACATAAAAACTTATACTGTTATGTTAACAAAGCAAGACGAACTATTATTGAACTCAAAAGGCATCACGCTTTCCGACTTTGAAAAGCAACTTGCCGACTTTAAAAACGGTTTTCCTTTCCTTAAAATAGAGAGCGCAGCCACAGTTGGCAATGGCGTTGTGCGTTTAAAGGAAAACGAAGTAAAGGAATTTACAACAGCTTGGGACAGTTACAAAGCCGAAAAACACAAGGTCGTGAAGTTTGTTCCTGCCTCCGGAGCAGCCAGCAGAATGTTCAAAGACCTTTTCGCATTCCTCGAAGCAGCGTATGAAGTGCCTACGACCGACTTTGAAAAATTCTTTTTCGACAATCTGAAACACTTCGCTTTCTACAACGAACTGAACGAAAAGTGCAAGGCTACACACGGAAAAGACATTGCGCAACTCGTGGAAGCAGGCAACCATAAAGCCATTGTTGCAACACTCTTGCACACCGATGGACTTGACTACGGGCAGTTGCCGAAGGGCTTACTGCTATTCCACAAGTATGCCGAAGGCGAACGCACGGCAATGGAAGAACACCTTGTTGAGGCTGCCCAATACGCATCGTGCGGCGCAGAGGCACACGTTCACTTCACGGTATCGCACGAACACCTCGAACTTTTCAAGGCAAAGGCTGCCCAAAAGCAACCTATGTACGAGGAAAACCACCGCACCCACTTCTCCATAACCTTCTCCGAGCAGAAGCCAAGCACCGATACCGTAGGTGCAAACCCCGACAATACGCCTTTCCGCAACGACGACGGCTCGCTTTTGTTCCGCCCCGGTGGGCACGGTGCGCTCATTCAGAATCTTAACGACATAGATGCCGACGTGGTATTCATCAAGAATATCGACAACGTAACGCCCGACCGACTGAAACCTGAAACCGTAACGTGGAAGAAGGTAATAGCAGGCGTATTGGTAACGTTGCAGGAAAAGACTTTCGAATACGTCAGGAAACTGAAGGCTGCCGACTATACGCCAGCCGACCTGCAGTGTATGAAGAACTTCTTGGAGAACGATTTGCACTGCCGCCGCAAGGACATCGACCAGCTGAACAACGATGAATTGGCAGCCTACCTGCTCGAAAAGTTCAACCGTCCTATGCGTGTTTGCGGAATGGTAAGGAACAGCGGCGAGCCCGGTGGCGGTCCGTTCTATGCCTACAATGCCGATAACACCATCAGTTTGCAGATACTTGAAAGTTCGCAGATAGACAGCAACGACGCCGAATCGGTAAGAATGTTCAAGGAGGGAACCCACTTCAACCCCGTAGACTTGGTTTGCGCCACGAAGGACTATGCAGGAAAACCGTTCGATTTGCCACAGTTCGTAGACCCTGCCACAGGTTTCATCAGCAGCAAGTCGAAGAACGGAAAAGAGCTGAAAGCATTGGAACTCCCTGGTCTTTGGAACGGAGCAATGAGCAATTGGAACACTGTGTTCGTAGAAGTGCCCGCAATCACTTTCAATCCAGTAAAGACCGTAAACGACTTGTTGCGCGAGCAGCACCAGTAAGCAGCATAAAAGCAGTGCAATAACTGCATATAAACAGTCCCACAATCCGTAAAGATTGTGGGACTGTTGCTTTTTGGGCTATTTCTTTCGTAGGTTTTAAGAATATGTTTTATAGGCGTGGTTGTTTTAAAAAGTATTCAGCACTTTATTATTTCTTTGATTACTTTAGTAGATTGCGATGATTTTCGTTTTCAAGAACAACCATTTGCTGTATGGCAATCTTATTCAATTTGAGCAGACGCTCGCTTTGTGGTACGCCCTGTTCAATGAATACCGCATTTAGATTTTCCATATTGGAAAGACATATCAGTTCGTTTATGGTTGCATAGTCGCGTATGTTTCCTTTCTTGCCTGCATTTTCTTCACGCCATTGTTTGGCTGTCATACCGAACATAGCAACATTCAGCACGTCAGCCTCATTGGCATATATAGCATTTGCCTGTTGTGGTGTTACTTCTTCAGGAATAATATTTCGTTTAATGGCGTCGGTATGAATACGATAATTTATCTTTGACAATTCGCGTTTAGCCGACCAACCAAGCATTTTTTGCTCTTCTTCCTTTAGTCGCTGATACTCTTTAACAAGCAGTAGCTGAAATTTAGGTGAAAGCCACATTCCAAAATGATATGCTATATCGCGATGCGCGTACGTTCCGCCATATCGCCCAGCCTTGGAATAAATGCCGATAGCGTGGGTATGTTCTATCCAAGTCTTTACCGAAAGCACAAAATTGTTGCTTCCTGCAGCATCTCTAATTGTACCGAATTCGGTACAATTAAAGTCTGGGTTATACAACATTTCCCATTCGCCTAAGTATTCAATGGTGCCTTTGAGGCTTAGCCAACGGAAGATAATATGTTCTTGCATTTGGCTTCGAGCCATATCCGTCAGGCTGATATAGTCTTCATCGTTGTGTCTGACAATATTTACAGCAGTATTCTGTACATTGATTTTCACCATTTTTCTATTATTTATTTTTCAATATAATCTTATTTCGGCTAACCGAATACAAAGGTATGGAATTATTTTTGTTTGTGGCAAATGGCAATAAAGTTTTGCATAGAAACGGCTTCTATATTTGCTAAAGACATCGATTAACCGATTTTTAGCAAACCCTGCCATAGGTTTTATCAGCAGCATAGATAGGACGGTTTTAAAAGAAAACCACCTCCGTTTTGTAAAGATTATTCTGAAGAAAAACGGCAATTTCGATTTGGCATTGCGAAAGCGTAGGTTTTGCGATGCAAAACAGCCGCTTTTACCGTGCAAAACCTACGCTTTTGCAACGCAAAACAATAGGTTTTGTAAAGTGTTGATACATAGTTGGTTATGCAAAACTTTCACTTGTAAAATTTCTTTACATATTTTTAGCTTGCTTCTTCCTTAATTCAAGGATAGCCAATGTTGCTGTATGGCTATCTCTATTGCTTTGCAAAATGTTTGCTTTATGGTGCGTATAGCGTGCTTTTGCATTGTGTTTAGAGCTACGTCCGACGTACTGATAGGATACTCGTCATAGCGTCTGACAATATGAATAAACATTTTTTGTAAAATAAAATCTGCCAAAAAGAATGTTTTTTCAAAAAATATACTTATCTTTGCGAAGTGTCAAAAATTCACTTATTTGCGTTTTAAGCAGTGCGGAAGTAAACGAAATGTTGATATGCGTAAGCACTAAGTAACCTTTTTACCATTTTATTGCTTACTTTTTTTAAGAGTTATAAAACTGCTAAATTAAAGAACTAAAAACATCATTATTATGAAAAAGCATTATTTGTTGGTTCTATTTCTGTTCTTCTTCTGTGGTATGCAGGCAGACGAAGTGAAAGTTTTAGATGTAAACACCTATTCTTTGGCAATATCGCCAAATGGTAAGTATCTTGTGGGATACAATCCAACTAAAGTCCAATCAGGAGTTGGAACAGAGAGCTTCGTGTACGATGTCGGCAGCGGAAGCCTCCAATGGGTAACAGCCGACGACCCTGAGCATTGGAAAACCTGCGGTTTGTTCAGAGATGTGAACGATGCAGGCACGCTGTGTGGCTCGGTTAAGGACTTAGACCACATTATAGAATTCTACGGAACAAGTGCTCCTACCAACATTGCAGCTATATTTGAGAATGGGGAAGTTGTGAAACTCCCTTATGGAAATCTGGATATGACGAAAATAAAGCAGCACGAAGACGGAACCTTCGCAGCAGCACTGTCGAACGATGGAAAAGTCGTTGCAGGCTATTGCAAATGTTCTAATTTCGCATTCAGCTATCCTTGCAAGTGGACTCGTGGTGCAAACAACGAGTGGAAAATGGAGCAACTGCCCTTGCCCGAGAGCTATAAATACGGTCTTGCAATCAATGTGTCGTCTGACGGACGCACCATTGTGGGATTGGCAATAGAAGGAGGTAGAGCAATTGCGTGTTATTGGATAGACGGAAAATGCTATACTGTGAACTGCACGAACGAAGATGCCGAGCTGGCGAAGATGAAACAGATGCGTATGATTGATATGAGCCCCAATGGCAAGTACTTCATCTTCTCGCTTTCAAGCCGTTCCGACTACCGACTTTTCGATGTAGAGAAAGGCACATACCGCGTATTGCCCACCTTTGAGAGAAACGAAACAATGCGCATACCTACGGTTGCTGATAATGGCGACGTGTTCGGTGCAATAACTTACAGCACGGCTGGTATGGGCGAAGTTTCATACAGAAGTTTCTGGTATCAATATTCTTCAGACCGAATTTTCGATTTCACCTATTATCTATATTTGTTCAATCCTCAACTTACCATACCTTTCCCATTGAATTATGAAGACAAAGCACAGGCATTCCCGTCTGCAGTGTCGGCAAACGGAAATGTTGTTACTGGCAATAGAGACACTAATATTGCGTTTGGGCAAATTCCTAAGGCATGGGTATTGAATGTAACCAAGCGAGATGTGGAAATTCCTGCCACCCCCAATAAACCAAATGGAGGTTCAACAGGGTTACACCAAATTCAGCTTTCGTGGAAGATAGACAAGGCAACTTACAATTCATTGACGCTGAAAGGCTACAATGTGTACTGTGATGGTAAAAAGGTTGCAATCTTGAAGGAATTGCAAGACGAGATGACATTTGCGCTGAAAGATGTCTATGCAGGCTACCGTAAGTTTGCAATCGAAGCGATATACACTGACAAACAAGGAAAAGAGATGCTTTCGCCACGCTCTAATCCTGAAGTAATTGCCGTTCCTGACGACTATTCGTTCCCACTTTTCGAAAATTTCGAGAAGGGTTCGCTGAATACTAACTATTGGACGAAGAGCAAGGATTACGGCGACGATGCCGATACAGAGTGGTTGGTGGCAGCCCAAGTAGGACACGACGCCTCAATCGGACTGTCTACCGGAGTGTGCACATTCAAGCCTTACTCGTCAAGTGTGATAAGTCGTCCGCTCGATGCAACCAAGATAAACAAGGTGAAATGTTCGTTCTTGATACTTTGCAACCAAGAACCTGCACAGGGAGGCGGTGAGGTTGATTTAACCAAAGACACACTCAGCGTGGAATATACCGTAGATGGCGGAAAGTCGTGGAGCGTAGCCAAGGAATGGACAGTGAAGGAACTGCCGAACTTGGAAGGCATCTTGACGGTCGATTTAACGAAGCACGTTGCTGGCAAAGTATTCCAAGTAAGGTTCCGCAAGCACGGAAAGGGCGCAGTGTCATACTATTTCTACCTTGACAACATTATGATAGGCAGTGGCGACAACGTCGATGCACCAAAGGGATTCACAGGCAAAGTGATGAACAACGAACTCTTCCTGATGTGGAAGAACAGCCGAAACGGCTACTCGCTCAACTATCTTTCCGACCCAGAATCGCCAGGCTACACACTCGGTAATGAAGGAAAGGAACTCATCGGAGCAAACAAATTCATGCAAGGCGAGCTTGCGCCATACCACGGCAAGTACCTTACTTCGGTAACAAGCTACATCAACTACTACGACGATGCAAGCGGCGATAAGGGCATTCACGCAGCTGTTGTGGTGTTCGAAGACGGAAAACTCATCTGCGAACAGGAGATAGAGAACATCAAGTACAACGAGAATACAACCCAAAAGCTCAATCAGCCCATCAAGATTGACAGCGGAAAGGAACTGATTGTGGGCATTAAGATTCACGATTACGACGCCGAGCAGATTCCTCTGACCTACGAAAGCTCTAAATCGAGCGTAACTGGAAAGAGCGACCTCTACTCTGAAGACAACGGAAAGACTTGGAAAACCGTGCGCGACTTCTACGAAGACGACCCACAGATGGGCTCTTGCTGCTGGCGAATTACAGGCAACATAACCGACCAGCCTAACGATGCTGTCGCAGAAGAGGACAATACCCTCATCGGTTACAACGTTTTCCGCAACGGTGTGCAGCTGAACAACGTCTGCATTCCTTTCGAAGTAACACGCTATATCGACAAGCAACCACTCGACAAGGCTGAATATACCGTCGTGGCATACTACAATGACGGAAGAGAATCTTTTGCTTCTACACCGTACATACTCGACTTAACCAATGGAATAGCACCGTTGGTAAACAAGTCTGTCTTATCGGTAGACAAGTCTGCAATAAGGTTGAATGCTGAAGGAACGCTGCGCCTCTACTCTGTCGATGGGCATTTTGTAGCCAAGAGTGCCAAGGGCATTATTCCGTTAGGCAACATTTCTTCGGGCATCTACATCGTATTGGTTGAATATAATAATCAAAGATTCACCCAAAAGATTCTCATCAACAAATAAGATGAAGTAAAGAACCCCTGTTCTAAGGAACATATTACACTGCGATTGACCTTTAATTATGGCGAAACTGCCATAGTTAAAGGTCATTTGTTTTAGGCAGCTGGCAATAGTTTAAAGGGTTTCTCCCTAGAACATCTACTACCCCTAGAACCCCTAAAACCACCAACCCCGCCACCCCCGCACCCATATTTCCCCCTCCCAGCTACCCCATACTCGCCGAAAATGCCTATCTTTGCACAGCGGAACAATACTGGGCTGCCTCCCATTTGCGGCACGTTGCAGCACCCACTCCGCACAACACGCCAACTCAAAACAACTGATAACGATATGAGAAAACATCTTATCTTGCTCTGTACAGCGGCTTTCCTGTCGTCGCTGCACATCAACCGAAGCCAACAGAACCGAACGAGCCACCGCATCGAGCCGATGCAAAAGCCCCAACCACCCTTGCCGATGTCGCACTATCGGCAAAGCCGCCCTTGTGCTGCCGTCCGAATCCACGCCACAACCTCTACACTTTCCACGACGTAAAACCACTCCTATTTTGTAAAGATAATTCCATAGAAAAACCATAATTTCGATTTTACATTCCAAAAGCGGCTCTTTTGCAACGCAAAAGAGCCGCTTTTACCGTGTAAAACCTACGCTTTCGCAATGCAAAACAATAGGTTTTACAATGTGCTGATAACGAGATAGTTACGCAATAGTTTTGCTTGTGAAAAATATTTACACCTTTCTCGCCTTTTTTCACCCCTTAAAAGGCGTGTTCCCCCTTTCATTTTTACTTCCCTCAGTTCCATTCCCTTGCTTGTTAATAAGTTGTTTGTGCCTTGCAAACAGCAGGCAGATGCAACGTGGCGGCGTTAGCATTAATATATTACACCGTTGTTTTTACCTTGCAAACAGCAGGCAGATGCAACTTACTCAGGTAGAATTATTCAAGGTATATGTTGTTTTTACCTTGCAAACAGCAGGCAGATGCAACGCAGCCAATTTTGAAATCAAACACAATGGCGTTGTTTTTACCTTGCAAACAGCAGGCAGATGCAACAAAGAAGCGTAACTCTCTTTTCAAAAGCTCGTTGTTTTTACCTTGCAAACAGCAGGCAGATGCAACACAAAAGAACAACTAAAAAAAAGCGTTGAAGTTGTTTTTACCTTGCAAACAGCAGGCAGATGCAACTTAACCGATAGAGAGTTATTCTTACTCAGAGTTGTTTTTACCTTGCAAACAGCAGGCAGATGCAACCAATCGGTAGCTATTGCACCGTCTTAGGTGTTGTTTTTACCTTGCAAACAGCAGGCAGATGCAACTTACAGTATGCTCAAGAAATGGGTTATGAGGTTGTTTTTACCTTGCAAATAGCAGGCAGATGCAACTGTATTGCAGAACCGACACTTGCGGGTGCAGTTGTTTTTACCTTGCAAATAGCAGGCAGATGCAACCAAAACGAACTTTTAAATATAAAATGTCATGTTGTTTGTGCCTTGCAAACAGCAGGCAGATGCAACCTTTTGCAGGTGGTATGATAAGTTTTTTAGTTGTTTTTACCTTGCAAACAGCAGGCAGATGCAACTTGAAAATAAAAAACTTAAATTATTAATCGTTGTTTTTACCTTGCAAACAGCAGGCAGATGCCACCGCACCTAACCTAACTGTCTGATTCTTATATGTTTTGTTTCTTTCTTTTCCACCAGTATTTTTTTCCTTTCTTATTATGGTTATATAAATTTCGTTGTTGTAAATCTATATCTTTTCTGATTTGTATTGAGAGGCTCTGGTTAATTTCTATCATTTCCTTTACAACCTCCCGATTATGTATCATTATCTTCTCATCAGGGTTGTTCTTTTCAGCAAGCAAAAGTTTATGAACAAGGGTTCTATATTTAAATATCAGCGACATAACCTCTTTTGATAGATAGATGCCATTGCCTTTGTTGTATACCTCTTCGGTTAGCTCTTTGAAGAATTGGCGTATATTGGCTTGTCTGAAGTAATAAGTTTTCTCTCCGCCATCCTTAGGCTGTTCCCACACCAGTATGCAGTCGTCATTTTCTGTGTCTGTGGTAAACCTAAGCAATTTATAAATGCTTTGGTGTGCCTTCAGTATAGCTTCATAGTGCGCACGTTTAATGTTCTCAATACTCTCTTCACGTAGCTTCTTGATAGCATTGCGATACGTTCGGTAGCCTGCAAAAATGATAGTTGCCGAGCTAAATAAGGAAGTAATTAAAGCAATAATCATATCTTGTAATATTGATGTACAGTCCATAATCTTATTCTTTAGTTTCTATTGGCTTTTCTATTTCTATTATTTTTTCTATCGTTTTGTGGGTTTTATCCTTCAGCTGATTGGCAATACCAAGTCCCTTTTCTTCAGAAGTATTAGCAGAAGAAAGGCTGAATGGATTAATGTTTGCGAATGCTATTCTATTGCGCATTGGGTATTGGTTGTGCGAAAAGGCATTCCGTACGGCAATAAGGAGGTCTACGTCGTTCTGGAAACTTGCTTTGTCTGGCTCGCCTTTGAGTTCCAGCCAATCAGTAAGCATTTTGTTGAAGTTGTCGGTGTCCAAGCTATTGTATTTGTCTATCAGCGTTTTTTCTAACGCCAACATATCTTTGATAATTTCTATTCTTGCTTTTTGATACTCTCCGAGTTCATATTCTACACGCAATTTACTGATAGTATTACTCTTCGATTCTGCTTTAGAAGGAGTTTTAACGAACGAGAATAGACCACCCAATCTGCGGTCTCTTTCCAAAGCTTTGAAGTTGCCTTGTTTTAAGAGTTTAGTTCCTTTTTCTTCAATGTAAACGGTAAAAAAAGTATTCCTTCTTATCTTCTTCTTTTTGTTCTTAGAGAAGTTTTCTCTCCCATATACTTTAATAGGTAATCGCATTGGCATTATCCTATTCAGAATATTGTTCTTTTCCTTTATATTCTTTTCTTCTCCGTTCTTTTCTTCTGTATTTTTTTCTTTTTTTGTTGTATTTGTATTAATATTCTTTAAATATATTTTTTCGACGTTTAGTTCCTTTATCTTCTTTTTATTAAACAGCTCCATACACAACAACCACGTTACGATGTCTTGGTTTCGCACAAGTCGTAGCTCCCGTTCAAACTTATTCCAAGATTTAAATTCGAGATAAGAAGGGTTTTCTTCTTTTTCCTTGTCCGTCATCTTCTTGAACTCGTCTTTCTTCTTACGCAATAGTTCTCTACGTTCCTCACAATTTAAGAAATTCTTTTCATCGGGTTTGTTTATGTTACCAACGTTAAAATGATAGTTGTAAAATGGCTGTACGCTGTCCTTATATTCTTCACTGAAGAACAAAGGAATTACTTTTGCAACCAAGCCAACTCTTTTTAACTCGGCTACTGTTATGTTTTCCCGATGCTTCATAAACCATTTCCTTATGGGTTCCGTAAAGATTCCACGTGGTAGATTAAAGCCGTTCTTCCACCCTTGCACCAATGTTTTGGGCTTGGTCTTTGGCTCTTTAAGCTTAAGGAAGTATTGGTTCTTCTCCCAATCTTCTGGCTTTAGACTTTCAAGAAAGTTTTTCTTTGCTTCCAAATAGCTGCGATAGAAAGACAAGATATTGTTGCACTTTTCCCACTCGGTATCCTTCAAGAATGGGTGAGGGTTGCTACTCTCTATGAGCTTCGTTTGTTTGAAGTAAGGGGCAAGGCGTTCGTGTTCGCTGCCGAAGAATGCAAGCGTACGTTGCAACAGCTGATATTCTGTGCTGTTGGCTTTACTGTTGTTCAGTGGTTTGCCCTCATTGTCTTTTTGAACAGGCTGAAAACGCATCATATCGTTTACCAACCAGCTGGCAATCTTGCCAGATTTCAATGAGCTGTTCTTTCTTTCAACGTTTTCTATCTCTTCATTTATTTGATTATCAAGAGATTCAAGGCTCTTTTGGACATCAACTAACATTTCTTCTTGTTTGCGTTCCGCCTCTGTTGCCATAACTTTATGCTCATCTTTCAATATGGCAATCATTTGTTTGGGCAGATGTCCTATTTCAATATCTTTGCCTTTACAGTATTCTTCTAACTCGTCTATGCTTTTTATCTCACCATTGGCAAAAGTATCGTAAAGAGCATATATTTCTGTTATTTTATTCTCAATGATTTCTTCTATCTTATGTTTTTCCTGTTTATCGTTTTTATTTTCTTTCTTCTTTGTTTCTATTTCATTGTCATTATCAGTGTTTTCCGTCTTTAACAACAGATAGTAGAACATCATTGGCAATAGTTCGTGTACACTTAGGAAAGCCTCTGCTTGGAATGATTTATCAAGTTTATACTTACTTTTTTCATTCTTTTCGCTATTTGTTTTGAGCGATGGCCAAATTTTATCGTTATCATTCCTAAATCTAATGCCTATCTTTTGGTTCTCCAAATGATAATGCGGTGTGGTTTCTGGGATATACGGCTCTTTTGAAGTTTCGAAAGAGTTGAAAGTCTTTACAAATTTTCTCCATTCATCGGGGCGATTCTGCTTGGTAAATTCTTGTATGCGTTCAAAACCATACAGCTTATGCGTAAGATGATGGCTTTCTTTATAATCACCGATTTGTTTCTTATAAATGGAGAAGTGATAGGTGCCCAAGTCTATTTGGAAACGAAGATTTGTGAATATCTCGTTATAGTCGAAATAGCGCAATGCAAAGTAAGGGAAACGGTCTTGGTGTCTTACCAATGTGTTTTTGAAAGGCTCTTGCTCTGCGTCGTAGTCTTCGTCTGCGATTTCGATGGGAACTCTGAACTTTTCTCTGTCCTCTTCTCGCAGGCGTTCGTACAGCGATTTGGGGCAACGTATCAGCTCGTTGAGCATATCGAGCAATATCCAGTCTTGTGTTTGTGTGCTTTGCAATCGTAGTTTTGGCAAGAGCATTCGGCTCCTGCAAAACACTTCATTGGTCATTTTCTTTTTGTTTTCCCTATTGTCTTTAAAGCCTCTAAGCTTTTGCTGCATCCATATTGCATCTTTCTTTTCAAGGAATAAGGATACAAAGAAGAGCAAACCACTTTCAGTTATGTTTCCTTCGTTATCTTTTGTAAAATAATAATTGAATTCTTCTTCTGTTCTGTCAAGATGCTTGAAGTCTTCGTCAGGGTTTATATCTTTGTTATATTGGTAATCTTCTTTTACTAAGCGGATACTTGCGTTAAAGATATTATACATCTTTTCCAATAATCCTTCCTCAAACTTTGGTCTTTCTAAAGATTTAGAATGCTTGTAGTGGGAATAATGATTTCTTAGGTCTCGAAGTTTATATATAAAAACAAAAAAAGACTTTCTCAGACTTTCAAGAGATTGGGCTTCGGCTTGTTTCTCTTCTTTTTGTTTTGTGGTATCGGTAGGATTCAGTCGATATGTCGCAGCTTCCAAGAATGGGAAGTGTTTTATTATCAGTTTGCTTAGTCGGTCTTTCTTATTAATATCTTTAATTTCGTTCCAAGTATTCTTAAGGGTAGTTTCGTATCCGTCACGGTTGATTTCGCCTTCTTCCAGTATCTTGTTAATGTGGTTCACTGTAATATAGACATTGTGGCGTGCCAAATTAAGGAACGCCGCCCAAAAATGCTTATCTTTTAACTCGTAGCGAATTGAGTCTGTGGTTTTCTTGTCGTCTTCCATTTTCACTATGTATGATTTTATTTTAATATTTTATAAAGGCTTGAGCAATGGTAAATTGCTTAGGTTCTTGCCCAATTGTAAAACTCGCCTGTCTTAGCATTGCGATGTAAGAACGGCGAATGATACAACTGATATGGCAAAGATACAAATAAAATCAGATAAACAAACGCCTTTTGTAAGAATTTTCTCGATTATGGAGAAGTTTGAAAATACAGTCAGTACCTGCAATGGGCTATGCGCTTTTTATCTGTCTTGAAGATTGTATGGAGGTCTTTTCCTTTAGAAAGATATGTCGATGCCAGCATCAACGGCAGTATAATTCTTGCGTATGGGCACGATGGGGGCGGTGTCGTAGATGATGCGGTAGGTGCCACGGACGCCAATTTTAGGTGTGATGCGGTAGGCAAGGTCTACTGCGCCGCCAAATCGGGCACTCTTGAAATAGCTGTTGGGCTTAGCTTGGTGGATAGCCGTGGCGGTTATTTCCCAATGTTCTCCGAGCGAAAGTCTGTAACTAAGCGACAAATGGCTCTTTACGCTGCGGCTGTAAGCGTGAGGGTTTGTGCCTGCGGGTGGGTTGGGATATTCCCATTTCTCGAACTCATAGAACAAGCCTATGGCTGCAAACATAAGGCTGTGTTCGGTGTTCACCAATCGGTAGCGCGACTGTAATCCGGTAGAAACCTTGAAAGTCATGCCACGGCTGCCTGCCCATTGCGATTCTACATAGGGGTAAACCTCAAAAGCGTGCTGGAGCAAGTAGCGGTATTCGGCGTGTACGTAGCCTCCGCTCACAGTGATTTCCTTGCCATAAGTCGAAAATTCGAGCTTGTTTATAAGGTTTACTACACGGTTTCGCTTTATCAACAAATTGAGATTGGCTGTATTCTTAAGCGTGAGAACGTTCTCTTTCTCGGTTTTGAAATCGATCACAGGCTGCAACGAACCTTGTATGGTTTTTGCACTGTCGATGCTCATCGTCAGGTTTTCAGAGAAAAGCATCTGTGCTTGTGCGGGAAGCGAAGCCATTATGCAAATCAGCATGTAGGCACACCGCTTTGCATAGACCTTCTTGTTATGGGCTTGTTGAAATAGAAATGCAAATAAATAAAAAAATATATTGCCGTTTTTCTCGTCGTAGTTGGGGTGTTTTAATCCTTTTTCTTTAATCATTTTTACCTATTTTATTGTTTGTTTTTTATTCATATTAGTTGCAAAAGTAAAGATAATATTCTGTTTAGATGCAATATTGTTCTAAATATTTAACGGCGAAGCATATATTTGGATAAAAATTTGCGTGTTAAGAAAAACATATTTACCTTTGCAGTATTAATAAAATTAACAAAGAAATGAAAAGATTATTTTTAATTGGGATAATGGCTTTAGCAGCCGTTTCTGGCTTTGCGCAAGATGTAAATAGAGTGGATAAGTTGAAGGAACAACAGAAAGTGTTGGACTTAACCTCTAAATTAAACAAACTTCAGCTCGACTTAGAGAAAGAGAAGGCTACCTACAACGACCTTGTAAACAAGGCATCTGAAGTGAATGCAGAGGCAAATGTTGTAACAACAGAATTTAATTCGTCGGACGCAAAGAGCACCGTAAAAGATGCAAAGGAGACGATTAAGGTTTTGAAAGAAGCAAAGGCTGTTAACAAGAAGTTGAAGAATGCTCAGAAAAAAACGAGTAAAATGGAAAAGAAAATAGCCAAATTGCAGGCTCGCATAGACGACTTAAACAAGAGAATTAAGTTTGTAGACCAATAATATTGACACCGAGCGCAGCATATAGTGCGTTTGGGTTATATACATTTATATTGCAGATAAGTGCCCTATATTCTCTTTCATAGAGGATATAGGGCTATTTCTTTCTATGGTTTTTGCTTTTGGAAGAAGAAGAGTTGCTCGTTTGCTGCTAAAACGGCACTTCTTTCTTAGTCTTACAGCCTTTTTTATCTATTCCAAAACGCTTATAAAGATAATTTTGCCAACAAACTTTCGAATTTCTGAAGGCAACATTTGAAGCCCCTATATAATATAAGGTGTAAATTCGTTCTATTTGTTAAGTAACTTGAAAATTTTATTTTCATCGAAATTTTCTTCTTAAAACATTTGGTTCGTATGTTTTTTTGTTCTACCTTTGCACTCGCTTTCAAGAAATGCCGCCCTGCGGTTTCTTTTTAGCGGATTCGTTCTTTGAAAAGATTTACATATACAGAGAAGTAGTACAAGAAGCGTCTGCCTCGTCTTTTGATGTTGGCAGATGGGTAAAAGAAACGTCCTATCATTTTTCTTGATTTTGGTGTTTTGAACTTGATACTTCGGATGAAGGTTCTGAGCAGAGACAAATTGAATGCGTCGCTCGCTTATGGGACGATGGGATTTTTCCCATTGTTGTTTATGAGTGTCCGCGATTGCGTTTTCTTTATATGATTTTTTACAATGGAGAGTTTGATCCTGGCTCAGGATGAACGCTAGCTATAGGCTTAACACATGCAAGTCGAGGGGAAACGGCATTATGTGCTTGCACATTCTGGACGTCGACCGGCGCACGGGTGAGTATCGCGTATCCAACCTTCCCTCCACTCGGGGATACCCCGTTGAAAGACGGCCTAATACCCGATGTTGTCCACATATGGCATCTGACGTGGACCAAAGATTCATCGGTGGAGGATGGGGATGCGTCTGATTAGCTTGTTGGTGCGGGTAACGGCCCACCAAGGCTACGATCAGTAGGGGTTCTGAGAGGAAGGTCCCCCACATTGGAACTGAGACACGGTCCAAACTCCTACGGGAGGCAGCAGTGAGGAATATTGGTCAATGGACGTAAGTCTGAACCAGCCAAGTAGCGTGCAGGATTGACGGCCCTATGGGTTGTAAACTGCTTTTGTTGGGGAGTAAAGCGGGGCACGTGTGCCCCTTTGCATTTACCCTTCGAATAAGGACCGGCTAATTCCGTGCCAGCAGCCGCGGTAATACGGAAGGTCCAGGCGTTATCCGGATTTATTGGGTTTAAAGGGAGTGTAGGCGGTCTGTTAAGCGTGTTGTGAAATTTAGGTGCTCAACATCTACCTTGCAGCGCGAACTGGCGGACTTGAGTGCACGCAACGTATGCGGAATTCATGGTGTAGCGGTGAAATGCTTAGATATCATGACGAACTCCGATTGCGAAGGCAGCGTACGGGAGTGTTACTGACGCTTAAGCTCGAAGGTGCGGGTATCGAACAGGATTAGATACCCTGGTAGTCCGCACGGTAAACGATGGATGCCCGCTGTTAGCGCCTGGCGTTAGCGGCTAAGCGAAAGCATTAAGCATCCCACCTGGGGAGTACGCCGGCAACGGTGAAACTCAAAGGAATTGACGGGGGCCCGCACAAGCGGAGGAACATGTGGTTTAATTCGATGATACGCGAGGAACCTTACCCGGGCTTGAATTGCAGACGCAGGATACAGAGATGTTGACTCCCTTCGGGGCGTCTGTGAAGGTGCTGCATGGTTGTCGTCAGCTCGTGCCGTGAGGTGTCGGCTTAAGTGCCATAACGAGCGCAACCCCTTTCCTTAGTTGCCATCAGGTGATGCTGGGCACTCTGGGGATACTGCCACCGCAAGGTGTGAGGAAGGTGGGGATGACGTCAAATCAGCACGGCCCTTACGTCCGGGGCTACACACGTGTTACAATGGCCGGTACAGAGGGACGGTGCGATGCAAATCGCATCCAATCTTGAAAGCCGGTCCCAGTTCGGACTGAGGTCTGCAACCCGACCTCACGAAGCTGGATTCGCTAGTAATCGCGCATCAGCCATGGCGCGGTGAATACGTTCCCGGGCCTTGTACACACCGCCCGTCAAGCCATGAAAGCCGGGGGTGCCTGAAGTTCGTAACCGCGAGGAGCGACCTAGGGCAAAACTGGTGATTGGGGCTAAGTCGTAACAAGGTAGCCGTACCGGAAGGTGCGGCTGGAACACCTCCTTTCTGGATTGGGCTTTTGTTTGTTCGTATCTTATATTGTTCGATACACTTTTTTTGAGAGAGGGATATGGAGTTTCCCTTCTTGTACCTGCGTCTTTGTTTACATATATGGAAATGAAGGAAGCCGTGGTAGTAGCCTGGAGGCTCTTACCCAACTCAGTCCTATAGCTCAGTTGGTTAGAGCGCCACACTGATAATGTGGAGGTCGGCAGTTCAAGTCTGCCTGGGACTACACTTCTTTTATGTTCTTTTCGGGGGATTAGCTCAGCTGGCTAGAGCACCTGCTTTGCAAGCAGGGGGTCAACGGTTCGAATCCGTTATTCTCCACTTTTTCGATGCATCTCATGCTTCATGCGTTTTGTTGCATTGACATCGTTCTTTGACTTATTGACACAAGCAAGACTGTAAAGTAAGACATTTCATTCCGCTTTTTTGTGGAGTGGTTATAGATTTCAAGATACAGCTGAAAGTATGAGCAACCCTGTGGCGCGTATTTCATATATGTGCCACTTGGCGAATAGAAAGTAACTAAGGGCGTATGGCGGATGCCTAGGCTCACGGAGGCGATGAAGGACGTGATAAGCTGCGATAAGCTCCGGGTAGGTGCAAATGACCTTTGATCCG
>NZ_CP019301.1:502500-708235 GCF_001953955.1 Prevotella intermedia ATCC 25611 = DSM 20706
TAGCCGTAATTTACTGCTTCCATAAACTTTGCAAGCTCTACTGCCGTAGCCGACGGATAGTGGTACAAGAACCAGTCTCGGGTTGTATAGTAATCAGCTCCACTGGGATACGTATACCAATAACTCCGAACAGCCTCTGTTACAAGGTCATTGTAATAGTAATGATACTCTTCCTCGTTATCACAACTTGTAAAACCTGCGGGGACAGCCACCAACGTAAGTGCCATTAAAAACTTAGTAATCTGTTTCATAATCGTAACTTTTTATGTTTATAATCTTTTCAATACCGCAAAATTAGAGAATATAACAAACTATTGAAATTCTTTTTCTCTATTTTGCAATAGGGAAATCCCTACGAAGATATATTGAAAATGGTTCTTTAAACTTTTTAATGAATTTTTACAACCATGAAGTAGTGTTTTCAAAATAATTCTGTAATTTTGTATTTAATACATAGTACTATCTAAAGAGAGGAGCAAAGAATTTACAACAATATACTAAGAAATATATTGTTACCTCAAAATAAAGATAAAAAAACGTGTTAAATAATGCCGTAATAACCAAATACGGAATATTAACTTAAATTTTCACAAATATGAAAAAACTTTTATTTTTAACCTTTGCAGTTGTACTGGGCATCTCATCAGCCCATGCACAAACGAGAGTATTACAGCGGGACCTAAGTACAGCAGGAAGCGCACAGTTGTTCACCTCGCATAAGACACAGGTCAAGAAGATTGACCCTGCTGCCAATCAGATTTGGTGGGGATATGGAACCGAAACTGAAAACCGTGGTGGGCTCGGTGTGAGAGCAGCAGAAACCCACGACGTTGCTATCTTCGTTGCCCCTGACAACAGTGCTATTGTGGGAAAGACCATCAAGGCAATTCGCTTCTATCTCCGCGACAAGGCAAACACGAATAACGTTAAGGTGTGGATATCAAAGAGTTTACCTGATGACATCAGCAGTGCAGACTATGTTCAAGACGTTGACCAATCGGCTCTGAAGGCTGGCGACGAGAGCGGTAAAAAACAAGGACTTGCCAATGACATTGCACTGAACAAAGCATACACTATTGGCTCTGAAGGTGTTTATATTGGCTATTCTTTCACTCTTACCAGTGCTTCAGACGAAAAAACACAGTACCCTATCCTTACATGGGAGGGCAAGAAGACAGCTAATAGCTTCTACCTCCGCACCTCGAAATCTATAAATAAATGGGCTAACTTTTCAAATGAAGATTATGGCAGATTGTCATTGCAGATACTCGTAGAGGGTGATTTTGTCCAGAATTCGGTAACTCCTAGTTCTATGCAAGACCTTGTCGTAGTAAAGAACACTACAGGCAAGAGCAAGCTCATTGTAACCAATGGTGGTAGTGCTGGTATCAGCAGCATTGATTATACTATCGCTACCGATGGCGCAGTAGGCGCAGAACAGCATCTTGACATTAACCCACCGTTCAAGACATATGGCGGTCAATTCACTATCGACCTGCCTCTCGCAGCCGATGCCAATACAGGTACAACTACGAAAACCATCACTATTACCAAAGTGAACGGCAAGACCAACGAAGCTAGTAACAAAACTGTAACTTGTAAACTGACTACTGTCGGAAAGCAAGTGAAGAGAGGTGTAGTTGTTGAAGAGTTCACAGGCACAGGCTGTCCTTGGTGTCCACGTGGCTTGGCAGGTATGAAGAAGCTGCGCGACACTTTCGGTGAAAACTTCATAGGTGTTGGAATTCATCAATTCAACCAAAGCGACCCTATGTTCTGCACTAACTATGCAAAGATTAACTTTGGCGGAGCACCTTCTTGTAAGATAGACCGCAATGAAACCATGGATCCTTTCTATGGTACAGGCAACGACATCTGCGACGACTTCAAGGAAGCACTCGCACGCGTTGCAGGGGTAGGTGTATCGGTTACAGGTAAACTAAATGCTAATCGCACCGAAGTAACAGCAACAGCTACTATCGATCCTTTGTTGAGTGGAACATATGAAATTGCCTATGCTCTTATTGGCGACGAACTTACAGGAACAGGCAGTGTATGGAAGCAGAGCAACAATTATGCCACACGCACTCCTGCTCAATGGGGCACTGATGACCCATACCTCACTCCGTTCTGCAAGGGCGGTAAGTATGGCAGTACCAAGGTTACATTGGCTTACGACGATGTATTGCTCTCAAGTTCTTATGTTTCAGGTACCAACAAGGCAAAGATCGACCCACTACAGGAAGGTAAAGTTGTAACCAACACTTACACACTTACGTTGCCAACCAAGACTGTTCTGAAAGAAGCTATCGAGAAAGCAGGCTACACAAAGCTCACAGTCATCGCAATGATTATTCGCAATGACGGTAAGATTGAGAATGCCGCTAAGTTCTGCTTGTCTGACGACCCAGCTGGCGTTGAAGGTATATCTGAAAACAAGAGCGAACTCAAAGAAGTAGCACGCTACACCATTGACGGTCGCAGAATCAGCACTCCACAGCGTGGTCTTAACATCGTCAAGATGTCTGATGGCTCTACCGTCAAGGTATTGGTAAAGTAAAAAGAAACGCATAAGGCATCTTTGAAATGCCATTAACAAAGAAAAAGCCCTAACCAAATACAAGTTTGGTCAGGGCTTTTTAAAGTTAATGCCGTAAAGAAGTTAATCGTTGAATGAAAGCAAATTACAGAAGCCTATCTTTAAACAACACATATAAGATTTTTTAATGCTTACAAAATTGATTATTCGGAATAATTTTGTATATTTGCAGATACTACAAGGTATTCATTTAAAATAGAAAACAAGAAATGAAAACAGTTTATGATTTCACTGTCAAAGACAGAAAAGGCGGTGATATTTCTTTAAAAGCGTTTGCCAACGAAGTGCTGTTAATTGTAAACACAGCTACAAAATGTGGGTTCACACCAACTTACGATGAACTCGAAGCTACTTACAAAAAGTATCATTCACAGGGCTTTGAAGTGCTCGATTTCCCTTGCAACCAATTTGGACAGCAGGCTCCGGGAACCGACGAGAGCATTCACCAGTTCTGTAAACTTACATACGGCACTGAATTTCCACGCTTCAAGAAGATTAAAGTAAACGGCGAAGATGCTGACCCGCTTTACAAATTCTTGAAAGAACAAAAGGGTTTTGCAGGTTGGGACGAAAGCCACAAGCTCACACCTATACTCGACAAGATGTTGTCAGAGGCTGACCCAGACTACAAAGAGAAGTCGGACATTAAGTGGAACTTCACAAAATTCCTTATCAACAAGAAAGGTCAAGTTATTGCACGCTTCGAACCAACTGAAAAGATAGAGAACATTGAGAAGGAAATAGAGAAGTTGCTCGCAGAATAAAGCATTCGCACAATAAATAAAGAGAGTAGAAAGAAAACCGTAAAACGGACAGTCTTTCTACTCTTTTTTATTTTCAGCTTTCTCATTTCAGCTTCTTACAGACCAGTAAAACTCAATGGAAACAACCTACTTTATGAACGAAAAGAAGACTATAAAGCTGTAAATATTTTTCACAAGCACC
Organism: Prevotella intermedia ATCC 25611 = DSM 20706; assembly: GCF_001953955.1. NCBI lineage: Bacteria > Pseudomonadati > Bacteroidota > Bacteroidia > Bacteroidales > Prevotellaceae > Prevotella > Prevotella intermedia. The sequence continues at coordinate 506,045 of NZ_CP019301.1, forward strand.
ACTATTAAATAACAATCTGTGTATCAACACATTACAAAACCTATTGTTTTGCATTCCAAAAGCGTAGGTTTTACACGGTAAAAGCGGCTCTTTTGCATCGCAAAACAGCCGCTTTCGCAATGCCAAAGCGCAATTACCACTTTTCAATGAAATTATCTTTACAAAAACAAAGCTATTTTTCGACAAAATCCTAAAGCAGAATAAAGAAAATCAACCCACCGAAAACATCAACTTTTCCTTCTTATCTCAGTTTTCTTGTAGCCAACAATCCCATAAACGTTAATAGACCATTGAGCATCAACAGCTCGTAACCGAACTTATAGTTCCATAACTGTAAAGCCATATTGTCTAACAAGAAGCAAAGCAACGGACTCGCCACAACTACGTAAGGCACCAAGCGGTCGTTCACTGTCTTACGTGTCAGCAAACCATAGGCAAACAAGCCGAGAAGCGGGCCATAGGTATAAGAGCACAATATATAAACTGCATCTATCAGACTTGTAGAGTTTACTACCCTGAACACCAAGATAAAGAGCACAAAAACCACCGCCATACCTATATGCACTCGCTTACGCAGGCTTTCGTTCATTGGTTGTTCGCAAATATCTACACAGTAACTGGTAGTGAGAGAGGTAAGTGCAGAGTCGGCACTCGAAAAGCAAGCAGCCACCACACCTATGGCAAACAGCACCTCTACCCCACTGCCCAACATTCCACCAGCTACGGGCAACAACATCAGTTCGTCGGGCGAAGCAGGCAAAGGGTTTCCTCCTTGCTGTAAAAACATCATAAGCAGCACGCCCAAAGCCATAAACAACAAGTTGGCAGGCAAAAAGGCCACGCCATAAGTGCACATATCCTTCTGTGCATCGCGCAAGGTTTTGCACGTCAAGTTCTTTTGCATCATATCTTGGTCAAGCCCCGTCATCACCACAACGATGAACACACCGCTGAGGAATTGTTTCCAAAAGTTCTGCTTAGAAACCCAATCGTCCCAGACAAATATCTGCGAATGGCTATCGTTTACTACGGCAGTAAAGGCTTCCGACAGGTTCAAGTCCAATGCGCCCATCACCTTATATATAATAAGGAGTAAGGTTAGAAACATACACAGCGTCTGAAAAGAATCGGTAAACACCAACGTTCTGATGCCGCCCTTGCGCGTATAAAGCCATATTAGCAATACCAACACGACAACAGTAAGCGGAAAAGGAACGTTGAAAGCGTCGAGAACGAAGCGTTGCAATATCATACAGACAACATAAAACTTTACGGCAGCCCCCGACATCTTGGACAAGATGAAAAACGAAGCTCCCATTTTGTAACTCCGCACGCCTAACCTTTCTTTCAAGAAGGAATATATCGTTATCAGGTTCAAGCGATAGTAAATAGGCAATAACACAAAAGCCACCAACACATAACCGAAGATAAAGCCCATACAAGTTTGTGCGTAAGCCATATTCTGCCCTATCACCATACCGGGCACACTGACGAATGTTACGCCCGAAATGCTTGCACCTATCATACCAAACGCCACCAAATACCAAGGCGACTGGCGGGTTGCACGGAAGAACGAATCGTTGCTGCTTTTCTTAACTGTCAGTTTGCTGATGAACAAAAGCAGAAGGAAATAAACGAGTATGGTTCCAATAATAATCATTGCACAATAAAAAGAAGAAAATAAGTTGGTATTTTAGTTGGTATATAAAACCTTTTTTGTAACTTTGCTAACATAAATCAAGCCACGATGGTGGCACATTATGGAATGCAATAATACGTTAATAAAACGATAAGAGCATAAAACAATGCTATGACACACACTTTTTCAGCTCGTTAAAAGTATTTATCTACTTTCACGAGCTGATTTTTTATTCTTAACCGAGCTTTAACTCATTGCTGGCTTGCAATGCACAACCAATAGCAGTGCAGTATTCCGAGTATTTAGGAATAATGAAATGAACATCGTAAAGGCGTTCCATCATTGGGAAAAGAATCTTACATTGAGGAAGGCGCGAAAGGTTTCCAATCATTACAAAGTCCTTTATTCCGCTGTTCAATGCACTTAAAATCGCTGAAGAACCTATGGACTGCAACACTAAACAGATAAGTCCCAACGCCACATCTTCGCTCCGTGCATTGCCACGTGCATTGGCAAAAAGCGACGCAGTGGCATTCATTGGCAAGCCAGGCAAGGGCTTTGCCGATATATCACTTATCTGCAGGTTTATATTTCCTATATCTCCTTTCTTTGCCAAGTCGGATATTTGATGAATATCATCGGTGTTCAGCAACAATCGGGAAAGCCCATTCAGCGTGCCACCTCCTATTCCAATGCCGCCAATATGGCGAATATCGTCGCCGTCGCACAAAACGAGCGAAGTACCAGTACCCATCGAAACTACTATCATACGATTAAGATTTGCCTCGAATCGAGCACCCAATCCGTCGGCTAAAAACTCGTCAGCCTTTTCTGTAGGCAGTCCGTAAACAGGCTTGTCTATATAGGCAGAACCCACGCCCGTAAGCATTACCTTACCAACGTCGCTCAACTCTATCTTGTTGTCGTACAGATACTTTCCAAATGCACCATAAAGAGAAGTTACAGGGTCGGTAGCCTTGATGCGCAAGGGGCGCACCACCTCTCCGTTTCTTATTCCAACTATCTTCGTCGTCGATATTCCTACATCAATTCCAATAGCTATTTTCATAACACCTTATATATAATTATGGGGCAAAGATACAAAAAAAGTAGATTGTCAGACAGCTTATGAAAGAGTTTTTGCAAAAAAAGCGAAAAACATTTCTCTATTTATCTGAAAATGAGTATCTTTGCAGTCCGTTATAATGAGATAACAAGATTAAGTATAATTAATAGATAAATAAAACAAAATGACAAAGGCAGATATTATCAATGAGATTGCATCTTCGACAGGTATATCTAAGAAAGATGTGTCAGCAGTTGTGGAATCTTTCATGGACGCAATAAAAAACAGCTTGTTAGAGAACAAGGAGAACGTTTACCTTCGTGGCTTTGGTAGCTTCATCGTTAAACACCGCGCCGAGAAGACTGCACGCAACATTTCAAAAAACACAACAATTACTATCCCTGCACATGACTTCCCCAGCTTCAAGCCAGCGAAGACATTCATCGAGGATATGAAGAAATAATAAACAAAACAATATAAACAATTTAAACATTTAAAGCTATGCCAAACGGAAAGAAGAAAAAGGGACACAAGATGGCTACGCACAAGCGTAAGAAGAGATTAAGAAAGAACAGACATAAGAGCAAGTAAGCCCCATCGGGCTGAAGACTCATATTAAGTCTTTCAACATGACGGGGCATGTCATCGCATTAAACTCCTATTATGGAGTGCGACGGCACGTCTCGCTTTTTATTGGATAAGCGTCGCAAAGATGCTTATAAGAACAGAAGAAAATGACAAGCGAAATAATTATTGATGCCCAACCGAAAGAGATTTCGATTGCATTGCTTGAGGACAAGCGATTGGTGGAATACCAACGCGAACCAAGAGAAGCCAATTTCTCAGTTGGAAACATCTACATTGCGAAGGTCAAGAAATTAATGCCAGGGCTTAATGCCTGCTTCGTAGATGTTGGTTATGAACGCGACGCATTTCTTCATTATCTTGATTTAGGAAGTCAGTTCAACTCCTTTGCTAAATATCTCAAACAGGTACAAAGCGACAGAAAACGACTTTTCCCCATTGAAAAAGCCAACAGACTGCCCGACTTGCAAAAGGATAGCAGCATTCAAAACACGCTGCAAGTGGGTCAGGAGGTAATGGTACAAGTAGTAAAAGAGCCCATTTCAACAAAGGGTCCACGCCTGACAGGCGAAATTTCTTTTGCAGGACGCTATATTGTACTCATTCCATTTGGGGATAAAGTAAACGTTTCTACCAAAATTAAAAGTGGAGAAGAGCGCGCCCGCCTGAAGCAGCTCATACAGAGCATTCGCCCAAAGAACTTCGGGGTGATTGTCCGTACGGTGGCACAAGGCAAAAGGGTGGCGGAACTCGACGCTGAGATGAAAGTACTATACGGAAGATGGCACGATGCCATAACGAAAGTACAGAAAACTCAAGAGCGACCACAACTCATTTTTGAAGAGAAAGGACGTGCGGTAGGTATGCTTCGCGACCTCTTCAACCCCACCTACGAGAATATTTATGTAAACGACGAGGAGATTTGCAATGCCGTAAAGAACTATGTTACTCTTATTGCCCCTGAAAAGGCAAACATAGTAAAGAAATATACAGGCAAGTTGCCCATCTTCGACAACTTTGACGTAACGAAGCAGATTAAGTCGAGCTTTGGAAAAACGATAAATTACGGACACGGTTGCTACATCATCGTTGAACATACCGAAGCTATGCACGTTGTCGATGTGAATAGCGGAAACAGAACAAAGGAGAAAGGACAGGAACAAAATGCTCTCGATACCAATCTTGGCGCAGCCGACGAGATAGCTCGACAACTCCGCTTGAGAGATATGGGAGGTATTATTGTAGTAGACTTCATTGATATGAACTTGGCGGAAGACCGGCAAATGCTCTACGAGCGTATGTGCAAAGCGATGCAGAAAGACCGTGCCCGCCACAACATCTTGCCATTGAGCAAGTTCGGACTAATGCAGATAACACGCCAGAGAGTCCGTCCTGTTATGGACGTTGATGTGGCAGAAGATTGTCCAACTTGTTTTGGTACAGGCAAAATCCGTTCAAGTTTGCTATTTACCGACCTGCTTGAACGTAAGATAGCCCAACTTGTGAATAAGGTTGGCATTAAGAAGTTCTACTTGCACGTGCACCCATACGTTGCTGCTTACATCAACAAAGGCGTTGTTTCCCTGAAAATGAAGTGGCAAATGAAATATGGTCTCGGCGTTAAGATTGTACCATCGCAGAAACTTGCTTTTATGCAATACGAGTTCTACGACAACAAACGTCAGTTCATTGATATGAAAGATACCAACGACAAGTTGTAAACAACACTTATTTGTTTAAGATAATGTAAGAACTTTGCGGTTCTATTTAAAAGATGTTATATCATTCGGATATAACATCTTTTTTTATAGACTTTTTGTTTTAAATGAACTTATACAAACACCTCTTCAAAAGATACCGAGCAATCTATAAAAAGATACCGAGTAATCCGCAAAAAGATATCGAGCAATCTGCAAAAAGATACTGAGCAATCCACAAAAAGATACCGACAAGCAAAATAAAAACCGCCAAACTCGTAGAAAGCTTGGCGGTTTTTAGATTTCCAACAGTATATTTAAAGCATTGTAGCCCTTTGATTTTCGCTACAAACAAACAATTTTTTGTTTTTCCTTAGAAATGGAAAGACAAATCAACACCTATTTGGAAAGGGTTTCCAAGTTGTCCGAAGGTGTGCTTTGTGCCCGTTGCAGCACTCTGCACAGCAAAGGTGTTGTACTTTGTATCGGTGAGGTTCCGCACCCAAAGGTTAATATGTATCGGTCCGAAGTCGGCGTCTGCGTGTGCGCCCAATGTTGCATAGAAGTTCTGCGATATGGTATTCAATTCGTCCCAATAGGTATTGCCTTGTGCCGACAAGTTCAATCCCACTGTAACAGAACGCAGATGGAACTTGTTCGATGGGTCGAGTAAAGCTGCAGGGTCTACATCAATACGATAATCGGTATTGGCTGCGAGCGTATGCTGTGGAACAAATGGAACTCGCTTACCTTTATAATCCACTGCTACTCCAGCAGCGGTAGTTTCGCTATATTCGTCGAATGTTGCACTTGTAAAACCATAACTCAAAGCATAAGACAGCTTGTCGTTGAGCGCACCGCCACGCAACGTTGCTTCCAAACCACACGAATGGCTCTTACCCGCATTGGTCATCATACGGCCAAATCCGTAGTTGTTTGCCAATACTGATAGTTGCTGATTACGGATTTGCATATAGAAAGCAGCCAAGTCGAGCTTCATCTGTCCGCCCATTAAGTTCAAATGAGCACCTGCTTCATAGTTGAAACTTGTTTCGGGCTTATACTCTATGGTTTTTGCAATCTTATTATAGTACGCCTCATCGTGCTCAATGTCAATATCACCACGCGCCTTTTGAGCTGCTGCAGCAATCTCCGTTTGCAATATATCCGAGAACATTTGAATGTTATAACCACCTGCACGATAGCCTTTCGACCAAGTTGCATAAACGTTGCTACCATTGTCGAGGCGATAAGTAAAACCTATCTTGGGCAACAATTCCTTGAAATGGTTGCTCTCGTGATGGGCAAGCGACGATGTAATTGTAGGCTTAATCTTCACGCCCATTACATTTTCGTCCATAAGTAAGCGGGCAGATGTCTTGTAGTCGATTGCCACGTGCGAGTAGTCGTAGCGCAAGCCAAGCGTTGCTCGCAAGCGGCTGGTAATGTCAATATTGCTTTCGTGGTAGAAACCCATATTGAAAGTTGGCGTGCGGAAAAGTCCTAAAATAGGTTGCATCTGCATATTTATCTTTATACCGCCAGCCTTTGCTATTGCTGCCTTGGCTGCTATTGCTGCTGCCTGCATGGCTTTATCTTCAGGTATACCTTTCTTTATCATCTCAGCGGCTATTCGCTTTGTCATTGCCGCAAGCACGCCATTATAGGCAATGGCTGTGATACGGCGCGAAAGATATTTGTTCATATCGCCATCAATATAAACGGGTGCATCGGTCTTCAGCCATTGATAAGCACCGAATGCACCGAATGCCCACTGCCAACGACTATGGTTTTTGCTCTTTACAGACAACTCCTCGGTGAGTGAGTTTTGCAATTGGCGTTGCTCCAAATGCAGGAAATCCTGCGGAAGATAATCGTTGTCCATCATCATATAGTCGCGAAGAAACTGCCAAGAGGTCATAGAGTTAAGCACAAAGCCATTGCCGTTGTACTTTACACCTACTCCCGTGTTCAGCATATTGCGCCTGTAAACACTCTGACGGTTCTGGCTCGGACTTTGTGTTCCAGCTTTCAAGGCATAGTAAGGCGAGGTTATATCGGCAGTAGCTATCTGCTCTTTCGTTACTATCTGACCGTATGGGAAACCATTTTGGTTCACATACTGATAATCGGCTACGAAACTGAGATTCAACCGATGGGTTGGATTCCACAGCAAACGGGCTTTTCCACCAAACTCGTTGAACTTATCGGCACGCTCACCATTGAACTTATTGGTGAAGAAACCGTTCTGTCCGCCGTAGAAAGCCGAAAAAGCGAAAGCCGTTTCGTCGCTCAACTTTGTGTAATGTCCTATCTCTGCCTTGCGCCAGAATTTGTTTCCGAGCGAGAGTTTAAGGTCTGTGCCTTGATAAACAAACGGATTCTTACTATAAAGACGTATCAATCCGCCTTCGGTATTCATTCCATAGAGCGTCCCTTGAGGGCCGTGGAGCACATCAACACGGTCTATATCGTAAGTATGGAAGTTAAACGCACTCTTGCTCTGAATGGGCATATTGTCTACATACATTCCCACCGCAGGCGAATTTATACGCGAACCTATGCCACGCATATACATCGACGATGTGTAACGCGAGCCATATTCGGGCATTACAAACGAAGGAACGAAAGCCGAAAGCTGCCGAAGGTCTTGTGTGTTAAGGCTCTTCAACTGCAAATGACTGAACGAAGTGCTGTTCAACGGTTGCTGACGCAGGCGATAAGCCTCTTTCGGGTTATCGTAGACATATACTTCTTCAATGTCGTAAATGCGTACAGTGTCGTTAATCTCTTCATTGTTATCTGCCAACAATGAAGTTGGTAGGAATGAAGCACATAAAAATGTAAGTAAAATCTTGTTCATTACCATTTCTTTATTGCATTAATCTAATATCGTTTAGTGGATGCAAAGGTAGTGAAAACCTAATAACTACACAATCCTTATTTATTAGGAAATACAAACAACACTGTAATGAGACCGCTACAAAGGCAACGTTCCGATGTTCTTTCGAAGCGTTAAGAAGGAGAAAAAGCACGGTTCCGAAGATATTTATGCCTATTAAAACTGAATTATCAAAGCTTTGAGAAATATTTATCAGAACTCTGATAATAATTTATCTAAGCTTAGATAAATACTTCTCAAAGCTTAGATAAATTAAAAATATACATCGAAAATTATATTATATACGGTTTCTCGTGAAAGCGAAACCTAACAAAAACAATGTCAGAACCTTTGCAAGCCCCACATATTAACATTGAAAACAAGAATACGACTTATTGATTAACGATTTAACAAGACAATGGTTTTGCAGCGGTTTCTCTGCAAGAAGAAAGAAAAGTAAGCCGAAAAACTATTCGTTTACTACACCACAATGGGGGCAACGCCCTTTCCTGTGAAGACGAGAGCCGCAGTTGCCGCACTCGTAGGCGTCGCTGCTCTTCTTGAACCAAACCCGAATACCATAATAAATGTAGACCAAAAGCAGCAAGTATCCTATATAATATAAGGTGAGAACCGAAAAAACAATATAGTTTACCGCACAGATAGCTGCCAAACCACACAGATACATAAAAGCATCGCCCGAACGAAGCAATCGGCGGACATCGTCGAAGGCAGCAATACCTATCAGCAACATTGCCCAGACAAGCAACAGGAAAATGTTTAAAAGTATGGGTTGCGAGAACGGATTGAGCGACGGGTGGAAGTAAAACTCCCGCCACGTTTCAGGCGCAAAAAGCTGAATGCTCGCATAGAAAGTTGCCGACGTCGCTACAATGATGGCCAACAACGTTGGATAGAAAGAGTTTATATCGTTGAAATGCACTATGTTGGCATTGCGTTTCATAATCTTACGCATCAGATAACTAACGCCAATCAATGAAATAACGACCAAGAAAATAAGCAAGTGGATGTTTGAAAACAGAGAAATGAACTGCGATATGGGTGTGTCGGGGTCTACCTTCTTCAGCAGTTGCCGCTCTCTCGCCCAGCCAAAGGCATAGTCTTCCGTGGCAACGCGCACCCAAACCGAGTCGATACTGTCGTTCGGAAGAATGCGAATACCGGCTACCACCAACGATTTCCCCTTCGCTACAGCAAACGAATCGGTTTCAAGATTGTTCACTACTTCCTCTGGCTGTTGCCTTAAAAGCATCAAGGAGTCTTTGCTTACTACGAAATTGAACCCTTCAGAATAATGATGCTTCACACGGAAAGCAAACGAATCCAACTTTGTCGTAGTGCCAGACCACTCTATACTGTTATCGGCTTGTTTCATCAAATCGAGCGAATCGTGGTTCGGAAGTATGCGCCGGGAAATCTGTGCTTCCTGAATGCTGTCGGAAAGACGGAAGTTTGAAGGCGTTTTCTTATGGTAGCAACTTGTAGAAACAAGCGAAAGAAGAAGCAACAGAACCACTACTCCGAAAGAAACATACATCTCTCGGAGGTTCTTTAATGGCTTGCTATGTTCAAATTGTTGTTTCATTCGGTCGTTATTCAGCGTATATATTCATCTGACAGTCCTTGCAATCGAACTCCAAACGGAAGCGTCGCTTGTCGCCAAGTTCCAAGAACAGTGGCTCTTTCCACGTTGGTTTCTTGCCACCGTGCACCACGCAATAGCCCAACGAATAGCGAACACAATGGCGGCACTGCATAATGAGAGCCTCATCGTGCATGGGTTTCGTGTCCATACACTCGAAAGCAGATTTTACATTCGCTCCCTGTTGCTCGTAAAATGCCCTTGCCGCACGGTTGGAAACGTTATACAGGTAGGGAAAACGCTTGTATTGCGATGGATTTATGTATTGAAAAGCTGCCACATTGGTGCTGTCCAAAGCCTGCTTTTTCAGTGTGTCTGCTTCTTCGACAAGCAACGACTGGCGTGCAAAACTTTCGATGGCACTGCGTCTTAACTCCGCAAGCACGCTGCTCGGAACAAAATATCGGTCGGCATTATCGTTTATTTCCACTCTCTCGCAAGCATAAATGGTATTGCCCAGCTTGGTGAGTTGTCGGACGATGTTGTCGCGCTGTGGCTTCTTAGCCTCCTGATGCGCAAACTGAACGGCAACCTTTGCTTCTACCTTTGGAACATCGACGCCACTTAAACGAACCGTCAGCGAATAGCCATCGGGGGTTAATCCAAACTCCATATCAATGGGTAGAAGGCGTACTGCCGACTGTCCTGCAAGTTCTTTCTCGAAGGCTTGGTCTTGGTTTCTATACAAACCCATACCCGCTTTCAAGCCTTGCGGCATCTTGTAAGGGTACAATCGGTTGCCCACAGCCTTGTTCACACGGAATCCTTCCAATGCTTCCACCGTTCGTCCTTCGCGGTTGGTCTGTCGATTGATGAAGCACAGACCGTCGCCATTGGCGAAACTTGCCGTCGTAGAAACGTTAAACGAGTCGCAACGTATTTCCTTTACCTTGCCAACATACTCTCCCAATGCCTTCGGCGTGTTGGGCGAGAAGATGCCTTGCTGACGTCCATCGGCAAAATAATGGGTATATCCACGATTGAAAGTCTTATTAAGGTCGGGTGTGAAGTTGCATTCCACTCTTCCAAACGATGCACGTCGGAACTCGTCGGGGTGCTTTGCCATGATGGCGTTCAAACGTTGGTTGTATGCCGATACAACATTCTTCACATAATTAATATCCTTCAGTCGCCCTTCTATCTTGAAAGCACATGCTCCCGAACGCATCAATGCCTCAAGATTGTCTATCTGGCTCATATCTTTCAACGAAAGAAGATAACGCTGATGCTCTATCGTCTTGCCGTCGGAATCTTTCAAATCGAATGCCATTCTGCAGAATTGGGCACACGCCCCACGATTGGCTGAACGGTCGAAACAATATTGGGAAGCATAGCAAATGCCGCTGTAACTCACACAAAGTGCCCCGTGCACAAAGGCTTCCAACTCTACTTCGGGCACAGCCGTATGTATATCGGCTATCTCTTGCACCGACAACTCTCGTGCCAATACCACTCGTTCAAAGGCCAAGGAAGCGAGCCAACGCACCTTTTCGGCAGTTCTGCTATCGCATTGTGTACTGGCATGCAGCGATATGTTGGTCTTTAGCTGTTCCTTGCAAGCCTTCAACAGTCCCATATCCTGAATCAACAAGGCATCGACCTTAGCTTTTTCCAATTCTCGAACAAGTTGCAACATATCGTCCATCTCGTCATCGTAGATGATTGTATTCACCGTTACGTGTACCTTTGCACCAAACTGATGGGCATAATCGCACAATGCTGCTATGTCTTCCACACTATTGCCAGCCGATTGCCTTGCACCAAACTTAGCTGCACCGATATACACGGCATCTGCACCGTGGTCTATTGCAGCTATTCCACAAGCCAAGTTCTTGGCTGGAGCCAACAGTTCTATTGTTCGTGTCTTATTATCCTTGCTCTGCATTCCAATGCGCAAAGATAATCAATAAAAAAGAGAAAAGGCAGAAGAGTATATTAAAAAATCTAATCCAACAGGCAGTTCTCCTCCTTACTCGACCTTAACTCCGTCATTACTTTTAAGCAACATCAAGTTTGAAACAGCACAACTACATAGTAATAAATTAATATTTAAGGGGTAAAAGTTTTTAAATATGCAATTTCTTTCTTACTTTTGCAGTACTAAATATTTTAAATAGCTAAACCAAAACAATTTTATAAATATGTTTTTCACGAAAAATCTATCATTTAGGTCTAAGTAATTGGCTATGAACAGCCTTGTGAGTTATGAAATGCAGTAGGTAATGATTTAGCGACCTATCTTCTGCAACGACACACAACGCTTTGCATAACTCGAATAACCTATTGCAAAGGTAATACTATCTACGGAGAAAGACGAAACTTTCTCCGTTTTTCTTTTCTAATAGTTGTCTGTTCAGACAATAGTTTTCATTCTTTTCGTCTTATTCCTCACGATTATGGCAGTCTTTCTTGTGAAGGCTGCCTTTCATTTTTTCGCTCTGTCCTCTCAGGTGTTCCTCTCCACATTCTACTCTATGTATTCGCATCGGGATCGGTTGTTCGTTGTCAGCGGCAAAGGTAGTTCCGGGCTTTCACGGACAAAAAAGGTCGGGGCGGCAAGCCGTTTAGACGACAATCTCCACACCTCCATTTCATTGCAGGTAGTATTCTCGCCGTAAAACCTTGTTTGTCCTAAGCCCTACCTTTTTACGCCCCTGAAACGAAAACGACCGACCCGACGGAAAGACGCATAAAAAAAATGTCGGAAACACGAGGACAGAGAACATTAAAATGGAAACTCAACTTCCTCACCTCGGGAATCCGCATAAAATCAAAAAAAATCAGACAAGATGAAACTGAGATACAAAATATCAATTTGGGTGGCTCTTGCACTCGCAGGTTCTCTCCTTTGGGGCGGAAGCGTCTGGCTTTGGCTGGTAGGGATATGTGCAGGGAAATTCCTCATTCGGCTACTCCTTACCATCACTTTGGCAATCGCAGTGTACATCTTGGCTTATGCCCTCATCATCGGGGCAATACTTTGGTTACTCATTTCTTAAACAGACAGATGTATGAAAAGAAGAAGCAAGACAATCGCACAGCAATGCAGATACTACGGGGTAGATAACATCTTCGAGTATATGGTATCGGTTTACCTCAATGGAAATATATCCGCCTTTGGGGAACTATACAAGGAACTCAATCGGAAAGACAGAAAGGAGTTTATCACCTATCTCTTTTCAGAGGTTGCCCCTACCCATATCCAAGAAATCATTTTAGCAACAATCTAAACATAGGAACAATGGAAGCATTCAGATTTTACCAAGACCGAAAGGTTACTTGTTGGGAACGCACCCACTTTGAAGTAACAGCCGAGAATTACGAGGAAGCCGTTGCTCTTGTCAAGTCGTGGCAAGGTGAGGACGTTCTCTGTTTTGAGGACAACGAGAAAGTCATCATTACGGACGGAGAAACATTATATGACACCTCCGAAAGCTTATCCGTAGAGGAAAACGGAGGGAAACCTACTATCGAGGTCTTTGCGGACAATGGAGAAGACATCATCAATAATACAGCCCGATAACACCAAACGAATATGAGAACGGAAACAAGAACATACGAGGTATATAACCTTCACGAACTGACCAAAGAGGCACAAGCAAAGGCACACAGCCATTGGGCGGAACATTTCAACTATGGTTGGGACGAAGAAAACCGAAAGACATTGCAAGCCTTTGAACAGACATTCAATATCAAGGTGGACAGATGGTCATACGATGATTATTCCTATTGGTATCGTTTCACTTCTCATTACAGAGAGGAAGAAGATAATTTGAAAGGGGTTAGACTTCTGAAATACCTTGTCAATAACTATTGGAACGACTTGTATATACCCAAAACCATTTGGGGACACAATTACAAGACAAAGCGCAAGAGCCGTGTATTCGTCACCAATGATTGTGTTTTGACGGGCTATTATATGGACTATGAGATATTACAGCCTATATACGACTTTCTGAAAGCCCCCGACAACACCACCCTTTACGAACTTATGAACAAGTGCTTAAACGGCTTTTTCAAGGCTTGCAGGGACGATATGGAATATCAACTCAGCGAAGAAGCCGTTGCCGAGAGTTGCGAAGCCAACAACTACGAATTTCTATCCGACGGAACATTATTCAACTGATTAAAACATCAACCACAATGAAAGGTACAGAACATTTCAAGGACGTTATCCAAAACTATTTGGAAACCAGAGCATCATACGATGAACTCTTTGCGGAGAGTTTCCGCAAGGAGAATAAAAACATAGACGAGTGCATTACCTACATCTTGACGGAAGTCCAAAGAATGGGGTGTGCAGGTCTGTCCGATGAGGAGGTATATTCCCTTGCCGTTCACTACTATGATGAGGATAACATCGAGGTGGGCAAGTCCATCAACTGCCAAGTCGTGGTAAACCATACTATCGAACTTACAGAGGAGGAAAAAGCAGAAGCACGGAAAAAGGCTATCGAGCGATACCAAGCAGAGGAATACCGCAAACTGACCGCCAAGAAACCAAAAGCGGAGAAGCAGGTGGAACAGCAGATAGCACAACCCTCACTATTCGAGTTTTAACCCTTGAACAACAAAAGGAAAATGGAAGCAAAGGATTTGAACGAAGCACGCATCTATGTAGGCACTTATGCCAAGTACAACAACGGCTCATTGCAGGGCGAATGGGTGGAACTTTCGGACTTCTACGATTTGGACGGCTTTATGGAGCGTTGTGCCGAGATACACGAGGACGAGGAAGAACCCGAATATATGTTCCAAGCGTGGGAGGAAATCCCCGATGGTCTGATAGCCGAGAGCCATTTGGAGGAAACCTTCTTTGAACTTCGGGACGAGTTGGACAGACTGAACGACACGGAGAAAGAAGCCTTTTGGGTGTGGGCAGACGGCAACAACGCCCAACTCACACAAGACGCTTACAGCCTTGTGAAGTCTTTCCAATCGGACTACATAGGAAGTTATGCAAGCAGGGAAGATTTTGCGGAGGAGCTTGCGAAAATGGAGAACTACTTACCCGATTTTGCGCTGATATATTTTGACTTCTCCAAATATGCCGATGACCTTTTCGATATGGACTTTTGGTACAAGGATGGCTATGTATTTCGGAACAACTAATTGAGGAGGACAGATTATGAAACCGAGAAACAAGTTTGAGAAAGCAGTACTTTCTGAGAGCAGGAACTTACGACCGATAACCAAGACACAATGTAAGTGGGCTTTTCGTGAATGTATAGAGCATTTCGCCTATCGATTACCCAAAGGTCGTACCACGTGTATGGATTGTGGGCATAGTTGGACAATGGAGAAAACAACTGAACATGGCACTTGCCCTCATTGTAGAGCAAAGTTGCAAGTCCGAACAACTTTTGAACGTAAGATAAGACAGAGGCAATACTTTACGATACTTACTACTTGTGGAGAGAACCAAGTATTAAGAATGTTCCTCCTCTCCGCAGAAATGGAGAAAGGATGCAAACCAACGTCCTACGTTATTGAAATTGGTCAGTATTGGTGGAACGCACAAGGACGGAAAGCCGTGATAGCCGTTCAGAGAGTATTGGGCAGATACATCGACACCTTTTCCTATTGCTCGCCTATGGCAGTGAGAAACGATAACGAAGCCTACCGCCATATATCGTACTCTCCGATATATCCGAAGTTCAAGGCAACGGAAGCATTCCGCAGGAATGGATTTAAGAATGATTTTCACGACATCGCACCAACTGTTCTCATTCCATCCCTATTGTCCGACAGCCGTGCGGAAACATTGATTAAAGCAGGCAGAACCGAGCATCTGAAATACTTTCTTGACAATTCGAGGGCATTTGACGCTTGTTGGCAATCCTATAAAGTCGCCACTCGCAACGGCTATGACATAAAGGACATTTCAATTTGGTGCGACTATGTGGATATGCTCCGCAGATTGGGCAAGGACATACACAGCCCCAAGTATGTTTGCCCCATCGACCTGCATAGGGAACACGACCTAAGACAAAACGAACTCCGCAGACAAAGGGAAAAGGAAGAAAAGGAGAAGAAACGCAAAAAGGCAATGGAGGATGAAAAGCGTTTCCACGAACTCAAATCAAAGTTCTTCGGTATCTCATTCACGGATGGCACAATCCAAGTCCACGTTTTGGAGAGTGTGCAGGAACATTTGGAGGAGGGGGTGGCAATGCACCATTGCGTGTTATGTAAAGGTTTGCATAATACGCACTATGCAAACCAAACAAATATGTAAAAAATCAAAAATGATAATGCAGAAACGCACAAAATGCGAATTAGTTATAGATATGATGTTTACATAACAAGTTTACATAAGTATATTTGCATAATGGTGATATTGCCATAATTAAAACAGTAATAACTGCATGACATTTTTAGAATTAAGGCATCAAGTAGAGGATGCATTGAAAACTTCAGGGTATTCTAAAGGAACCTTGAAATCTACTAAATGTGTGTTTAATCATCTTCAACATTACCTTGAAAAGGGTCAAAATTTTGAGTTAACTCATGAATTGGCTTCGCAATTCTTGTTGGAAAAAAATGGAACTTTAGATTGGGATGCATTGACAAAATCTCAAAAAGGAAGCGTAAGATGTGTAGAGTACTTAACCACGTGGCTTGAATCTAAGGAACTCCGCAAGAGTAAAAAACGAAGACGAAAGATTCCCTTTGAAGGAAAATTGGGGCAATCATTCGAGGATTTTCTTCTTCGGGAGTCCCATACCAAACATCCTGCGACACTAAAGCATCATCGCACGCGCCTAAGTCACTTGTACTTGTACCTGTATGAGCGAAATATGGTTTGTATGGATATAACGACAGAAATTATGATTGGATTCTTAGCTCACTTGGATAATATAAAAACCATTGCAGAAAGAGATAATCATATGATCTCTATTCGTGCATTTATGAAGTTTCTATGTGAGCGTAAAGAACTTCAAGATTGTAGTTACGAACGATGGATTAATTTACTCAGGCTTAAACGCCCGGTTTCTAAAAAGATTCCATCTGTCTATACCCAAGAGGAGGTGGAACGAATTATAGCCTCTATTGATCGCATTAGTACTATAGGGAAACGTAATTATGCGATGATTTTGTTGTGTGCAAGATATGGATTGAGGGCTATTGATGTCGTAGGTATGAGATTTTGTAATATTGATTGGGATACAAATGAAATACGAGTAAGGCAACAGAAAACAGATAAAGAAATAACATTACCCTTGTCTGAGGAGGTTGGGTGTGCATTGATAGATTATATAAAAAATGGGCGGCCATCTGCCAATACACCTTATTTATTCATAAAGCATTCGGCTCCATATGGAGCATTGTCCAGTGGAGTAATGGCACTCAATGTAAGCACATACATGAGGCGTGCCGGTATTGATTCTACTGGAAAAAGGACGGGCAGTCATATTCTACGGCACAGCCTCGCCTCTAATTTACTAAAAGCCAATGAGCAATTACCTGTCATTTCGGAAATACTTGGACACAAATCCACGGAAAGTACAAAGATCTACTTAAAGGTGGACTTAGACCGACTTCGTCAGTGCGCTCTTGATGTGCCATTTGTTTCATCTTTATTTTATGACAATCTCTATGGTAAATAACAATTCGAATAAATTCAAAAGTGTATTCTCTATAATGATAGTTAAATACATTGACTATATGCGTTCTATGAGCTTGGAAAGTAGAACCGCAGAAATTCGTTTAGCTCAATTTGATAAACTTGCCTATGAACGAGCGACAGAAGGAGTTGGCATTACAAAGGAGTTAGCGGACGAATGGGGTAAGATCCGGTCAAATGAGACTCCAAATAATCGCTATCAACGAATATCTCTTCTACGTAGATTCTCTTCTTTTCTTCAATTACACGGTATAGATTCATATCTGCCCAAGTTACCCAAATATGACAAAAACGCATTTATGCCATATATATTTACTACAAAGGAGATTACTGATATTTTTAGAGAATCTGATAAGCTACATGTTCACCGTAAATATCTAAACTCGAGTAAGTTCGTCATGCCAACTCTTATCCGGTTACTGTATAGTACGGGTATAAGAATTGGAGAAGCTCTTTCGCTCAAACACTCGAATGTCAATCTTTGTAACGGGATACTAACACTGTATAAATGTAAAAACAGTGAAGATAGGTTGGTACCGCTATCTCTTTCTATGAGAGAAATATGTAAAGATTATGTGTCGTATAAGGAACGTATGAACATAAAAACAGAAGATGACTCTTTTTTCTTCACATCACCATGCGGTAATCAATGTTTGAGAGGCTCTATTGCAGATTCATTCAAAATCATTCTGCAGCGTGCCGGGATACATCACAATCACAATCGGGTTGGAGTTCGGCTTCACGACCTCAGACATACGTTCTGCGTGCACACTTTACATCGACTGTGTGAGCAAGGATTGGATTTATACTATTCAATGCCGATTTTGATGACTTATATTGGTCATAAATCTCTCTCAGCGACTAATCGTTATGTAAGACTAACGGAAGAAATGTATCCGGGTATTCTCAAGAACGTCAACAAAGCATATAAACATCTTTTCCCCGAAATCGAACTAAACAATGAAACCAATGAATCAGACTGACTTTTCAAAACACATCTCGGATTTTTTCGGGAGTTATTTACCTGATGAATGCGGTGTAACCAATAATACTATCAAAACTTATAGTTATTGCTTTACCCTTCTTCTGGAATACTTCAAAGAAGTAGAACTAATAAGAGCTCAAAAATTAACGTTGAAGCATATTACAAAGGAGCGAATAATATCATTTCTCAATTGGTTGGAAACTACACGTAAGTGTAGTACAAATACAAGGAATGCGAGATTAGGTGCAATTCATGCATTCTTTAAATATCTTCAATACCGTGATGTCACCGGTATTGCAATGTGGCAGGATGTATTATCAATAAAGTTTAAGAAAACAGGAGTCAAACAAATGCCGTTTCTTTCAGTGG
Source organism: Prevotella intermedia ATCC 25611 = DSM 20706 (assembly GCF_001953955.1). Lineage (NCBI taxonomy): Bacteria > Pseudomonadati > Bacteroidota > Bacteroidia > Bacteroidales > Prevotellaceae > Prevotella > Prevotella intermedia. The sequence continues at coordinate 524,557 of NZ_CP019301.1, forward strand.
AAGCAATTAAGGCATTATTGGATTTACCAAATCAAAAGACTAAAAAAGGGCGCAGAGACTTTGTCTTGATTGGATTACTATATGATAGTGCAATGAGAGTTCAAGAACTTATTGATTCTACTCCATCCGACATTCGATTTGGAGAGATAGTCACAATACGTGTCATCGGTAAAGGAAATAAAGTAAGAACTATACCTCTAACTGATGTGCAAGCAAATAATCTGAAACAATATATGCTTGAAAATAATATGTTAGATAAGAATAAACTCAATAATCCCCTATTTTCAAATGGCAGGGACGGAAAATTATCTCGCATGGCGGTTCTTAAAATCGTCAAAAAATATTTTCAAATTTTGAAGCAAAACACTTCGATTATTGTGCCCGATGATATTGGATGCCATGCATTACGACATTCAAAGGCAATACATTTATTAGAAGCTAATGTGAATTTGGTTTGGATAAGAGACTTTCTCGGACATTCATCTGTAACCACAACTGAGGTTTATGCCAGAGCCAGCGATAAAATGAAAAAGGAAGCTCTTGCAAAACTCAATCCTGGGATAATCATCGAAGGAAAATCATCATGGCAAAAAGATCCACAATTGTTATCGTATTTGAAGTCATTGCAACTTGATTTCTGAAAAATTATGTAAAGTTTATTCGCTCTTAAAACACCGATAATTGCTTCTTATGGTAGTGAATATTTGAAAGTTAATTTATTTAAGCGTGGGTGAACTTTACATATTTATTTGGTTTGCATAATGCGTGTTCGACAATGCTTACTATCTCAAAGAAAACTCGCTTATCCTTTCGGCAACCATTGAGGGCAGACGGATAGAAACGATTGAGGTCAATCTGGACACGCTCAAAGTGGTGCAAAGTCGTGGAGTGTGCAACAAGAATACGGAGTATCACGAACAGATAGTGAACCTTGTTAATGCTAATCGAGAACTAATAAGCCGAAGAATGAAAGCAACTGCATGAAGTATGAACCATTAAAATATCAGAGATATGAAAACAGAGATAGAAAACATCATCTATAACTACACGGACGAGATACCGCATATTCTCATCAGGGTTATCAATGCGATAACCCTATCCGACAATGAGGAAGAGTTAAGGACGGCAATAGGCAAAATAGCCGAAGAAACGGAACTTGACAAGTTTTTCGCCTATGGTTATGGCGCACATCACTTTTGGCTCACACACCGCAAGTTATCCAATGGAGAGCCAAAGCAGTACAGATTATTAAAGGTTGAATTTTAAGATTAGGAATGATGAAGAAACAGAGATTTTTAGTCTATACGGAATATGTTTTTGACGGCGTATTCGATGTGGTTGCCGAGAGCAAGGAGGAAGCACGGCAGAAAGTCCTACAAAATTGTGGGTTGGCTATGGGTGGAAGCATTCACAGCACTTTGCCCGATGATGAGATAAATTGGGCTTTCGATATACACCCTAACAGACGAATAGACAAAATAACGAAAGTGTAGAAACAGCACCTTGAATAAGACCAAGAGCCACGCAAACCGAAAATTTGCGTGGCTTCTTTTCTTTGTCTTTGAGCGAGCAGGCGACCAAAGCAAAGAAGCAAAAGAAAGTCGCAGGGAAATTACATTTCATATTTGCTAAGGAAGAAAGAACAAGGCTAACTCCACACGTCTCTGCTTCACCAATCTTTTGCCCCTGCATCGGCAAAAGGATACATACTCACGACAAATTTTTCGTAACCAGCCTCTATCTTTCTCTTGGGTTGCTTACCGTAACCAAGTAGTCGCTTCACGCCCACACTGTAGGAAAGCAAGGTAAGCAGTAAAGCATCCTTGCCGTTATCATTGCTGTTTTTATAGGCAGCGTATTCTCAATATCTTCTACCTTATCCACAATGATGTTCTGTGATTCCCAATCCACATACATGGAGGATGTTCGAAATAAAAATCATTATTATTGGCGATTGCAGAGACGAAGCAGATATCGTACTTTTGCAAAATAAGAAATGAACATTCTTGATAAGAAGATGATGGCAAACAGACAGAGCAATTCCTACCAAAGGATGATGGAACATTACGACGATCTATTGACCGGACGGAAGTGGTGGTCAAGGATATATATGCGATTTATTTGGAACGAAGACACTAATCTCTTGGCTCGGAAAGTGCTTGATCTCATACCGGACGATTTTCGGGGACGACTGCTTGACGTGCCTGTCGGCACTGCCATTTTCACCGCCGAGAAGTATCGCCGGATGAAAGATGCCGAGATCGTTGGTTTGGACTATTCGGAAGAAATGATAGCCATTGCGGCTTTGCGGAAAGAGACAGAGGAGATAGCCAACCTGTCTTTGGAGCAAGGAGATGTCGGAGAACTTCCCTATGCCAACGAGATCTTCGAATGCGTACTGTCGATGAACGGCTTTCAGGCTTTCCCTGAGAAAGAAAAAGCCTTTGCCGAGATTTTCCGCGTGCTGAAACCCGGCGGTTGCTTCTGCGGCTGCTTTTATGTCAAGGGCGAACGCCGATTGGCTGATTTATTTGTTAAGAAAGTCATGGAAAGAAAAGGATTTTTCCACCCTCCATACGACACCTTCGCTGAAGCCGAAAGCCGACTTCGGAGTATGTATGGCGATGACGTGCTGACAGAAAAAATGGCTTCCGTCTGCTTGTTCCGCTGCGTGAAACCACAAAGAGAAAGCACTGAAAACGAACAATAACCCCAAAACATAAGACTATGAGCGTAACAAAAATCATCGACGAAGAAAACATCACCATCGTACAAGGAGTCAACGGCATTCTGCTACATCAGGAAGGGTGGATGAAAGAAAAGAATGACAGAAAAGGCTAAGCAAGAGGATAACCTATCCATCAACTCTTGATAAGGAATCTCTCTTTGAAAGTATAGTTGTATCCTACAAAAGAGCCTTCAAATTAGAGCTAAACTCTTACCAAGTCTGTTGCGTGGATGGATAGATGTATCAAGGTAGATAAAACATGGCAAACTCCACTTGCCTCCGTTTCACCAATCCTTTCAAAACTTTTCCCTTGTATCGGCAGAATGAAACATACTCTTGATAAAAGTTCCTGTTTCCAGCCTCAATTTTTCGCAGCAATCGGCTCTTGGGATGCTTGCCATATCCGAGCAATCGCCCCACGCCCACATTATAGGCAAGCAAGGTCAATAGCAGCGCATCCTTACCATAGCCTTTGAAGTGTTCAAAGCATTTCCATAGGTCGGCACGGAGCAATGAGTCCGCTTGCCGTTCCGTCATATTCGCTGTGAAGTGCTCTCCTGGTTGCAACTGATGACCATATCCTACATAAGGAAAATCCTTCGGCTTATTATGAAGTCCCTCAAAGTATTTAACAATGAGGACGACACGCTCAAAAGGTGGCAAGTCTGCCAACCGCACCCTGTGCTGGGCAAGGATGGGCTGGCAGAATAAACATAAAATAAAGAATAAAGCAAAGTGTTTAGCTGTCCTCATCTTTCAATACTTTGGTAACTGTTGCGGAGGACTTTTCCTTATTTTCCGTCTTTTCGTTGTTGAAACTAAAGGTCAGCTGCTGCACCCTGCCGAAGTTATCTTCCACATACACGTCAATGGTCTGGCGGTCGGCTGAGAGCGAAGTGTAGTACAAGCGGAACACATCTTTTGTCAGCGGATAGCGGTCGTTCGGCTTGAAGACAGTACCGTTATCATTTCTTAGCAAGCCCTTGCCATCAGACTGGAAATAACGTATCGTATAGCGAGTGTCAGCAAACTCACCGCCTCGTTTTAGCGTGCAGCGTATCTCAGCCGTCTGTCCCCTTATGATGTCCTTCTGAACTGGCATTGTCTCCACCGTAAACGGATAAGACTGCTGAACATCCAAATCCCTATCACAAGCAGATAGGCAAAACACGGCAAGGGTCAGCACCCCCATTACCCAAATCATATTCAATATCTTCTTCATCTTTTCTTCTACTTAAAAGTTAAACCTTAGTCCTGCAGAAACAGCAGGACGAAAACGATGCACGTCCGTTCCAAAGAGCAAACATCCCTGCGCCTTTACAAGAAAGAGAACCCTGTCCGTCAGGAACACTTCCACCGAGCCATGCACGGCACCGCCATAGACAAAGCGGGAACGGTCGAGCAGTGTCGCCCCATCGGGCAGCAGCCTTTTGTCCTCATTCAGTTGCTCGTAGCCACCCAAAGCGGATATGCCGCCATAAAGAAACACGTTCTTTCCTCTGTCGGAAAGAACAGGGTGCATATAGCCCACCTGTAAGAGAGCATCTTTGAGCTTTACGTTATAACTTCTGTACGGCATATTCTGCTGTTCATACTCTGCCATAACAAAGGTATAATTCTCACGCCCCAGATATCGGGTGAGTGCTGCTCCCATACCGAAATTGTCAGCTGCAAGGAACTTATCACCCTTGATAAGTGGAACACTCCCCACGACCTCTATTCCCCTTTGCTTGGGTATCAGTCGTTGTGCCTGCGTTGGCAAGCTAAAAGCCATTGCCACCGCTGCACAAACCGATAAAATGATTATCTTCTTCATAATGTCTACCATTTCAGTTTGAGGTTATCAATCTTCTTTGCCAACTGCAGGTCTTCTGCCATTATATGGAAGGTCAGCGTACGACCGCCATTTCTCTCATAGAGCGTCACTTCAAGCTGCTTGTCTTCTGCAAGAGAAAACTGTTCGAGCGCAAACACAGCGTGTTCACTGCCCATGCCACGCACCTGCATCACCTGATGATAGGCACGAAGTGGCTGAAGTACCTGCTCTTGTATGGCGGTGCGCTTTGCCATCTTCTTATCCACCACCTTGAATATGATAAAATCCACAGAGTACGGCATATTCGTGCCGTTTTCCATACGAGTGTGGAAATACAGCAAGCCGTTATGGGCATATAAGCCACGAAGCAGGAACTTCATACCAAACTGCTGTGCACCGATATGCTTAATGGTACGCTTGTCGTTCTGATAGATAGTCTGCATCATCAGCTTTACTAATACGGGCGACTCGTTACCAAGTTCCTTAAAGTAAATGTCAGAGCGATTGCTAGGCAGTCTACCTTCCGTCGTAGAGAGAAAGTCTTTCATCTCTATGCTGAGCTTCTCCGGCTCATCAGCATACTTTACGTTGAAAGCATAGAAAGAGCCGTCCTCACAGATGACACTCATATTGGTCTCCGTTTCAAAGTCCTTCACCGAAGCCTTTACACGTAGTACGTTCTCTGCATCCTCCGCTTTTCCTGCGATGATGTTCTGTGAACCTAAGTCTACATAACGAATGGCAGAAGGGAAGATAAGATGCACGGTCTTGTCAAAGGTAACGTCCAGACCATACGGCAGTACGACACGCCCCGTTGGTATGGCACGGCTCATACCTTGAAAGAGCTCTCCCGAAGTAAGCGGACGGCTTGGTGTCAGACCATCATTGTTTTCCTGTGCTCTGGCTGTTGCTCCCACCATGGCAAGCATGGCCATTGATAAAATAATTTTCTTCATTGTTCCTTTTTTATTTGATGTTATTTTTTACTTATCATTTTCGATTGTTTTATTTGGACTGAACCAAGAAAAGGCGGTAGCCACCCTTGAGCGTTACCTTGACGGTGCGCAGCTTCTTCTGAAGCAGCTGACTTGCACCCTGCATCACCCCACGGGCAGCCTCAGAGATAATCTGGTCCTTGGCAGAGGAAGCGAAGGTAAAGGAGGTTCCCATTGAACCACCGATGTTCGCCCCAACTTCCTTAAGCGCATTGATGTCCTCCGAACCTGGTATATACACGCCCTCCTGTCCGTCCATGTCGTATGCCGAGAGCTTGACGGCTATGATATGGCCGTTCACCTCAATGCTTTTGATAAGCAGGTGCATACGGTTACCCTCTATCTTGGCAACGGCTATCAGTCGGCTCTGTCGTGGAATACGCAAGCCCTGCACCTTGGCACTTTCAAGCAGACGGAGCACGACATTATCGCCCTCTTTGAGCGTCGTTGTCCTGTCCACTACTACTTTGAGTGTGTTGCGCATCGTAGGTGCAACCGTGCTTGCGAGCGAATGGAAGCCCAAGTTGCGTGCTTTCGTGCCATACTCCTTGATGAAGTCAGCGTCGCTCATCGGCTGCCCCAGTGAGGACACTACCTGTTTGCGTTCCACCAAGATTTCCATTGCAGGCAAGTCGGCCGAATCTCCGCTTATATTACTGCCCATACCCTGACCTTTGTTCGTTGCCGTTTGCCCTTTACCCCCGGTAAAGTCATTACCCAAAGATGGTGGAACGGCAGAAGCCTTGGGGAGATACTTCGCTGCCATCTGATAGCTCTTTTCCATCAGTGCAAGCTGCCGTTTCTCTTCATTGTCCTCCTTACTATCCTTTTGAGATAGTTCTTTCTTTAGATTATCAATCTCCGAGCGCAGGGCTTCACGCTCCTGCTCGTGTGGATCGGGAGCGTAAAAGGAGTTCAAGAGGCGATTATTCTCCTCATAACGATGCATAGAGTTTTCTATCTTTGCCGTAGAAGCAGCTGTCTCTGCACGCTGCTCCTCTGATGGAGCAGTGTTCTGTGCAAAATAGTCCGATAGTCTGCCCATCTCCTCGCGGGTCTGTTCTTCCTCGTGTGCTTTGTCGCCTAATTCGTAGGCTTTGAGCTTGTTCTCGGTGAGCTTTTCCGTCGTTGCCTGCGGGATGCTGTCATTGAGTCCCTGCTCCGCTGCAGTCTTATCCTTGCCCGAAGGTGCGAAGATAAACCACATTGAAAGGGCAAACAGCAGTCCCAGACCTCCGAAGACCAAGCCTTTCTTCATTTGTTCTTTCTGTTTATTATCCATTTTCTTTGATTGTTTGATGATGTTGTAGATAAAAATTGCCGTGTAACTCTTGCAAAGTACTGTCTGTCCGTATCGGACTGTCCGTCAGCTTTCCCGTGGGGATGGGTAGTTTCTCCTTCTTTGGAGGAAGGAAAAACTGCGCTATCATCCAGAGCGAGCAGAACAGATAGATGAAGCTTAGCCCATAGACGATTTCCTTTCTCTGCCTTATCGTAAGCCTTTCACACCGATGGCGGAGCCACAGGTGAAAGCGCAGATAGTGACGTGAGAGTAAAAAGTTTCTTTTCCTTGCCATAGCCTTATCGTTTATAAGTCTGTATATCCCTGTTTTCCTTCACAAGGAAGTTCTCCATAAGAAAACCTTGCGGGTTGTTGTCCGAACGGACAGAGTTCTGCAACGTGCAGGTTGTAATGAGACTGCGCTCCGTGACGTTGCTCTGTCTGACGATGAACTGCCGTGCATAAGTCGTTACCGTATAAGGGTAAGTATTAAAATTGCAGTGGATAGAGTCCACCTCTATGCGCTGATTGACATTGCCCGATATGGCACGGTTATAATAGCCCTTCTCTGCCAAGTCCTTGTAATAGTTGAAAGCCGACTTGTCACACAGTACGAAGGCACGTTCCATATTCTTCTCAATGGCATCCTTGTCAGGCGCAATGGTGAAGAACAGCTCATGGAAGCGACGTACATGCTCCCTTGCCTCTACAGGGCGGTTACGACTTGCATCCTGACTGAGGGCAAGCATGAGCGACTTTCCCTGGTCAAGCACATAGATTTTCTCCCGCTGCTCCTTGGCGAAGCTGTACGAGGCATAGAGGGCATAACCGCTTATCGCCACGCAGACGATAGCAAAGACAAAGGCGTAGAGTCTTATCTGTCTGAATGAAGTCTCGATATTACCAAGTGATTTGAATTCCATTTCTTTTTCCTTTTATAGCTGTTGATTTATTAAGCATTATTGCTCCATTTCTATTTTCCTTTGAGCAGTGCACCCTTGATACGCCCACCGACATTGCCGATGACCGACCCGGCACCTGCTGCGGCATATCGTCCGCCCGTGTAGGCACTTTGTGCACCGCGCTGTGCAGCTTGATTGACATTGCGACCGTAAGAGCCGATACCACCACCTGCTTCGATAATCCAACCTGCAACGGTGGGAACGCAGAAGTAGCCCACGATGCCGATGAGGAAGAAGACGATGTAGTACCACGTCCCCGCATCGGGCAGGTAGTTGGGGTCGCTGAGCGCCTCGATGTCTTTCTGTACCATCAACACCTGTATCTTCGTAAGCAGTGCCGTAAGGATAGAACTGACAGGCAGCCACAGGTAGACAGAGATATAGCGTGAGAACCATGCCGTGAGCGAACCCGACAACCCGTCCCATACGGCAATGTCGAAGACTATCGGACCGAGGATGGAAAGGACGATGAGCATGAACGTGCGCAGCGTGTCGATGATAAGCCCTGCGGCATGGAACAGCAGCTCCATGAGGTCGTGCACCATTTTCATCACCCACTGCTTGGTCTGATAGGCAGCACGCTCGGCATACATACCCGCTATCGTCACGGCATCTTCAGGTCCGATGATACCCATCTCCTCAATTTTCTGGTCGAACTTCTCGTTGGACACCAAGTAGGCCGTTTCGGGGTTGCGCAGGTAGGCTTCCTCCTGCAAACGGTTACGCTTGGCGGTAAGCTCGGCAAGGTTCCCCTCCTGCTGGTGTACCATCATCTCCGTTCCCTGCACCACGGGCGAGAGCACGGCATTCATCGTACCCAGTACGACTGTCGGGAAGAACATGATGCAGAAACCCAAGACAAAGGGACGGAGAAGGGGAAAGACGTCTATCGCCTCGGCACGGGCTATGGAAGCCCATACCCGAAAGGCAATATAAAAGAGTGCACCCAAGCCTGCAATACCCTTGGCAATGCCCGTCATCTGGGCGCAGAGCGGCATCATCTCTTCATAGGTTGAGTGGAGCAGCTCGTGTAAACTGGCAAAATCCATAAGCAAGTGTGTTTAGATGTATGAATGACCAATAACCAATAACTTAATTACCAATACCTGCTTGCCGTATTGCCGTAGAGCGCCTTGACAGAGGCAAGGTTGTTCTTCTCACGGGCACGGACGTAACTTACGGAGATGTTCTTCCTTGTGTAATACGACACGAGCGAACGGTTTTCCCTAAGCGTGGTATAAATACGGTCGATGGCCTGCATACGCTCGTGGTCGTTCATCGAGAGAACACCCGACTTGACGATGGACTTGAGTTCCTTGAGACTCTCACCGCTCTGCTCCAGAAGCTTGGCATAGCCCGAAGCCATTGCAGCAAGTTCTGAAGGGCGGAAGTTCTTGTCCGAGAGCATTTTTTTATACGAGGTGACGTAAATCTCCGAGATGTCGCCCACCATGAGAATACACTCTTTGACCTTGTAGGCGTCGCCGATAAGATTGCTTACCTTCTTCAGGGCATCGTAATACTTCTTGGTGTCGTTGTAGAGTTTTTCCACCTCCTTGAATCCGTCCAAGGTGTTCTTCACCGTCTTGGAGGCGGTGGCTATCTCCTTGACCGAATTGACGATGTTGCCGGCGAAGTTACCGGGATCGGTTACCACCCACTGTGCGTGGGCCTTTCCGCTGAATAAAAGGACGGTGCCCATCAGCAGCATTAAAATTCTTGTTCTCATTGTTCTTTTTGTTTATGATGTGAATACTATGTTTGTCTGAATGTCCACTAAGGGATGTCTATTCAGCTTGCTGTTATAGGGATAAGTTGGACAAGTTAGTCCAAGTATTTGGACACGACAGTCTAATTGATTGGACACGTTTGTCCAATTGCTTATCCACGTTTGGAGAATTATTTGTCTACGTTTGGCTAAAACAATACATTCTTTACATGGCTTGTCCGGTCAACGATTTCGTGCAACCCGTTTCTCTTGTGCAAGCTGTCGAATAGCCGTCTCAATGTCGCCACCAAGCTGTGCAGCCCTGTTCATCACCTCCACCTTCTCGGTTTCCTCGGTGGTGTAGGTGAGGTATTCCTCCATGCTCACTTCTGTGGCATAGACTGCAGACTGCATACCGCCCAACCCTATCCACACCTCCTTGTAGAGTCGGTTCGGGTCGTTGTTCTGGTTGATGGAGAGGATTTGGCTCTTCTCCTTTTCGGACAAGCCGAGCATAGCCTGTATGCCGTCGAACTTGGTCATGTACTTGCGCTGGTCAAGCAGTATCTTGCAGTCGGAGTTGTTGATGATACTCTCCTTGACAATGGGCGACTGAATGATATCGTCCACCTCCTGCGTTACGACAATGGCTACCCCGAAATACTTTCTGACGGTCTTATGTAGGCTAAGCACCCAGCGCCTTATCATATTTCTGTGGTAGGTTTCCAAATGCTCGCCCCCGAACCGGACTTACACCTCTCAGCGTATCCGGCTCTCCACTAATTTCAGTCTATCTTTCCGTCATGTATCTTCTTGTGACAACTCCTGCACACGGCAATCGTCTTGCGTTTGCGGGCAATCATGTGTCGTTCCCAGCTTTCCTTACCCTGCAAGTTTTTTAGTTTTCTTACATGGTGCATAACAAGGTCGTCTGTCGCTCCACATAATTCACACTCACGGGCTTTCAGTCTTTCAACAAGGCTTGTCCGCCCCGCAGTATAAATTGTTCGTGGCATAATGTCACATTCCGATTTATAGGTGGGCTTCTTTCGTTTGAAGCCACCGTCGTAAAAGTATCTTTCCTTTACACCTGTTTTAGTCATGTGTTTTATGATAAACCTACCATTCTTACGATATTTTTTGTTTACCTCACGTGTGCGGCACTTGTATTTGCCTGCAAACGTTTTGTACATGCTGTATTCCATGATGTACTTGAAATTATTCAAGGCATGGGCGCAGTTGTTGGCTATGGAGTAATAATTATAGAACCCCACGATTTCCCGATTATAACTATCAAGGATTTCAAGGTCGTCATTGAATATCAGTCCCGATTTACATTTCGGTTTCCATATTTCCTTTCCGTTACGGTTTGTCAGTTCCAAGACTCCCCAATCGAAAAGTTTCTTACGGACAGTTTCCGTACTAATATTCAAGCAGACCCTCTTACCATAGGTTCTTCTTAATGCTCCTCTTTTATCCCGTCTTTGGTCGTTGGATTTTCTTACAGTAATTTCATATCCGAGAAACTTGGCAGCTCTTTCCGTGTGGGTGACAAGTGTCTTTTCATCAGACAGTTCCAATGCCAGTCTGGCAGCAAGGAAGTTTTTAATATCTTCCTTTATCAGTTGCGCATCCTGCTTGCTTCCGATAATTCCCACGAGAAAATCATCTGCATATCTTGCATATTTCATTCTCCTGTAATCAGCATCCATTTCTTCACCGTTGGGATATTTAGCCCGTCCTTGTTCTATTGCTTTCAGTTCAAGGATTAGCTTTGCCCTTTGCCTTTCGTCTTTTACGGATTTCAATCTTCGCACAATACGTTTTCTTGCATTGCCAAAGTCCATACTTTCTCTACTGAATTTTCGTTTCTTCCCTTTGTCGAATTTGGCTATGTATTCCTTTATATACTTATCCAGTTTGTCAAGGTATATATTAGCCAATATCGGGCTGATGATACCTCCTTGCGGTGTGCCACTGTAAGTATTGCGGAATTGCCATTCTTCAATATATCCAGCTTTCAAAAACTTGCGTATCAATCGGATGAATCGTTCATCCGCAATGCGCTCCATGAGAATATTTATCAACACATCATGGTTTATATTATCGAAGAAGCCTTTTATGTCTCCCTCTACAAACCACTTTGCACCGCTAAACTCCTTTTGGATATGAGTTAATGCAGTATGGCAGCTTCGATTGGGACGGAAACCATGCGAGGTGTATTCAAAATTTCCCTCATATATGGCTTCCAATACCATTCTTACCACTTCTTGTATCAGCTTGTCATTGAAAGTCGGTACGCCAAGAGGTCTTTTCTTACCGTTTTTCTTCGGTATGTACACCCTCTTTGACGGTTGGGGCTGGTACGTCTCATCTTTTAACGTATCAATCAACTTTTCAATTCGTTTCAGGCTCATGTTGTCAATAGTCTGACCGTCCGAACCTTTAGTCATGTTACCCTCTTTGGCATATATGCGCTGATAGGCAACATAAAACATTTCCTCATTGAACAAAATTCTGTAAAGACGTTCGAACTTATAGCTTGCATCCTTACTGTGTTCTGATAGACTGTTTAATACTCTTTCTGGACTTCTCATAATGTCTCTCACATTTTCCGTTAATTGTATTAATAATTAGCTGCTTCCCTTCGCCATGTACAAGGCGTTACCTTGCTCGGACTACCATGGAAGCTCCGTTACCACTCCGAATTTTCATAGGTCAAACCTAATAGCTTTTCGGCACTTCGGGATAGGTAATCCCCGTTTATTGCATCGTAACTGTTGGCATGATAGATTGTCGGATACGACTTCCGTCCTTTACTCGCTTACTGCGGTTGTGTCGTGATAAGTTCTTGCTACGTTCATACCTTTACACTGAAGTAGTATCACGATATGGCGATTGATAGTTACCTTACGCCATAGCCTCAAGGGGGACCACTCGGACTATCGTTCAATCAATTCGGACTTTATCCTCATATCTATCTTTTCATCTCGCCATTCAGTCGCAGTTTGGTAACTAACTGACTTATGACTTTTCCGACATGCTACACTCCCTGCTCGGTTAAGCTTTCCCGAAACAGATAAGTCGGCTGATGATAGGTTATTTTCAAAGAACACTTTCCTAATCTCTTGCCAAAGAGATGTTTACGATGCAACCTTTACGGGCGCACACAAATACTTGATGTAGTCCGCCATGTTTGCCGAAGCTATGGCTTTCCACGCTTCCTCGATGAGTATCATTTTCCTGATGCCTTTGAGTCTTCGCATCTTGTTGATGAAGGCTTCCATGATGATAATCGTCACCACGGGGAAGAGGTCTTTGTTGTCCTTCACTTGATCAATCTCGAAGACGATGAAGCGTTTACTGAGCAAGTCGATGTTCTTGTCCGAGTTCAATAGGAAATCGTAACGTCCCCCTCGATAGTATTGCTTGAGGGTTGTCAGGAGATTGTTGATATTGAAGTCCGAGAGTGTTACCTTGATGTCCCGTTTCTCCATATCCTTGCGATAGACGTCTCGCAGGTATTCATAGAAAGTATTAAAACAGGGCGTAACACTATGGTCTGCACATATCAGCTCGATGTACGAGTTCACGGCAGAGCCAAGTTCGCCCGCCTCGGTCTTGGTGATATGCTCATCGGCACTTTTCCAGAGCGTAAGCAACAGCGTGCATATACTCTCCCTCTTTTCCACATCGAAGAAATAGTCGTCGGTGTAGAAGGGATTAAAGGAAATCGGGCTTTCATTTGTGTAGGTGAAATAAACCCCATCTTCGCCTTTGGTCTTGCGGTGGATGAGTTCGCACAATCCCTGATACGAGTTTCCTGTATCGACCAAGAGGACGTGCGCCCCTTGCTCGTAATACTGACGTACCATGTGGTTGGTGAAAAAAGACTTACCACTGCCCGAAGGTCCCAAGATAAACTTGTTACGGTTGGTGATGACTCCCTTTTTCATCGGCAAATCCGATATATCCAGATGAACAGGTTTTCCCGACAGGCGGTCTGCCATCTTGATGCCGAAGGGCGAGAGCGAATCCTTATAGTTCGTCTCTGCCGTAAAGAAGCAGAGGGCAGGCTCGATGAAAGTGTAGAATGACTCTTCTGCGGGAAAGTCTGCCGCATTACCGGGAATGCCTGCCCAGTAGAGCGTTGCCGCATCAATGGTGTTGTGGCGAGGATGGCATTCCATAAGAGCAAGTGCAGAGCCCACGTCATTCTTGATCTGGCGAAGTTCTTCCTTATCGCTGCTCCATGCCAATACGTTGAAGTGGGCACGGATAGAGGGCAATATTGAGATACTCCTGTATCCACTCCTCGTTGATTTGATTGCTACGGCTGTAGCGTGCCAGTGAGTGCATATTCCTTGCCTGCTTCTCGAAGCGTTCCAAGTTGGCATCGCTATCCTCGATAAAGAAGTACTGGTTATAGATATGGTTGCAGGGTAGCATCAACCCTACTGGCGAGGCAAAGGACAACCTACAATCCGAGCGGTCGGTGGATAGTCGCTCATATCGGCTGTCCGTGCTGACCGTTGTCGGTAGGTCATCCGTATCGGAAAGCGTATGCAGGCACAGCTGATTGTCGCCTACACGTACAAGGTCTGCGCCCAGACGGATGTCCTCCAATGAAGCATGTCCCTCTTCAGAAAGGGAGAAGTAACGGTCAAGCAGACCGCCCTTTTCATTTGTGCCAACTAACTCGTCTTCAGTCATGCGGACAATCCTTATCTGCTCGGTATCGTTGATGATACGCTCGAACTGGTCTACGGCTTCCATAAACTTCATCACCTCCTCCTTGTTGGTGATTTCCTTGGGCAGCAGGTGTCCACGACAAAGCGAAGAGAAGTTGCTCTGCTGTGCCATGCGCTGCTTGTTGGTCTTGGTAAGGAAGAGATAGACTGAATGGTGTAGATACGGACGCTCGTTGAAATGCCGTTCAGAGGAACGGGCAAGGAAGCTTAGTCCGCCATCGGAGAGCTTTCCTTGGTAGTCCTCCTTAATGAACCAGTCCTGCTTGTGTACGATGCTGTAATCGGGCAGTACCTTGATTGCCTTGTGCCAAGCCGAGTGCATTGCCTCGTATTCTGTAGAGGTGACGGTAAAGAGTTCGGGCAGTTCCACACGGAATGCGACCGTAATATCTGCATCCTTGCTCACCATACACTCCTGCTCTACGGAGAGCAGCGGGAACTTCGATTCCAAAGTCGTTGTCTTGCTTTTATTTCTCATTTCTTCGCTTTCTTTGGTTGAAGGTTACGGATAAGGTGGCAGACCGTTCGGCGGTTCACAAGGTAGCGTGGGTGCATACGCACTGCTCCCTTTTTCATCAGCCCGTATTGCCCGTACTTTCTGTTCATGGTGAACGTTTGCCACACCACTATGGTGGCACCCACTACACCTATGACAAGACAGGCTATCTGACTGATGCCGCAGAGATAGAGAATGACCACGAGAATGAAGACAGCCAGCAACCCTCCTGCAAAGAGGAAGAGATACTGCGCCTTCAAGCCTTTGAACTCCACCGTCCGGCCTACACCCTTGTTGATTTCAAATGCTGCCATCGCCTTACAGGAAGAAGCTTCTCAGGATAGTGGCAGCCACAATCAAGAAGATACACGCACCGAACCAAGAGGCTGCGGTCTTGCTCGTATCGGGGTCGCCACTTGAGAACTTGTTATAGACTTTTATTCCTCCTATCAGACCTACTACGGCTCCGATAGCATAGATAAGCTTTGTGCCGGGATCAAAATAGCTTGTTACCATCTTTGTGGCTTCATTGATACCCGCCATGCCGTTGCCTTGTGCGTATGCTCCTACGGCAGTGGTAGCCATCAGGAGTAGCATTGTGATTTTCTTTTTGTTGTTCATTGTTCTTTTTATTTTATGTTGTTAAATGAATTGTTTTCTTTTAGATAGAGGTGGTAAGGGGTGGCTCGGTTTTATCGTATGACAGATATAGTTTGATTGTTTTACTTTTGAGCCACCCCTCGAACACTGTACAATATGAAAAAAACACTAGTTTTACAGATAGTATGAAAGTGGACGCTCGTCATCTTCTGAATCCTCGCTGTTGTAGCTCTCTACGTTTGAGTCTGTTTCAGAATCAGGAGAAGAGCTTATATTACTTTCCTCTAATTCCGCTTCCTCCGCTTTGCGAATGGCAGCAAGGAGCCTTTGATGGTCTTTCTCCTGCTTAAGCGTTGCCTCCTTGATATAATCCATAAGCTGTGTACCCTGTATCGCTTGCAGCGTTTCGTGGACCTCCGTTTCGTTTTCCTCATCGAGTGCATCGTCATTCCTGTGCCAACCATTGACACGGATAATATCCCTTGCGAGGATACTGGACGGTGATACTTCGGGCAGAGAATCGTCTGCTATCAGGCTTTCACTTCGTCCACCGATTTCCAATTCCAGTTCCTCACGGGCTATGGTGTCCTCGTCAGGTTCGTCCATCGTGTAGTCGACATTCATCTCATTGTCGCCCTCCTCAGCGGTACTTCCTGCTTTTTCGGCAGCATCTTGCCCTGCCAAGGAGTTTTGCCCTGCAAAAGTATCAGGATTTTTGGCCGAATTTTCAGACGAGGAAATGGCGGGAACTTCAGGGACAGACGGGGAAATGAAAGGTTTACTCCTGCCTACCAAGATATGGCGGGCACTGTCTATTTGCTCTTGGGAAACAGAAGGCTTGGGACTTTCGCAGGGCTTGCCAGCTTTCTGTTTCGGGGTGTTCTTACCTGATAGGGCTGCTGAGTCTTGAAAAAGCCTCCAAAGGTATGCGGTACAGAGAAGCATCCATACTACACCCAAGAAAAGGAGAATATCTAAAAGAACAGTTTCCATATTCACAGGTATAAAGTGTTTTTTAATTTCTGCTTGTCTGCAATCTCATTGATAAGCTCCTGATGAGCTTTGAGGTGATTGGTAAGGATATTCTCTATGTAAGCCGTCAACGTCGTTTCCGCCTTTGTATCGCGGAGAACATTGCGGAGTATGGTTAAGGTCTCTGTGTTGATCGTGAACCCCGATTTGTTTCTGGACCGCCTTGGAATAAAGAACTTGGCTTTGTAATCCTCCCATTGCTCCTCTGTGCTCTGCAGCATAAAATCAGCAAGGTAATCAGCCTCTGCCAAATCCTTGCGGTCTTCCATAAGATGCTGAGTTCCGGACGCTGTTTTCTTTACCTGAGTGGGATTGTCCGTGTTGTCTTCCTTGGTGTTTCTGTCTCTTATGTAAACCTGAAAGAAAATGACACTGCAATATGCAATCAGAAGAATATTGCTGAATACCAAGAATAAAATCAGAAAATCGTTTGTTGTCATAATATGTTATATTGTTATGGTTGTTTTACGCCGTTGTCTTGCCGTGGCATTGTTGAGCAATTCCTTATGCTCTCTGAGGTGCTCACGGAGAATGTTGTCTATGTAAGAAGCCATCGATACCCGCTCACCCAAGTCTTGCAGCACGTTCCTTAGTACCTGCAAGGTCTCCACGTTCATCGTGAAGGCTGTTTTTTCGCGGATACGGACAGCGTGAAAATAGCGTGTCCGGTAATCGTCCAATGAGAGCGCGGGAGTCTCATGCGGCACTTCCCTTGTCCTTTCCGCATTCGTTTCTTGGAGAAACGAAGTTTTTTCTTGAACCGGCCTAACCTCCTTCGCCTCTTGTTGCTCGTTTTCTTCATCCTCATCGGGCGGGTCGAAGGCAAGCGTATCCTTGGGCTTTCCTTTCATCACGCCGTCCTCCGACATCTCCTTGAGCTTGGCTTCCAAGATTTTCCTCCGTTCGTCAATCCGTGCCATTGCCCGCCTCCTTCTTTAGTCTGATATGCGTGAGCAGGCTGTCAATCATCTCATCCAGCCCCGTGCCTGCACGCAGGGCTTTGCCTGGAGCCAGATAAGTGGAACGGAATGCCCCACGAAAGCCGTATTGTTCCAACTCGTGGCTGAAACGGTGTGCGGCATAGACATGCTCGTCAAACAGCGTGTACCCCTCATTCCTGATGTATTCGCTGTATTTCTCAATCAGCGTGCTCTTTACCCGTCTGTCCACCTTGTTCCAAAGGAGCATGACGTCCTTGATGCGTGCCCCGCCCATCGACACTCCCAAGTCCTGCATGGTCTTGGCATAGGCAAGGCAGGAGACCATCGACTGTACGTCAGCCTCGATGGGTGAAAGGATATAGTCCATTTCCAGTGAGAGTTCCAGCAGATCACTCGTCCCCGCATGCCCGGGAAAGTCGAAGACCACCAGTTCGAAGCGTTTCTTGGAATTTTTGCGGATATGTTCTTCAGCCTTGGCTATGGCACTCTTCGGGTCGGCCTTAAGAACACGGTAGGAAACACGTCCCAATGTTGAAAAATAGTTGTTCATCTGCTGGGAGACCAAGGGATCACCCTCAACAAAGGCCTTTTCCCTTTGGCGGAGCTTGTAAAAGGAATCCTGCGACAGGTCGCAGTCCACGATGAAGAGTTCGATGCCTTTCTCATAATAGAGGATGCTGCTGACGATTTCTGCCAGCGTGCTTTTTCCGACACCTCCCTTCTGGGAGGAAAAGCCCAGAAAGATGGGCGATGTTTTTGTCTGTTCCATTGCGATAGATATTTTATTTGTTGAACTGTCTTTTGGGCGATATGCCGTTTGAACGTTTGATTGTTCGATAGAACCATTGACAGTTTGTTTTATAGTTTGTCTTGCCGATCTGTCGGTCATTTGATTTATCAATCATTTGTTCTATCAACCATTCGGTTTGTCGAGAGTTCGAGAAATTTACATCTCGAACTATCGAGAAATCGAACAATCTATTTTCCGAACTTTTTATCGTCCTTTTTAACGTTTGTTCGAGTGATTGTCCGCTCGTTCTGTCTGCAAAATAAAAGCTTTTTCGATAGATTTTTCTATGCCTGTGAAGTATAGGGAAATGAAAGGAAAAAGAGTGAATATCATTGATAATGAGATATTTGGAAATCCGCCGTAACTTTGCAGGCGGATAGAGAACATGGAGCTGACCTCCCCGAAGCGGACACCCTGAAAGGTGGATGATCCAATCGCATCAACTCTTGATACAGCAAGGTGTGTCTTTGTAACACAAACCGCCGTTTGTACCACAAAGACCCTTGCCCCGAAGGGGGATGAATTACTCCAAAGTCGTAATTAAGAAAACAGAACAGATATGAAAAAGGAAACGAAACATGGTTCAGAACGAAAACAAGCAGAAAAGCCCCATTGGGACAACTGGCATGTACGGTTGCCCAACCCGAAAGACCAGCAACGAGCGATTGATCTCTTTCAGCGTTCAGGCGCAGAAACCAAGTCGGATTTCGTACGCGCTCGCATTCTTGGAGAGAGTTTCAAGGTGATTACGGTGGACAAATCCGCCGTGGAATATTACCGAAAGCTCTCTGAATTGACGGCACAAATCCATAAGATTGGCGTGCTCTATAACCAGACCGTACGTGCCATCAACAGCTATCACAGCGTGAAGACCGCACAGATTCTGCTTGAAAAGTTGGAGAAACTGTCGGCTCAAATCATTGCCTTGCAGGAGCAGGCTATCAGTCTTACCATAGATTACCGCAAGAAATGATAGCGAAGATTTCAAGTACGGAGAACCTTGGAGGGGCACTCGGTTATAACTTCAAAAAGGTAGAAAAAGGGGAAGCGAGCATTCTCCATGCAGCAGAGTTGTATCAGAACAAGGAGGGACGTTATACGATGGAAGACGTGCTTGTCGACATGGAGGCTCTGATACCAAAGAAATGCCGGACAAAGAAAACGGTGTTCCATTGTTCCCTCAATCCGCACCCGGACGAGAAGCTCTCCGATGAAACACTCATGCAGATTGCAAGAGAGTATATGGAGGCACTTGGCTATGGCAACCAACCCTATATCGTCTTCAAGCATAACGACATCGCCCGTGAGCATATACACATCGTGTCGCTTCGGGTGGATAGTGAAGGAAAGAAAATCAATGACAGATTTGAAAAGCGAAGGAGCAAGCAGATTACCGATGCCTTGGAGAGAAAGTATAACCTTATTCCGAGTTCAAAGGTTACTGAGAAAGCAGTAGCAGAAACGCCCAAGGTGGATACCATAAAAGGGAATATCAAGGAGCAGGTGGCAAGCGTTGTCCGCATGGTGCTGAAACATTATAAGTTTTGTTCATTAGGAGAACTGAACGCCATTCTGAGCAAATATAACCTTGCCGTAGAAGAAGTAAAGACGGAGTTTCGGGGAAAGAAATACGATGGACTGGTCTATGTTCCGACTGATGATAAGGGAGGCAAAATAAGTACACCCATCAACGCATCGGACATCGGTCGTGGTGTGGGCTATACTGCCGTACAGAACAGAATACAGAAGTCGAAACAAAACGTCAAACCACTGATACCAACCATCAGGAACAAAGTGTTACAAACTATGCGTACCTCTCCCAATACGGAGAAAGAGCTTCGGCAAAGATTGGAGGAACAAGGCTTGCGTGTGGTAATCCGAAAGAATGATAATGGAAGAATTTACGGCATTACCTTTATTGATGACGAGCAGGGTGTTGCACTCAATGGTTCCAGATTGGGCAAGGGATATGCCGCCAATATATTCAATGGTTATTTCTCCAATCCTGCCCATAACCCATTCTTGGACGAAACGCTGTATGGCAGACCTTCTGCCCGTTTGGAACAATCGGCAACTGTCCAGCCTTTACAATCCAATGCAGAAGAAGGGGATAACCTTATCGATGAACTTATCGAGGACATGGTGGGTGACTCTTTCACATCTACGGGCAACGATGATTGGAAAGAAGCGGCTTGGCAACGTAAACTCCGCAGACAAAATAAGGTAAATCTTAAACGCAGAAAGCGCTAAGTACACTGTTCAAATTATATTCAAAAACTTTTCAAATAGTATTCAAACGATATTCTAAATAAAACTGCAATGGCACAAGAAGATGATTTAAGGGCATTGGGTAAAGTTATGGACTTTATGCGGGGTATATCGGTGATATTCCTCTTGATTAACTGTTATTGGTTCTGCTATGAGGCTTTCCATACATGGCACTTTACAATAGCTATAGTGGACAAGATTCTGATGAATTTCCAACGCACGGCGGGCTTGTTCTCGTCCATACTTTGGACGAAACTCTTTTGTGTGGTATTCCTTGCACTGTCCTGTTTGGGAACAAAAGGCGTGAAGGAAGAGAAAATCACGTGGCCAAAGATTTGGACGGTGCTTTTCTCTGGCTTTGTATTCTTCTTTCTCAACTGGTGGCTGTTGGCTTTACCGATAGGAAAAATTGGGGTGGCTTCGCTCTATATCTTCACGCTCTCCGTTGGCTATATCTGCCTGCTGATGGGTGGTGTATGGATGAGCAGATTACTTAAAAATAATCTGATGGATGATGTGTTCAACACGGAAAACGAGAGCTTCATGCAGGAAACCCGACTGATGGAGAATGAGTATTCTGTCAATCTGCCTACACGTTTTTACTATAAGAAGAAGTGGAACAAAGGTTGGATTAACGTGGTCAATCCATTTCGTGCCTCGATGGTGCTCGGAACTCCGGGTTCTGGCAAGTCTTACGCCATTGTGAACAACTATATCAAGCAGCAGATTGAAAAAGGCTTTGCCATGTATATCTACGACTACAAGTTTCCCGACCTTTCCGAGATTGCTTACAATCATCTGCTTCGGCATTTGGATGCTTATAAGGTGAAACCGCAGTTTTATGTCATCAACTTCGATGATCCGAGAAAGTCGCATCGTTGCAACCCCATTAATCCAGCATTTATGACGGATATATCGGATGCCTATGAGAGTGCCTACACCATCATGCTCAACCTCAACCGTTCGTGGATACAAAAGCAGGGAGACTTCTTTGTGGAGTCACCGATTATCTTGCTGGCAGCCATCATCTGGTTTCTGAAAATCTATGAAAACGGAAAGTATTGCACTTTTCCGCACGCCATAGAGTTCCTGAACCGCCCCTATGCACAGATTTTCCCGATACTCACTTCCTACGATGAACTTGCCAATTATCTTTCTCCTTTCATGGATGCTTGGGAAAGCGGAGCGCAAGACCAGTTGCAGGGACAGATTGCCAGTGCCAAGATACCGCTTTCACGTATGATTTCTCCTGCTCTCTATTGGGTAATGACGGGTGATGATTTCTCACTCGACATCAATAACCCTAATGAGCCGAAAGTCCTTGTTGTTGGTAATAATCCCGACCGCCAGAACATCTATTCAGCGGCACTCGGTCTGTATAACAGTCGTATCGTGAAACTCATCAACAAGAAAAAACAACTCAAATCCTCGGTGATTATAGACGAGTTGCCTACCATTTACTTTCGTGGTTTGGATAATCTTATTGCCACAGCCCGAAGCAATAAGGTGGCGGTGTGCCTTGGTTTTCAGGATTTCTCGCAGCTTACCCGTGATTATGGTGATAAGGAGAGCAAAGTGATACAGAACACAGTAGGTAATGTGTTCAGTGGGCAGGTGGTAGGAGAAACGGCCAAGACGCTTTCAGAGCGTTTCGGCAAGGTGTTACAACAACGACAATCCATGACCATTAATCGTAATGACAAATCGACCTCTATCTCCACACAGATGGACAGCCTTATCCCGGCTTCCAAAATCAGCAACCTCACGCAGGGCATGTTTGTCGGTGCCGTATCCGACAACTTCGATGAGCGCATCGACCAGAAGATTTTCCATGCAGAGATAGTAGTTGATAGTGCCAAGGTATCTGCAGAAACAAAGACCTACGAACCTATTCCTACAATTGCAGACTTTACAAACGAAGATGGCTCCGACAATCTCAAAGAGACCATAGAAGCCAACTATAAACGTGTCAAACAAGAGATTCTCTTACTTGTGGAATCGGAGAAGGAACGCATCAAGGCCGACCCGGCTCTTGCCCACTTGAACAAGGAGTAGATCATTTACCAACCGATGTCTCAAAGCATCTGTTCCTTGCAAAGGTTTCCGAGAAAAGTTACTCATCGGGAGTGCGGCACCTGTTGCGCACCGCCCCCGAAGATAGGATTAATCATCCCACTGCGATGTCGAGGTACGTCTCGGAGCGCCATACTCCTTTTCGTAGTCCTCATCGTCAAAGAAGTTGTTGCCTTTCGAGAGTGCTGGTCCCGTGGCAGGACCTTCGCCGATGCCCACGCTGGTGGAACCAGCGAGGATAGAGTTTTCTAACTCCATGGGAACTACATTGATTTCCGGTTTGATGTAATTGTTCATTTTTTTTTAATCAACTGTTTGTTTTAAATCATCGGGGGGAGCGCACCGCCCGTTTCCGTGGGATTCGGAACGCGATGAATCACGCTCCTGCGGCGTGCCGCACCCCCGATGAAGAGAGACATCTTTTTTTATTTCACTACCACCTTGCGTCCGCCTACGATGTAAACGCCTGTGGGCAACCGGTGGCGTGCGGCGTCGTCGAGGCGGTCGGCCACGCGGCGGCCTTGCAGGTCATACACCGGACCGTTCTTTCCGTCGGTCGCCTCGTTCGTCACGTCGCCGATGCCGGTGGTCTCGCCGTCGAGGACGACAGAGAGCTGCTTGGCACCTGACGCCTGCGGTGGACAGATGATGTAGGAACGGTAGGCAGGAATGGTGGCGGCGGAATTGGTCGTCGTTACCTTGTGGAACTTGCCGTCGTCCTGCAGAATGTAGGCGTTGTTGGCGGCAGCGGTGGCGTTGCTCACGCCGGCTACCGTACCCGTGAATTTGTAACCTGCGGCGAGGGTCGTCATCTTGTCGGCCTTGTAGGCTTTCACCTCGATGTTTCTGCCGCCGAGCTGTGGCATACCGTTGGCCGTGATGTAATACGGCGTGTATGCCGTGAGCTTGTCGTCCACTTCCTTGAAATGGACTTCGTTTTTGTTGCCGCCCGAGAGGGTGTAGACCTTGAAGCCCTGAGCATACAAGTCGTAAGGCAAACACAGCGTGGCTTTCTGCGCGCCATTGAAGTTGCGCTCGTAGGTAACGGTGGCGGCAGTGAAGTCGAGCCCGATGGGCATTGCCGTGCCGTCGGTGAGGCGGAAGTCGTCACACGTCCAGCCTTTCTTTGCCGCGTCGTAATACACGTAGTTCGCCTTGCTCTTGTCGGCTGCGTTGTAGAAGTCGGGCATTTCACCCAACTGCTGTGCCCAGTAGCATTTGTCGGTGCGGTTGTTCTGTAGCTTCTTTGTCACCTCGCCGTTCTTGAGCTGCTCGGCGGTTATCTTCGTGCCCTGCGCTATGCCGCAGGCGTTGAGGTAGTAGCAGTTGTTGAGGGTGGGGCCTAAGTAAGTGTACGCCGCAAAGGTATAGCCGCCGCCGGGGACGTTATCTCCGAGGTAGATGCAGTTGTTAAAGGTGCTGGTGCCGTTATGACCAGATATGAACCCGCTCACGGATATAGAACCTTCTTTGAGCGTGGTGTTGTACTTTCCCTTGACGATGCAGTCGGTGAAGGTAACAACGGCACCGTATGGTATCTCTAAAATCATGCCCGCTATGACGCATCCGCTACCGTTATAGGTGCTCGTGATGTTCACTGCGCTGACACAGTTTGTGATGGTGGTCTTGCCATAGACAGTAAGTATCAATCCTGACAAAAGACTATAGCTCGACTTGATATTCCCTTCGGTGCGCAGGTTGCGTATGGTGGTGTTCTCCACCTTGTAGAAGGGGGCTAATACGCCGTTCGTGTTGCTCCAGTCGAGCTTTAGCGTGTGGTTCTGCCCGTCGAAGGTGCCGGAGTATTTGTTGTTATCATTTCCCACCATGTTGATTTCCGAGCCGAGATCGATGTTGCGCGTGAGCTTGGCGTCTACGGCGTTCTGTCCACTTTTCACGATGTCGCAGAACGCTTTCCAGTCTTCCTTCGTGGCGATTTCGTAGTAGTCTTTTTTGTTGAAGGTTACTGCCACGGTCCGGTCGGTGTTGACGGTGGTTGAGCCGTTGAAGCCGTCCTCAAAGGCGATTTCGGAGTAATAATGGTGCTCGTTGTAGTCGCTGCCAAGGAGGTCCTTTGCGGTAAAGGTGGGCATGCTGGCCACGGTGCCGCCTTTATTCGCATAGCGCGTGGCCTCCTCGCGTCCGTTGTAGGCGAAGGTCACCTTGCAGATGCGCTTGTCGTTGTCGCGGGTGAGCTGCGGCGCGTCGTCCCGGCCTATCTTCTGTCCCCACGCCATGTCGCTTCTTCCCTTTTGCAGCATCCATGCCACCGCACCGTTCCTGAGCTGATCCTTGGTAATCTGCGTGCCTTGCGTCGCGCCGCAGGCGTTCAGATAGTAACAGTTGTTGAGGGTGGTGGCGCCGGAGGTATTGGTCGGGGCGAAGGTGTAAGACCTGTTGTCGCTGTTGTCTGCATTGTTCTCGCCGAGGTAGAGGCAGTTGTTCAGCGTGCAGGTGCCGTTCTGCACAAACACGAAGCCGCTCATTCCTTTCCGGCCTGCACCGGTGCCGTTGATTGTGCCCTTGACGAGGCAGTCGGTGATGTTGACGCTGCTCTTGCTGCCTATATAGGAAATCAATCCTCCTGCCCCGCATCTGTTGTCAGTATAGGTGCTCGTGATGTTCACATTGCTGATGCAGTTCGAGACGCTGTTTTTGCCATACGCCTCGCTAATCAGTCCTCCCAGGAAGTAACTGCTCGATTTGATTGTCCCCTCGGTGCGCAGATTCTTGATCGTTGCGCCCCTCAGAAACCTGAGGGGGCGATGTCGTTGGTGGTGGCATTCCAGTTGAGCGTGAGCGTGTGGTTCTGCCCGTCGAACGTGCCGCCGTACTCTTTCGAATCATTTCCCACCATGTTGATTTCCGAGCCGAGGTCGACGTTGCGCATGAGCTTGGCGTCGATCTTGTTCTGTCCGTCGTTTACGGCGTCGCAAAACGTTTTCCAGTCGGCTGCCGATGTGATTTCGTAGTAGTCTTTTTCGGTGAAGCTGAAAGCCACCTGCATGTCGGCTGTCACGATGGTAGCGGTTGAGAAATTGTCGGCAAAGGCGATGGCGTAATAATGGTGCTCGTTGTAGCCCAGGCCCACGAGGTTTTTTACAATAAAGATGGGCAGGCTGGCCACGGTGCCGCCTTTATTCGCATACCGCGTGGCCGACTCGCTGCCGTTGTAGGTGAACGCCACCTTGCAGATGCGCTTCGACTCGTCGGTGGTGAGCATCGGTTCGCTGTCGGTGCCGAGCTTCTGTCCCCACACCATGTTGCTTCTTCCCTTTTGCAAGAGATACGTCAAGTAGCCGCTCTCGAGTTGCAAGTCGACAGTCATCATGCCCTGCGTCGTGCCGCAAGTTCTTGTAAAGTAGCAGTTGTTGAGGGTTGTGCCACTGGGCGCAAAGGTATTTCCGGCGGTGGCGTTGTTCTCGCCGAAGTAAAGGCAGTTGTTCAGCGTGCAGCTGCCTTTCATGGTGTGAACAAATCCGCTCATCCCGCTCTGCCCCGCACTTGTCGTGGCATTAAACTTTCCCTTGACGATGCAGTCGTTTATCGTCACATTGGCGTTTGGCAATACATACGTCACCATTCCTGCTATCTCGCTTGCCCCACCTTCATAAGCACACTTGATGTCAGCATCGATGACGCAGTTTGAAATGGTAGTCCTGCCGGCGGCATCGCAAACCAAGCCCGACAATTTGTAAGAACTCGCCCAGATGCTCGCTTTGACGTTCAGGTTCTCAATCGTGGCGTTCTGCACACTTTTGAAGAGGGCAATACGCCAACCTATTGGAATACCATGGTTAAACCTAATCGTATGTCCGTTGCCGTGGAAATTACCGATGAAGGGACGATGTTCACCTACCAACGGTGGGTCGCTGAGGCTGATGTCTCTCATTAGAAAGACCTTAAGGTCACTCTCTCCGTCTTCCACGCGCTTGCATAAATGTTTCCAGTCTGACTCAGAATAGATTTTGATTGTTCTAAAGAAGGGCGGCGCTTTCGCGTCTTTGGCGTCGCTCTTTGCCCACGCCGATGTCGTCATCGCAAAGACGACGAACAAAAGGCTGAGCCGATAAATAATGTTTTTTGTTTTCATATTAAATTGAATTTGAAAAATTAAATATTCTTTTGGTTATCGGGGGGCGTGGCGTAGTTACTACGTTTTCCGGAAGACTTCCTTGTATATTTCTGTCCGCTCCCGATTACGTTGTACGAGAAGGCTGATTGTTTCTTGGGAAAGGGAATCCAAAAGATGCTTGTGCGCCAAGCCGTCGAACGGCTCTTCAAACGGACGGAGATAATACAGCTTTTCCTTTCGCGTGGCGATTTCGGTGAACTTTTCATCCATATCGACTGAAAAGCCGATGATGAATTCTCCGCTTTCATTTCTTAAAATATATACCCAACAGTTGTTTTTCATTTGCCATAATCTCATTTTCTTTATGAATAACTCTTTTTGCTAATTATGAATTAAATATATTTCTACTTTCTCATTTCGCATTCCTTTCTGCTGAATTTCGCATGCCTAATGGTGCTCTTCTGAGCAATTCCACAAGAAAAATCTTTGCGAGAGCAGCAAAAGATGATGCAAAAATAACATAAAGAGAATTGTTATTTTAAGGATTATGACAGAAAAGAGCATTTTAAAGGTATTTCCGCCCCCTAAAAACCTTAATATCCCCTTAAAAACACTTAATAAAAAGCTTGGTAAAGAGAAAATAAAAACGTATCTTTGCAGTCGTTATAAAAAGTAAAAACGGCAACAATGATCATTCATTTTCTCACAGAAAAGGTATCGGCATTCCTACGGTCGCGCACTACAAACACCATTGAGCGGCACCGCGTCATCGTGTATTTGCTCCACTCTGTACTCGTTGTTACCGTCATCTCCTTGCAGTTCATGGGGCTTGGAGGTTCGCAGGAAGCGTTGCCCCAGACGATGAGCGGCATCCATCTGGCGATGTGCCTCCTTTCGCTGTCGCTCTACCTCACGCGGCGGATGTCGCTTTCCAAGGCTTTTTCACTCGTGGCGCTCGTGGCACAGTGTACCATCGCCGTGCGCTTCTTTTATTTCGCTACGGTGCGCCCCGACCATTTTCTGCAGCTCATCCTTATCAATCAGATAACATCCCTGCTGGCGATCTTCTTCCTTGTGTTGAGCTTTGTCCGGCTCACCCCCTTTATCGTCTCTGCTATCAGTGTGGTTAGCTACGGTTGTGTGGCAGCCTATCTTCAAGAGCCTTCGCTTTGGCGCCTGTTCGGTTTCTTCCTCTTCGTGCAGTTTTTCCTCTGCACGCTGGGCGAACTGCTGCGATATAATGTGATGAGTGTAACGAAGGAAAATACCGATTTGCATCACCGTGAGACGACACTGATGCTCGCCGTCAGACTGAATAAACGGGAAATAGAGGCCTACCTGCGCATGAGCAGCAACGACCACCCATCGCCCGAGGACACCGACTGCCTGTTTTCCATGCTCAAGCCGAAATCGCAACGCAACCTTATCAACGCCGTGCGCCTGCATCTGAAAAAACACTTGATGGATGACTGCGATCTGGGGCACCACTTTCCCTGTCTGACTAAATCAGAAACGGATGTGTGCCGCCTCATTCTCGCGGGAAAGAAGCGGAGCGAAATCGGCCTACTACTCGACAAAACCGAAAACAACGTCGACGTGACGCGTAACCACATCCGCAAGAAACTCAATGTACCTACTGACCAAGACTTGCAGAAATTTCTCATCAATTTATTGATAGAAAAAGAATATTCGAAAAAGGAGGAAATAAATAAATAAGTTCCTCTACCGGAAACGTTCATATTTTTAATAACATGCCATTATCCGTTTTCCATACAGATTCGGATAATGGCTTCTTGTTTTTTCCCTGTATTTCCCGCTTTTCCCAAAAGTTTTCCAATCTCTTCATATACCTATAATTTAGCTGCTTGATAACAGTATTCATCATTAAAATTATCAAGCAATGGAATCAAACAACAATGACAACTATGTGCTGGTCTTGGAAGACCGCACGGAAGTGAAGAATGAGCAGGAAGTGGGTAAATTGTCCGTCGTATCCGGTGTTGACGACAAGGGAAACCTTAAAACCACCGAGGCAATCACTGCCAATCAAGCAGCGTTCTTGAAGTTCAACAACAAGGACGGACTTCTGAAGAACTTCATGACCAACTTCCTCAAACAGTTCAACAACCCGACTCATTTCGGGTTGTACAAGGTCGTGGCAGACAATGTGGAGCAAGGCGTGGACAACCTGCACACCCTGCTGCAAAGCCGTGAAAAGCCCGAAAGCAAACAACAACTGGAAGAGATGGGCGTTCCCTTTGGGGACTATATGCCCCAGCAGAAGAATGCCACCACCATCAACCCCGAAAAGGTGGATTGGAAGATGCTCGACAATCTCAGTCTTTCCCGTGAGCGATTGGAGCAGAGTGGAGAATTGGAAAAGATGCTCAATTGGCAGAAGAGCAATCTCATCACAATTGCTGTTCCTATCGGCGACACCACCATCTACACTGAAGCACGCCTTGCGTTCCGTACGGACGATAACGGCAATATCGGTTTGGCAATTCATCCTCTGAGAAAAGAGCCACAGCTTGACTTTCCCTATATGGGTTACAAGTTCTCTCCCGAAGAAAAGGAGCAACTCCTCACTACGGGTAATCTGGGCAAGACCATCGAGGTAACACCCAAGAACGCCGAACCTTTCTCTGCATACGTTTCTATTGACCCGCAAACGAATGAAATCATCGCCCTGCGTGCCGACCGTGTGAACATCCCTAAGGAGATCAAGGGCGTAACGCTCTCTGATGCCCAGTACAAAGAACTTGTGGAAGGCAAAGCCGTGAAGGTGGAAGGCATGACTGCCAAGAGTGGTAAGTCCTTTGATGCCACGCTTCAAGTTAATGCCGAGCGAAAGGGCATTGAGTTCATCTTCGACAATAACCGTGGATTTAAGGAACGGCAGCAGCAAACACAGCAGCAAGGCGTACCGCATAAGCTCTGCGGACTGGAACTATCAGAAAAACAGCGTGAAGCATTGGATAGCGGTCGTACACTATATCTAAAGAATATGGTGGACAAACAGGGACAATCATTCAACGCCTATGTCCGCATGGACAAGGAGCAGAACCGCCCACGTTTTTACAAGTGGAATCCTGACAAGAAGCAGGAAACCGGCAAGGAAAAGGTGGTTGCCGTAGCCGAAGAACACAAAACGCAGGTAGCCGTGAACAACCACGGCAAGACGAATGAAGCTACCAAGAATGTGAAAGAGCCCTTGAAGACGGGACAGACACAGCCTACTGCCGAGCAGAAGCAAAAGCAGGACGAAAACAAACAAAAGAAGTCCCGTGGACGTAAGATGTAACCCTTAATTCTATTATCGACTATGACAACTTGTATTATTGCCGAGAAACCCTCGGTAGCCAGAGACATTGCCCGCATTGTCGGAGCAAACAGCAGACAGGACGGATATATGGAGGGTAACGGGTATCTCGTTACTTGGGCAATGGGACACCTCATCGCCCTTGCCATGCCCGAAACCTACGGTTTTTCTGCCTACAAAGCCGAGGACTTGCCCATCCGTCCCAATCCATTTCAGTTAGTGGTACGACAAGTACGTAAGGATAAGGAGAATGTATCAGACCCAGTAGCACTAAAACAGCTCAAGGTAATACGTTCCTGCTTTGACAAGGCGGACCGTATCATCGTCGCTACTGATGCAGGACGGGAGGGTGAACTTATTTTCCGTTATATCTATCAACATTTGGGATGCCGACAGCCTTTTGACCGCCTTTGGATAAGTTCTCTCACGGACAAAGCTATCCGTGAGGGCATGGCAAATCTCAAGTCAGGGAACCATTACGACAGTCTCTATTATTCCGCCAAGGCAAGAAGCGAAGCCGACTGGCTCGTGGGAATCAATGCGAGCCGTGCCCTTTCCATTGCCCGCAGGGGAGGCTATTCGTTGGGACGGGTACAGACTCCAACCCTCGCTATGGTCTGCCGTCGATACATAGAGAACCGTGATTTTTCTTCCGTGCCTTATTGGAAACTCTCCGCCCTGATGGAGAAAGAGGGCGTGTCGCTGAAAGCCATTGGCATTACCGACTATGAGAGTGAAGCATCGGCACAGACTGCCCTCGCTACGCTTCGCAGTCAGAGCCGGCTTAAAGTTGAATCGGTCGCAAGAAAGGTAACGCATACATCGCCACCACTCTTGTACGACCTTACTGCCTTGCAGAAGGAAGCCAACAGACGCCACGGCTTTTCAGCAGACAAGACCCTCTCAATTGCTCAGAGCCTCTATGAGAAGAAAATCACGACCTATCCCCGCACAGGCAGCCGATACATCAGCGAGGACGTCTTTGAAGAAGTACCCGCCCTGCTCCACAAGATAGGTAAGCCCCTATCCAATCCGCTTAACCGCCACTCGGTGGACAACGCTAAGATAACCGACCACCACGCTATTATCCCCACGGGAGAAACACCTTCCGGCTTATTGACGGATGAAGCAATCCTATATAATATGGTGGTAACCCGTTTTATCGAAGCCTTTTCGCCTGACTCCGAGGAAGAACGTATGCAGGTGCTGTTCACGGACGGCACCAACACCTTTACTTGGAAAGCATGCCGACAAATCTCCTTGGGCTGGAAAGCCGTGCAGAAAGAAGTCAAATCAGATGACGAGGAAGAGTTACTTGCCACATTGCCCAATTTAACAGAGGGTGAACTCCTACCACTTCTCAATGCCGAGATTACCGAACACAAGACCAAACCTAAACCTCTCTACACAGAAGCGACACTGCTTTCTGCTATGGAGAACGCCGGAAAAGAGGTCGAAGATGCAGAAAGCAAGAAGGCAATGGCGGAATGCGGTATTGGCACACCTGCTACAAGAGCCAATATCATCGAAACGCTCATCCTCCGTGATTATATCCGCAGGGACAGGAAATCCATCATCCCGACAGAGAAAGGCTTGGCGGTCTATGAGATTGTCAAGGACAAGAAGATTGCCAATGCGGAGATGACAGGTAGCTGGGAACTGGCTCTTGCCGCTATCGAGGCAGGTCAGATGCCGGCAGAGAAGTTTGCGAAAGGCATTAACTCATACGTTGGCACCATCTGCGAAGAGCTCCTTGCCCTTTCCCCACAGGTACAAAAGTCCTATCCCACCTACCGCTGTCCCAAGTGCGGACAGCAGAGTGTGGGTATTTATGCTAAGGTAGCAAAATGTGGGAACGAGAGTTGCGACTTCCACGTCTTCCGTGAGATCTGTGACACGCTGCTTACAGAGGACAATATCCGGGACTTGATAACCACAGGACGAACACCCGTCCTCAATGGCTTGACCAGCAAGACCGGTAAGAAGTTCAACGCCCGTCTGGTGCTGAATGAAGAATATACCACATCCTTTGTATTTGAAAATAAGAAAGGAAAACAACGAGGGAGATAATCCCGACAGAAACAGAGAGGAACAGATATAGATCGGGAGATACAAGTACTACCTGCCGACCTTTTTACCTCCACTTTATTAAAAGAAAACACTATGGCATACAATAAGAAAGAAGTCCTGCAAGCCAACACGGAAGCTATCCGTGTGGTCTTGCGCCTGGAGAAAGAACGCCGCGAAGCCACCGAAGCTGAGAAAAGTATCTTGCGGAACTATCAGGGTTTCGGTGGCTTGAAATGTGTACTCAACCGCACAGACAATCCCGATGATATACGCTATTGGAGCAAGTCAGAGCAGAATCTCTTTGAACCTACCCAACAGCTCAAACAGATGATTTATCGAGAAGCCGTAGATGCCAACACCGCCAAGCGGTATTGGGAGAGCATCAAGGCAAGCGTACTGACCTCCTTCTATACTGATACTCGTATTGTCACCGCCATTGCCGATGCTCTCACTTCTGTAAATGTACCCATACGTCGATGTTTGGATCCTTCGGCTGGCATGGGAGCATTTGCTGAGACCTTTGCAAGGCAAGCGGGAGTTGTAGATGCAATGGAAAAGGACCTGCTCACTGCCCGCATCAGCCAAGCCCTGCACCCTTATGGCAAAGGTAACATTTTCGTTCACAACGAGCCTTTTGAAGCCATTGGAGAGCTGGAAGACAAAGACAAATACGACCTTATTACAAGTAATATTCCTTTCGGTGATTTTATGGTCTATGACCGAGAATACAGTAAAGGTAAGGACACTCTTAAACGTGAGTCCACACGTGCCATTCACAATTACTTCTTCGTGAAAGGTCTGGACTGCATCAAGGAAGGTGGAATTTTGGCATTCATCACCTCACAGGGCGTATTAGACAGTCCCCGCAATGAAGCCATACGCCGTTACCTCATGCAGAACAGCCGCCTTATCTCCGCTCTCCGACTGCCATCGGGTATGTTTTCAGACAATGCAGGAACGGACGTAGGCAGTGACCTCATCGTCCTACAGAAGCAGACTGGTAAAGAAATCAGCAAGGGCATTGAGCAGCAGTTCGTAGAAACCGTTTCCGTTCCCAAGGAAGAAGGTTCTTCGGTCGTCTTCAAGCATAACTCTCTTTTTGTAGGAGATTGGAAAGACATATCTCATCGCACCATTGCCACAGAGCGCATAATGGGTACAGACCCTTATGGAAGACCTACATGGGAGTATCGGTTCACGGGAGGGATTGAGGAAATGGCAGAAAGTCTCCGAACACGGCTCTCCCTTGAAATGGAACAACGTATCGACCGTAAACTATATGAAACAGGTATAC
This sequence comes from Prevotella intermedia ATCC 25611 = DSM 20706, assembly GCF_001953955.1. Lineage (NCBI taxonomy): Bacteria > Pseudomonadati > Bacteroidota > Bacteroidia > Bacteroidales > Prevotellaceae > Prevotella > Prevotella intermedia. Next base: position 557,760 of record NZ_CP019301.1, read on the forward strand.
CGATGACAGAGGTAGAGCGAGAGGCAGAGGCGGAGAAACAGCTTCGCAAGTTGGGTATTACCATAATTCGGGAAGAAGAAACAGAGAAGACAAAGACTGAAGACAAGGGTATAAACGATGCCTATAACCTCATGCCCGACAGTATCAGGAAGCAACTACCAAAACTTTACAGCACGGAAAAGGAACTCATAGGCGATAAGGTTGCCTATGCACGCTATTTCTTCCCTATGGGAGCATACACAGCCTACCTTCTGGAATATGATCCTAAGAGCCGCATTGGTTTCGGTGCTGTCACGATGGGTTACGGCTGGGAGCTTGGCAATATGTCCCTTGATGAGATGGAAGGCGTGAAAGTAAGAGGACTGGGCATAGAGCGCGACCTGTATTTCTCTCCTAAGAAATTACACGAGATAGCCGAACTGGAAGAAATCGTCAGGGGACAATATACCAAAGAAGAAGTGGTGGCAGAGAAAATCAAGGAAGAAGTGATAACAAAGGCAGAAACAGAGAATAAGGTTAAGGAGACTGTAACCATTGCTTCTGAGAACGATACGCAGATAATGGAAAATACCGTTCATAGCGGCGAGACAATTCCATTACAGCCGTCATCATCAGAGTCTGCCCCACAACAATTCGTATCAGAACAGCCTTCCATGACTATAGAACCTGCTCCCGAAGGCGTACCCGCCTTGACACTTCACCGACAATACGAACAGGAAAGGTCGGAAATCCGTACGGATATTGAAGCCCCAAGAGAGATGAACGGACAGACGGTGTTCTTTGACGACGATCATCATCCAGTGGTGGACAACAACATGGAAGACATCGGACAACCGGAGCAGCTGTCACTGTTTGCCCCGGAAGAATACAGCCTTTGGACAAGAGAGGTCAGCCGTGTGAACAATGAAATCAAGGATAATTCAGGAACTTCACAGGCGCACCGTCCTATAACACAAACTGCTCCCCAGAAACCATCGGAGTCCAAGATACAAAAGTCAGTAACCTCTCCTCAACGGCGTACCCGTAGTAGCAGGAAAGCAGCTTCTTCCTCTTCACGTGAGCCATCCCTTTTCGACTTCATGAACGAAGACGAGGAGCGCAAGCCAAAACCGATAGCGGAAGTCAGAAAGGAGTTTGACGCTTCCCCACGCCCTTTTCTCTCTTCGCCGGACTCACATCTAAGAGACGGCTCCATTGTCGTGCAGAAAGGGCAGGTGGGGTTTCTTTCTGATCTGAAGCGACATCCCACCTTTAACCCGATGGACTTGCCGTATGCGCAGCTTTCCCGTCTAAAAAGCTATATCGAGATACGGGAGTGCTATCATCGTCTCTATGACTACGAGGCAGAGAACCATGCAGAAGACAGGGAAGACCGCAGCAGGCTCAATCACCTGTATGATGACTATGTTGCACGCTGGGGCTACTTTAACCAGAAGGCGAACACTGACATTATCAAGATGGATGCTACAGGCGTGGAAATGCTCTTCTTGGAACGCTCCGAGAACGGCAGGTACATCAAGGCGGACATCTTTGACCATCCAACGGCATTTTCCACCACGGAACTGACCGTTGCCGCAGACCCGATGGAGGCATTGGGTGCATCGCTCAACAAGTACGGTACGGTGGAACTTGACTACATGAGTTCGCTTTTACCTGATATGGAGGAAAGCGACATCATTTCTTCCTTGGAAGGTCGCATCTATTACAATCCCGAAGAGAATGCCTATGAAGTGGCGGACAAGTTCATTTCGGGCAATGTAATAGAAAAGGCGGAGCGTATCGAGTCGTGGCTCTTGGACCACCCCGACCACGAAGAGGCAAAGCAGAGCCTTGCTGCCCTGCGTGCAGCCACGCCAACACCCATTCCTTTTGCAGACCTTGACTTCAATCTCGGTGAACGCTGGATACCTGCTAAAGTCTATGGCAGGTTTGCTTCGGAGTTTTTCGGGACGGATATTGGTGTATCCTACCATTCCAACATGGACGAGTACAGCATTATCTGCGACCATAAGAATGCCAATATCTGGCACAAGTATGCCGTACAGGGAGAGTTCCGCCGCTATGACGGTATCAATCTCCTGAAGCATGCCCTGCACAATACCATTCCCGACATCAACAAGAGCAAGGAAGTGACGGATAAGGTTACGGGAGAGACCAAGACCATCAAAGTAAGGGACGGACATGCCATACAGATGGCAAATGCCAAGATTGAAGAAATCAGACAGGGCTTTGTCGATTGGCTCGGACGCACACCAGACACGTTCAAGCAACAACTCTCTGACCGTTATAATCGTCTTTTCAACTGTTTTGTGCGACCCAACTTTGACGGTACGCACCAGACGTTTCCCGACCTTGACCTCAGAAGGTTGGGTATTGCCGACCTTTACAAGAGCCAGAAGGATGCCGTGTGGATGCTCAAAACCAATGGTGGCGGCATCTGCGACCACGAGGTGGGAGCGGGAAAGACACTCATCATGTGTACGGCTGCCTACGAGATGAAACGCTTGGGACTGGCAAACAAACCGATGATTATCGGTCTGAAAGCAAATGTCTTCGACATTGCCGACACGTTCTGCAAGGCTTATCCCAATGCCAAGGTACTTTATCCGGGCAAAAACGATTTCAGCAAGCAGAACCGCCAGCGTATTTTTAACGACATCAAGAACAACGACTGGGACTGCATCATCCTCACGCACGAGCAGTTCGGCATGATACCGCAGGCATTGGAGATACAGGAAGCTATCCTTCAGAAGGAGATGGACTCCGTGGAGGAAAACCTCGAAGTCCTGCGTATGCAGGGGGCGGAGATTTCCCGTGGAATGCTCAAAGGTTTGGAGAAACGCAAGCAGACACTTGAAGCAAAGCTGCAGAACATACAGGACAGCATCGCCGAAAGAAAAGACGATGCCGTGGATTTCAAGATGATGGGTATTGACCACCTATTCGTAGATGAGTCGCACCAGTTCAAAAACCTCATGTTCAATACCCGCCACGACCGTGTGTCGGGCTTGGGTAATCCTGATGGCTCACAGCGTGCCTTAAACATGCTCTTTGCCATTCGCACCATACAGGAGAGATCCGGCAAGGATTTGGGAGCCACTTTCCTTTCAGGAACGACCATCAGCAACTCACTTACGGAGCTGTATCTGCTTTTCAAATACCTGCGCCCGCAGGCTTTGGAGAAGCAGGGTATCAACAGCTTTGACGCATGGGCAGCGGTCTTTGCCAAGAAATCGACCGACTATGAGTTCTCCATCACCAATGAGATTATCCAGAAGGAACGTTATTGTACCTTCATCAAGGTGCCAGAGCTGGCGGCGTTCTATGCGGAGATTTGCGACTTTCGCACAGCCAAGGACATCGGTATCGACCGCCCTGAAAAGAATGAGATTCTGCATAACATACCACCGACACCCGAGCAGGAAGTCTTTATCGGCAAACTGATGGAGTTTGCCAAGAGTGGCGATGCCACGCTTTTGGGACGAGCACCACTGAGTGAGAGCGAGGAAAGAGCAAAGATGCTGATTGCAACAGACTACGCCCGCAAAAGATTCAAGATATTTGTATCTTTCAGATAGTCAACAAAATAAGAATAAATAAAGGACAAATGGGTTACGAGATGGAAACGAGTGAGTTACTTTCCCTTTCTTTATTCTGCATTATTTCAAAGAGCACTTAAATTGATAATGCAAAGATAATATTTTCTGATGAAAACAGTGTGTTTTTAGGAAATAAATTGTAGATACACCTTAAAATATTCACATCTAATTCTATTGGCACTTATTTATTCAAGTTTTAGTGTTGTTATTATGCTATCAAAAAGGCTCATAATTAATCATTTTGATGTGTAAAATGAGAAAAGAGTTCTGTCGGTGATGGTACAAAAGGTAAAGATGCAAAAAGAGAATGCGTCAAAACTAAAATAGGGGCTGCCCGGTAATACTAATTGTAACTGTTAAATATAAAAGAGCCATATCAAACGCTGCATTCAAGTGCTGATATGACTCTTTCCTCTTTTCATTGTCTTTAAGAGAGGTTTAGTTTTAGATTGTAAGACTGTGACAGTAATATCTTAGTTTTGACACATCTGCGATATTATGAAAAGTATTCATTAAATCAGGCACTCTTTTATAATCTCATCACTTATTCCTTTTTCCTTAAGACGTTTGGCGATTTCTCTCTTATAATTGACCTGTTCGTGAAAATGGAAAATCATTTTACCAAATGTATCCAAGGCTTTTTCGATGCGTTGCTGCCCTTGCTCCGTATTCAAGTCAATGTCTGAGAATTTGGAACGCTCTCTGTGAAGGTTGAGGTAATAAATGCCACCGATTATCAGGGATGATATGGCGGATATATCAATACCAGTGTCCTTGAATTTCTCCTCATAGATATTGACAAGAGGTAAAGTGTGCATTTCTCTGAGCATGGCCGTACGGACTGTGGTCTCATTTCCTTCAGCAATCTCCCAGCGTAACAGTTCCAACATCACTGATTTATCTTGAAGTGCTTTCTGTACATCCTTGAAAATACTGATATAGCCCAATTCTGAATCTGTAGGAAATTGAACACCAGTGAGCACATCCTTAAACCAATAGTCATACCTCTTAACGAATTCATCATAAAATTTGCTAAGATTGTCATATCTGTTATAGAACACAAGCGGCTCTATTCTGGCTTTCTTGATAAGCTCTGTCACCAGCATTGATGCAAAGCCTTTTTTCTTAATCAGACTTTCTGCTGCCTTGATAATGTCTGCCTGTATATCGACGTTTGTCCTTCTGTATCTTTTGGGTTTATTTTCTTCTTCTGCCATCTAAAAAGGAATTGATTTTCTGATTTCCAAAAGAGCAGTCACTAATTGCTCTAACTGTTCTATCTCGTGAGAAGCCAATACACTAACTCTAAGCCGTGCTTCTTTGGTTCTTACCGCAGGATATGTGATACCGCTTACAAAGATACATCTTTTTTGTAATTCACGTGCTATTTCATATACTTTTCTATTGTCTCTTACCATAATAGGAAATATGGCTGATACCGAGCAGCCTATATCAAAGCCTTCCTCTGTCAGTCGTTCGCGCAGATAATTGACATTAGCCCACAACTTCTTGCGAATTTCAGGACATGTCTGTATAAGTTCCAAAGCCTTTAATGAAGATGCTGCAACCTGTGGAGTCATTGCTGCGGAAAAGACATTACTGTCAGCATAATATCTCAGATACTGAATCAGTTTTTCTGACGCGGCAACGAAACCACCGACGCACCCGAAGGATTTACTGAAAGTTCCTGTGATAATATCGACCTGTCCCAAGCAATTATAATATTCTGCCGTTCCCCTGCCGTTTTCCCCCATAACCCCGATGCCGTGAGCGTCATCCATCATAAGAAGACAGTCGTGTTTCTTGCAGACCGCAATGTACTCCGGGAGTTTTGATAAATCTCCATTCTGGGAATAGACCCCATCAATGATGACCAATCGGGTCTGGTATTTCCCTCTTTCACGTTTAAGGATCATGTCAAGGTAATCGGTATCGTTGTGTCCGATATGCTTTACGTTTGTCCCAATCAGTCTGCTAGCAGCACTGGTATGGATATAGGAATCAATATATGCAATGTCATTCTTTCCTAAAATTGCACGAAGCAGTCCCGCATTGGCTCCAAAGCCGGATGAGAAAAGAATGGCATCTTCCTGTCCGACAAATTCCGCAATCCCGCATTCCAACTCCTGATGGATGTCAAGATACCCGCCGATAGCTTGGGCGGCACTTGCTCCCGTACCGTACTTCAATACAGCGTTGATGCCTGCCTTTTTCGTATCTGGATTTTGAGACATTCCCAAATAATCGTTGGAAATATATGCAGATACCTCACCGTCAAACCCTTCGATTTGCATCGTGGCACTTACTCCCGTTCTTCCCATGACCCAATAGCTCTTGCAGCCGAACTGATCCATCTGGTCTATATAACTTTGGAAGTTTTGGCTACGTTCAATGACATTCTCGTTAGGAGAAATTTCAAAATCTTTTAATGAAATTAATTTTGTATCCATATAGACTATAAATAATGTGTAAATAGTAAACGATACTACAAATATACCGCAAATACTCATAAAATACATTTTTTTTAAAAATAATACTGATTTTTCTTGTTATAAACAATATATATATATATATATGCAAAATATAATTAGAATAAAAAAAGAATTGATTAAATGGTTCTATTTTATAGAAAAAATAAAAGCTTGTTGTTTCGGTTAACAGACTCGGCGAATCAATGAGAATGTATAATATTCGAGTCTATCTAAAAATTAATAGTATGAAAGTATTCAAAAAACAATCCGAAAACTTATGTTTGCAACCCGAAGATTTGCGTGCAATTCGTGGTGGAAGTGCAGAAAATTTAACAAGTAATAACCTTGCAAGTGAAGCAAGTTTTCCATGCACAGTAAGAGAGACAGATGGTTCAACACGCACAAAACAAGTTTCTTCCGTTAAAGAATGCTTAGAGTTTGCAGGAATGGGTTAATGACAAGGTAACGAAAACTGGTCAGTACTAAATTTTGACCAGTTTTCGTGTTTTTTTCAATTTATACATTTTATGAAAAAAATATTTATAGTCCTTTTGTTATTTTTTTTCTCACTTGAATTTGTCAAAGGTCAGACCTCTAAACTTGGATATGAGGTCTCGGACTCTGCAGGGGTTCTTGAACTTGTAAAATGGGAAAGAAAAGATAGTATAGTGGATTTAACTAAAGAAGATAATTTAAAACAGGTTAAGGCTATAGGAAATTGCTGTTTTGTTTTTAACGATTACATTAAAACGGTCATACTTCCCGAAGGGGTGGAAATAATCAAAGGAAGAGCTTTTGATACTTGTAAAAATCTACATCATATATATCTGCCAAATTCTCTGAGAATTATTGGACAAAATTCTTTTAATATGTGCGAAAATTTACGTTTAGACTCACTGCCCCCAAATCTTAAAAGGATAGAATATGGGGCATTTTGGGATTGTTGCAGGATTACAATTTCAAAAATACCAAATACTGTTACTTATATAGGGGGTAAGGCATTCACATTGTGTGAAAGCATACAGGAATTGGTATTGCCCGATTCTATCATAGAAATAAAAGAACGCACTTTTGCAGGTTGTAAAGGATTAAAAAAAATAAAACTTCCCAATTCTCTGCAAACTATAGAGAAATATGCTTTTGCACGTTGTTTAAGTTTGGATGAAATTTCCTTACCTGCATCTATTCAAAAGATAGGGATACAAGCTTTTATTGGTTGCATTTCATTAAGATTAGTTATCCTACCCCCAAAGGTGGAAGTAGAAAATAATGCCTTTGACTTGTGCAAGAATGTTGTAATAAAAGAAATTCAAAAGTGACATTAATAGCTTATATTCTTAGACTACTGAAAGTACCCTTTACAAATAAGAATTTGAGAGGAATTTTTTGGACTCACCCTGATAGGGATAATCTATTAGGGTATGCAAGGATATTATCTTATTATGGGATTAAAATAAATGCAAAAAAAATCGATAGTTTAGATTCTATAGACAAACAAGAACTTCCATACCTTTCATATTTAACTGACTATAAGTTCGTTTTAATTGAAAATTTTACATACTCAGATGTATTAATTCATGATGGTTTTCGTAAAAAGAGGCTATCGCGAACAAAGTTTATAAATCAATGGAACGGAGTTGTATTACAACTAAAAAAAACAGAAACAGCAATTGAGCCTTTTTATCAAAAAAACAGGAAACGTGCATTTGAGAAAGTCGTACTTTTTTTTGTTTTCTTTATTTTAACTTTAATTTTAGTAGCAGCGCAACATTCAGTTATCTTTTCAATAAAAACGTTAATAAATATTGGAGTAAATATCATAGCATGCCATGCGTCTATTACACTCTTCAATAAGTCTTTTATTCCATTTGAGAAACCTAATATCTGTTCTATCTTAAATATATTTCAATGTAACTTACCGAAAAAGAATATATTTAAGATAGACTTATCAGATATAGGAATCTCATATTTTGGAACAGCTATAGTCGTATCACTGCTCTTTCCTACTTTATATCCAGAACTTTCTGTATATTATATTTTAGCAATACCATTTAGTTTATGGAGCATTTTTTATCAGTGGATATGGATAAAAAAAATATGCCCTTATTGTACAATTATTCAAATATTAGTCTTATTTCTTGCTCTTTATAATTTAGAGTTTACTTTTGGAGGATGTATAAGATTCATAGATGTTATAGCGATAGCGGTTATTTTTATGTTCTTATTGCTTCTAATAGAAACATTATATAGACCATATTATGAAAATATTGTTGCCCTCTTTGAGAACACATATAATTTAAATGTCTGTAAAACAAAATTAATAAAGCAAAAGTTAAATGATAAGCGACAAGGACCTATCTATGACGAAGCTCCTCATGATATTGAACTTGGAATGGAATGTGCCAGTAACAACTTAACCATAGTTATCAATCTACATTGTCACTCTTGTGGAGTTGAATTCATTAAATCTTATAATTTATTAAAACTTAGCCGAACTGTTAAAACGAAATTTGTGGTAGCTTGCTGGTCAAAAGAGCAAAAATATGATTTTAGTATTTTATTATCACTTCATACTCCTACTCTTCCTATTGATAAACTTATTTTTGATTGGTTTTATTTTGGAAGAGAAAAGTTTATAAAACATTATTGCAAAAAAAATAAGAGCAAAGATAGCACAAAAAATTATATAATATTATCACATTATAAATGGTTTAAAAATAATCATATAGGAGAAACTCCTACATATATCCTAAATGGAGAAAAACTTCCATCAGGAATAACGATATCAGATATTATTAATGCATGTTAGTTATGAAACAGAATTATTTAGTCCTCTTTTTACTCATTCCTTTACAAGTTTTCGCTCAGAAAACAAATAATAATTATGAATGTATTTACGAATACACTGTAAAAACAGCGAATGCCGAAACAGAAACTTTTACAACGATATTGCAGTTTGATGCTATTCACGCTAAGTTTGTCGACTATGCTACTTTTCAGTTAGACTCTTTGATGCAGACAGGACAAGCAACCGAAGAGCAGGTAAAGAAAGCAGAAGAGCGCGTGGTGAAAACAGCCTACTACTTTGACCAAACTACCTTTGTAAATGTAGCAGACAAATCAATCTCCGTGTATAGTGTTATCCCTCCAAGTCTTTATTATTATCAAGAGGGGGTGAACGGTATTTCATGGCAAGTTACCGAAGAGATCGATACTATATGCGGCTATCTATGTAATAAAGCGGTAGGAGAGTATGGCGGACGTACTTGGAATGTCTGGTTCTCATCAGAAATTCCATCCCAATTCGGACCTTGGAAGTTTGGTGGATTGCCTGGACTGATAATGTATGCTTGTGATACCGAGAAAATCCACCGCTTTAAAGCTATTACGTTTAGACAAGGTACTACGCCAATCACTGCGCCTAAAATATCTAATAGCATTACTACCAGCCGTGAAAAATTTATCAAGGCAAAAAATCACTTTGAAGAAAACCCGATAGCCAACATCCCTACTGAGAGCATTACGGACATGAGAGTGGAAAAAGGCGACGGTGGAAGCAACTCTGTTTTTATCAATGGGGTACAAGTACGCCTACGGACAAATGGCTATGTGCCTTTAGAGATTAAATAATGATGAAAAGATTACTCCTTTATATTCTCTGTCTTTTCGTTTGGATGCAAGCACAAGCTCAAAAAAACTATACGTTGACTGGAATTGTGTCGGACTCTAATGGTATGCCAATAAGCAATGCCAATGTGCAGATTTTAGAAAATAACAAGCCCATTGCCTATAGCTTTACCAATGAGAAGGGAAGCTATGCTTTAAGCTACAATAGTTCTAAAACGCAGGTGCTACTTTCTATCGGACATATCTCGTTTGAGAAAACCAAGCTAGTAATAGATAGTAAAGAAACAAAAAAGAACATTACTTTACTTGAAAAAAAGACGCAGTTAAGGGAAGTTGTTGTAAAGGCTCCACAAATAATTCAGCGCGGCGATACACTTTCCTATCGGTTGAGTTCTTTCGCAGGGAAGGGCGATTACACGCTTAGAGATGCAATGAAGCGATTGCCCGGTATAGAAGTAACTAGTTCGGGAAGTATAAAATATCTAGGAAAGGATATTTCCAATTTTTACATTGAGGGAATGGATCTTCTTGGTGGACAATATAATGTAGCCACAAACAATATCCCAGCAGACTACGTTACATCTGTGCAGGTGTTGAATAATCATAAAGATGCCAAAATGGACAAAGACGTGCTATCTGATGATGTGGCAATAAATATAAAACTTTCAAAGCACGCCAAGTTTAAACCAGTCGGGACATATGAAGCCATTGGAGGTTTAGGCAGTAATGAAGGACTTTACCAAACTAATGGAGCTGGTATGCTCTTCAAATCGCGTATGCAACTTTTGGGAACATTTAAGATAGGGAACATAAGGGAGTTTGCTACCGATGAAAATATCAATCATTTTCTAAACGACCAGTTAGAATCTTTCGGTGTAAAACTATTGGGCAACTTATCTTCTTCTAGTGCACCACTCAAAAGAGAAAGGTATATCTATCCCAAAGATTATTCCGTTAGTTTCAATCTACTCAACAAACTGTCGGAAAACAAGTCGTTAAGAACAAATGTAGGCTATGCTTATTCCCAATGCAACTATGCTTACAATCATAAGATGTTTTTTGGTAATGGTTTGGACGAATTAGTGCAAGATTATCAATACCAACCTGCCTTCACACTTCACAAGCCGACCCTGACTATCGAATACAAGGACAATAGCGATAAACGATATATCACCAATCGGTTTTCATCAGTGGCTTTGTTCGTAAAATCGGAATTGCCAACAGTTGAAAACAATAGCAATTCGGTCTTTCAAAATGAGAAATATCACGATCTAGGGTTTTCCAACAATCTTTCCATACGTTGGAAAACAAATAAGTTTCGCTGGAGTCTTTCTTCTCTTCTCAATTATACTACTATGCCTAATGGCACTATTCGTGTTTCAGACGTAGGAGTAGCCTCTTTTCTGCAAAGTGCAGACAGCAAACAGTTTACGAATCAGGAAACTATTTCTGCCACTTATGAAAGAAGAGCCTCACGATTTTATTTTCCTCTTTCATTCCAATATCGTAGCGATAGGGTTAATTCAGCTTTGATAACAGATGACTATTCAGGCTTTAACCTCGTGAAGGGAAATGAATTAGATTTTTCATTCTCTCCACAATATGAATATACCCACCCACAACGGAAATATAATTTCAAAGCAAGCGTATCATTGGCTACAACAAGAATCGATTTTGAAAACGAGGGAACAACTCCATTAAAGAAGCAGAAATGGAGCTTTGTAATTAATCCTTCATTTTATTTTCTATACAATGTTACACCAAGAGCTACGATAAGGCTTCAAGGGGCTTTTGCAAACAAGATAGGTGATTTGGCTGATTTTATAACAGCACCGATACAAACCAGTCTGAACTATCAAAGGTACAGTTTAGGGATCTTGAGTGAAAATAGGAGTGTTATGCTCAATGCTATTTACGATTTAAAATATCCAATAGAAATGTTTTTTTTTAATTTTGGTATAGGCTACACACATCAGCATAACAATTTATTGTCGGCGCAGAATGTGTCGCAAACATTGATTAAGGAATGTCCGGTACTAAGTCCTAACGGCACTGACAATATTAATACCTATTTCAATATTACAAAACAGGTAAAAGCTATCAACACCAAGTTTTCGCTGTACGGAATTTATATGCACAGCAAGAGCTTGATGATGCAAAACAGTATGATTTACAGCTATTCGTGGAACAGTCTAAATGTTGCTCCATCTGTTTCATTCAAACCTGTTTCTTTTATGGAGTTATATTATACTTATAGCTTTTCAAAGAACTTTACAAAGGTACAAAACGTGTCAAAATCTTTCTTGTCGCAAACACATGATATCAACTTGGTATTACAGCCTGTAACAAATCTGCAATTCAAGGCAATGGCAGATATTTCAACAAAGGAAATGTATCAAGATCTTACCAAGACTATGGCTATCTTCGATGCAGGGGTCAGTTACAGACACAAAGCATTTCGTTTCAGTATTGATATGAGAAATATTTTCAATCAACAGTATTATAGTTACACCATTTTTAACATGATGAATACCTACGCTTACAGTTATCACATGAGAGGAAGAGAGTTGCTTTTTACTATTTCATTAACAAAATAAGAATGGCAGGTTTTGTTTTTATAAAGCAACATGACGCTATGCAATGTGGAGCAGCATGCTTAGTAATGTTATGCCATTTCTATGGCAAAAATATTCTCTACAACAAATATCAAAGAGCTTAGAAAGTTCAAAAGGTGGAGTTTCTATGTATGATATTAGTGAACTAGCAAAAAAAATAGGATTAAAATGTAATGGGAAAATAGTATCTCTTGATATACTAAAGACTTATAAAAATCCCTGTATCCTACACTGGGATCAGAATCATTTTGTCATCTTATGTAAATATAAAAAAAGAGGGGTTGTTGTTGCAGATCCAGGGAAAGGAATGCTCGAATACGATATAGATAGTTTTAAGCGACATTGGGCAAGTACAGAAAACAATGGTATTCCTTGTGGAGTTATACTATCTGTTGAACCTACTCCCACCTTTTATAATAATAACATGGTACAAGAAGGGGATTCAAAGAATCTGAAATTCTTATATAAGTATATTGGAAAATATAAATATTATTTTCTTCAGCTAATCATTAGTCTTTTAATAGGTTCGCTTTTACAGTTAATCTTTCCGTTTCTTACTCAAACTATTGTAGATATGGGAATTGGAGGGAAAGATATAAATTTTATCTGGCTTGTTCTATTAGCAGAACTTATGCTATTGTTCAGTCGAACAACTAATGAATTTATTCGTTCCAAGATACTTCTGCATATTTCAACCCGTATCAACATTTCATTAGTTTCTGATTTTTTTATAAAATTGATGAAATTACCAATGAAGTTCTTTGATACTAAGCAAATGGGTGATATCTTGCAACGTATCGAAGACCATAGGAGAGTAGAACAATTTCTTACATCAAGTAGCCTGAGCCTACTTTTTTCATTCTTTACCTTCTTAGTGTTTGGGGGAATTTTGGCTGTTTATAACCTCGGAATCTTTGCCGTCTTCCTCATCGGCACAATCCTATATGCAGGTTGGGTTATCCTTTTTCTCAAAAAGCGCAGACAGCTCGATTACAAATACTTCGAGCAGGCAGGGCGCAACCGCAACGTCACCTACCAACTCATAGGCGGTATGCAGGAAATCAAACTGCAGGGGTGCGAACAGCGCAAACGTTGGGAATGGGAGGACGTGCAAGCCGACCTGTTCAAGGTGAACCTGCAATCCCTCAATCTGCAACAGGTACAGCAGGCGGGCAGCATCACCATCAACGAGGTGAAGAACATCCTCATTACCGTACTTGCAGCCACAGCCGTAATACACGGAAATATGACACTCGGTATGATGATGGCGGTACAGTACATCATCGGACAGCTCAACAGCCCTGTGGAACAACTTATTCAGTTTATCTACTCCTGGCAAGACGTAAGCATCAGCCTTGACCGCATGAACGAAATCCACACCGAGACCAACGAGGAAAATGTCGAACGGACACGTACCGCCTATACGGACAAGACCACCGAAGGACATTCCCTCACGATAAAAGACCTATCCTTCAAATATGAAATCTACAGTCCGAAAGATATTCTCTCCGACATCAATCTCTCTATTCCCAACGGCAAGGTAACGGCAATCGTGGGAGCGAGTGGAAGCGGAAAGACAACGCTCGTAAAACTCCTTTTGGGATTCTATGAGCCACTGAATGGAAACATCGAGATAGGCAATGCCAATTTGAGTGAATACAACCTCGGCTGGTGGCGAAGCCAATGCGGTGCGGTGATGCAGGAGGGATATCTCTTCTCCGATACCATTGCGAGAAACATCGCAATATCTGACGATGAACCCGACATCGAACGTATTCGTCATGCTGCCCGTGTAGCAAACATCGCAGACTACATCGAAGCCCTTCCTTTGGCTTACAACACGATGATAGGACAGGACGGACAGGGCATTAGTCAGGGACAACGGCAACGCATTTTGATAGCAAGGGTAGTCTATAAGAATCCAATGTTCGTCTTCTTGGATGAAGCGACCAATGCCCTCGATGCCAACAATGAACGAGCCATTACAGAAAACCTCTCGGAGTTCTACAAGGGAAAAACAGTTGTAGTAGTGGCACATCGTCTTTCCACTGTTCGCGATGCTGACCAAATTGTAGTATTGGATGAAGGTAAAATTGTAGAGGTAGGTACACACGAGGAACTGACTGCTAAACGTGGTAAATATTTTGCCTTAGTAAAGAATCAATTAGAACTTGGCAACTAATATGAAAGAAGAAAAGAAACCAGAACGGAGCTTTGAACTGCGTAGCGAAAAAGTTCGCAGTATCGTGGGACAGATACCCTCCTCGCTTATCCGTTATGGCATTACCGCCATCGGAATGGTGTTGCTTTGTCTTTTTGCTGTAGCCTATTTCCTACCCTATAAACAAGTATATTCGGGAACGGCTACCGTACACGGAGCAACAACCGCAACACCAGCGGACAGCACAGATATAACCATCTTATTAAAGTTCGAGAATAAACGCCCCGACAATGTAAACGGACAAATGATTTATCTGCAATCTCCCTATAGAACGTTTGCCGGGCAGATACAGGACCTTTCTTCCGTCCGTGACACATTGGAGCGTCAGGAAGCCCTTTGCCGTTTCAAGCCAGCCGACATAAAAACAGTAGAAAACCAAACCATAGACTTCCAAATAACACGAACATCGGGCAATCTGCTGCAAAAAATGCTTGGGGACATATAATTCCATCGCACATTCCTTATTTCTCTCGATAGTCAATGGTTAAACTCACTGCTTTTTCTTGCAAGGCAGTGAGTTCTTGTGTCAAACCGATAAGCTCCCACAACAATGCCTGTATGCTTTTCTCTGCCGTATAAAGGCGCATTAGTCGTACCACCTGATTGTAGTTCACCCCAATTTTATGTACTTGGGCTGTAAGTTCAGAGAGCTTGCGGTGGTACTCCACGGCGGACTTGTCCACCGTTATCACCTTGAACTGCTCGCCCAATAACCTTGCACGCACAAACTCGGACTTGGACATTGAGCCTGACTTCTGATAGAGGTCTATCACTCGTATTTGGTCTTTCGGGTCTGGTAAACGGACGTGCCAATCGTCCCACTTATCGGGCATATCACCATACTTTTTCGCTACTCTTTTCCTTGATTTATCGCTTGCCATATTCTCTTATTTTTGCTCTTCTAATCACGACTTTGGAGTGATTTAATCCCCCTTTTGGGGCAAGGGTCTTTGTGGTACAAACGGCAGTTTGTGTCACAAAGACACACCTTGCTGATGTAGAAAATGGGATTATAAGCCCATGCCGTGTTACTGCATTCACTGAATACAGTAACTCAGCGTAGGCTTGCATTCGAGGAATGCAGTACTTCAGAGCTTCCGCCATGTTTCCACATCATCTTTGTAGTGGTCAAGGTGTTCTCGAAGCACCTGCTCCACATACCCCGAAATGCTTGCTCCATGCTCACCGATTTTTCGCACCACATAGTCCAGCCTCTTTTGGGTTTCCTCAGATACATACACGGCTTTGCGGTGGCTGATATGAAGTGGTTGGAGGTATTTCCCTTGAAACTCCGCTAAACGCTCTCTGCATTTGGATTTTCCCAATCGTTGG
Source organism: Prevotella intermedia ATCC 25611 = DSM 20706 (assembly GCF_001953955.1). NCBI lineage: Bacteria > Pseudomonadati > Bacteroidota > Bacteroidia > Bacteroidales > Prevotellaceae > Prevotella > Prevotella intermedia. The sequence goes on from NZ_CP019301.1 coordinate 573,625, forward strand.
TGAGTTCCTTCGGCAGAAGGTATCCTTTCCGTTGAGGACAAATCTGCCTCTTGGCATGCTGTTTGGGAAATTTCCTCGTGGCTCTCCCTTGTTTCCAGCTCTTCCACTTGAACAGGCTCAAACCTTTTCTTTTCCTCCTCATAATCTACAGGCTGGTCAAAATCAGGCAATTCTTCGGGCTTGCGGAGTTTAACGCCATAATTTCCCATATCCCTGATGGCTTGTTCTAAAATGGCTCTTCTCTTTTCATCCATATTTGTCATGTTTTCTTGGGTATTGGGTAATAGTGTCTTTCAAGCATGGCTTGTATGTCGCTCTGTTTGTAAAGTATCTTCCCTCCGATTTTGTAGAAAGGAAGTATTCCTGCATTTCTGTACTCTTGGAGCGTACGTGTGCTGAGCCGTAATTGGCTGCAAACCTCCTCGCCAGTGAGGTAAACCTCTCCGCCCAGCATCGGACGGGCGGTAGCGCAATACCGCTCCAATTTCTTCAATATTCCTTCCATCAGTTGTGAAAACGACTGCATCTGAGGGTCTTCCTGCGTAATGATTTCGTTCTCTGTCATAGTTCATTCTGTGTTTGATTTCATTCATTGTTTGCATTCAGTAACTCTGCGATATCGCTCTCCTTATAATAACGTGAGTTCGATATAAGCTCTATGCAATTATCCTGCTTTTATCAATTATCTCTATGTTCATTTCTGGCTTCTTTGGCAACAGATTGTATGCAATGAGTCCTGCTATCAGATTTGTTGCAAAGTTATCAAAAGAGCGATGTCTGGTGTGTTCTATCTGACACACATTCTTCAGTTCATCGTTCACTGTCTCAATGACAGAACGTTTTCTGAGCAACAACTTATCATACAGGCTCATCAGTGAGTTCTTCATGTTCTTCTTTATCTTGGTCACCAAATGTATATTGTCCACAAAGAGCATCTCAAAGAGGTTCTGACTGATATATCCCCTGTCTGCAAAGAGTTTTCCAAACAACCTCTCGGTGAAGCGTTTATCCTTCAATGGCTCCCTGTCATCTACGTTGCCTGGCGTGAGCTTCCACTGGATAATCTCTCCCTTGTCATTGATGACAAGATGTAGCTTGAAGCCATAGAACCAGCCCATGGTGCACTTTCCCTTTGCCGCCCAGCCCCTCATGGTCCTGTGCTGCCGCTCACGCTTGATGTGGCAGGAAGCCAGTGGTGTGAAATCAATGATGGATATGCCTGAACACTTGCCCAGTGCACATGTCTGGAGAAACAGCAACAGGTGCAGTGCGACCTGTGCCTGCCGCTCGACGAAGCGGTTGTAGGAAATCCGATGTGGGAAGTCTCCACGCATATGCTGGCAGATATAGCCCAGATAGAAGGACTTTAGGTCTCGGAAACGGTGGGTGTGGAACAGAACCAGAATGGTCATGATTTCACTGTCCGACATACGGGAAGCACGGTTACGGTGCCGCTTGCCGGGTACCTGAAGCGTATGTTTTTTCAACTCAGGAGTAAAATACTTGCAAAAATCGTCGAATATACAGAATATTTCTATTAAATTTGTATCAGTCATAGGAGTGGGTATTTGTTTGTAACTCTTTTATTTACAAGTATAAAGGTACAAAAAATACTCCACTCCTACAACTTTTAAAACAACTTTCTTATATCGAACTCACGTTATAATAGCATTTATGCCCAATGATGGAGAAGGGTATTTTACCCGTGTCGCGATAGGATTGCAGGGTGCGTTTGCTGATGCCGAGCCTGCGGCATACGGCTTCGTTGTCGAGCCATTGCTCGGTCTTGGGCGGATTGCCGATGAGTTGTTCGATACGATGAATAAAGTCTGCAAAGTCGGAGCTGTGCCGCTCCCACGCTTTGCGGTCGATGATAATGAGTTTCATTTCCTTGATTTTGTTTTGATTACTTTATTGTTACTCGGCAAACGAACTAATATGCAGTCCATTGCCGTACTTATTGAGTGCAAAAGTAAACCCTCGGAAGCACCGCTGCAAGAAATGAGGAAAAGCAGGGAAATAGAAGGAAGAGAAAAGAAGTTAGTCTGTCAATTTGAAAAGCTCTTAAGCTTTCACCCAAAAGCTCTTAAGCTTTTAGCAAAAAGCTTATAAGCTTTTTGTGAATTACTTATAAGCTTTTGTCAGATTACTTATAAGCTTTTTGTAGATTGCTTATAAGCTTTTCATAGAAAGCTCATAAACTTTAAGCGCAAAGACTGGTAGCTTTCCTTATCAGATTTGGAGCTGTCGCTGAAAAGCTCTTATGTTCTGTATAAGATGGTATGATTGCGGTAATGAGAAGAGGTGCCGGTTCTTTCCTTTTATTATTTTGTTATTTTATCGATAATTCGATAGTTCGACAAATCGAGATGTCGAAGTGTCGATAGATAGTTTTATCGATAGATTATTTTGACGATATATAGTTTTGACAACAGATAGTCATGACAACAAATTGTACAAACAACAGATTGTCCGTATTATCGTCAGTCCTATCTGTTGTTGGTTGTTACGCCTTGCGTCTAAAGAGCCTGAGTATGCCGTATTCTTGTCGTGCCTATACTCTCTACGGCAGTCCTGCCCTGCAAGGTTGGGAGAGATGAATACGACCGCACGGCTATTGAAAATGGCAATACCAACTTGAAAAGAAAAATCCTGCGGTGGAGATTCTTCTCTCCATCCGCAGGACTCGACCTTGTCAGGGCAGATAGGCTACCGTTGTACCTTTGCACGATAAGAAACGGCTTCAGGGGCTTTGAGTGTGCCTTTGCTTACAACGCCTTCGGACTTGCTTCCTCCGTCAGTCTGACCGTTGGCAGATTATTGCTCTCAATGAGCAGCACTATCGTGCCTGTGAGTTCGGTGTAAAGACGGTCGTATTGTCCGCTTGCGGCAAATGTGTCCGTCAAACCGAACTTGTCGAATGTGGCTTGAACAGCCTTGTTCGACAACAATATGGGTGCAAGCTTCTCAGGGAGTGGTGCAGGCAGTTCCCTCTCAAACTCGTTCTCCAAGACAGAAACAAGCGTGTCGTACTTGGAAAAGTGCAAACCTTGACACAATACCTCACTTGCTATGCTCTCCGCTTCGGGGTGCGTGAATCCCTGCACTACAGCATCGCAGTAGGTGGTAAGAGCCATATCAGCCCGAGCGGTGATAAACTCCGTGTCGTGCAATCTTTCGGGGTGATGCTCACTCATATAACTTCTTAATTTCAACCGAAAGTAGGAAAGTTCCTGTTTGTTGTTCTCTTTCATAATCGTTTGGTTTTCAATCGTGAATAATAAATGTTTGGTAATTACTTCCTTTTTATGCTTGTTGCAATGGAACGTTCTGCCGTGCTATCGACTCACAATAACCCTCAAATACAGAATGCTCCCTGTCAGTGAGTGCAGTCATATCCTCCTGTATCTTGTGGTCGGTTATCTTTCCGTAGATTTGTGTCGTGCCGATATTGCTGTGTCCGAGCATTTTGCTGAGCGTTTCCATTGATATGCCGTTGGATAGGCATATCGTGGTTGAGAATGTGTGGCGAGCCATGTGAAAGGTCAAGCCCTTATCTATCTGGCATATCTGCCCGATGTTCACACATGCAAAGGATGCTTTCCTTATTGTGAGATTGGGGAATATCAAGTCGTCCGCTTTCTTATCCTTGATATAAAGCGAAAGGATTTGCTTGGCAATGGGCAGGAGTGGAATGATGGCTTCCACGTCTGTTTTCTGCCTTTTGATGCGGATTTCCTCTGTGCCGTCAGCATTATAGATGATATGCTTCGGTTTGAGCCGTTGCATGTCCACACGAGCCAAACCGGTGAAGGCACAGAAAAGGAATAGTTGCCTTGCTCGCTCAAATTGCCTGTCAATGATGGGCGTTTGTAATACTCGTTGCAGCTCCTCTGTAGTGAGATAACGCCTTGTGCGGTGTGGAAGTTCTGCTTTGTAGTCTGCAAACGGATCGATGCGGATATACTTCTTCTGCTGACCTATGCCGATGAGTTTTCTAAGGAAGATGACCGCTACCTGAATAGTGGCAAGAGAAAGGTTGCGCTCTGATTTAAGGTAGAAGTCCATCCCTTCGATAAAACCATAGTCAAGCGATGAGTAGCGAATATCCTCCAGCCCCAAGCGTTCACGCAAATAAGCCTCAATGAGTTGTGTGGCATAGATGTAGTTGGCAAAGGTCGGTTTGGCTACCGTTATTCCCACACAAGGACGCTTTTCCTCAATAAATAGTTGGGCTTCCTCCAAAAGAAAACCTTTGGGCTTGTCTTCTTCCATGAGTTCACGCTTCAGTAACTCGGCGGTGATATAGCCACGTTGCCAAACCAATTCTTGGTATTTGCCTTTGGCTTGTTCCTCTTTGGTTTGCAAGTAGCGGTTGATTTCCTTTGTTTCTTCGCCTATACCTTTGCACCGTCCCTTACGACTGTCCCAAAGTTCGGGAGCGATTTCCTTTCCCGTGCTGTATTGTACCTGTTCTCCGTCTATGGTGATGCGCCCCATAATCGGGCATTTGCCGTTCTTTTTCTCTTTGGAGCGATTAATATAAAAGAGTGTCTTGAATGTACTTCGTGCCATGATGTCAAAGTTTTAGGGTGAATGTATCTTGTATTCGCTGCTGCACTATCTGCATATCCCTATGTATTCTTTCGGAGGAAACAGCTGCATATACCTGTGTTGTTCTCAGGTTGGTGTGTCCGAGCATACGGCTCACCGTTTCAATAGGTACACCTGCCGAAAGCGTGATAAGCGATGCAAAGGTGTGTCTTGCCATGTGAAAGGTCAGCGGAGTTTCCATACCGATATTTCGCTGTATGTGGTGCATGCCATTGAGGATAATGTCGGTGGTCGGCACGTCAAAGACAAAGCCTGCACGCTTTCCCCTGTACCGCTCCATTATCGCCCAAGCAGGGGGAAGTACTTGTACACGATACGGGGTCTTGGTCTTCATTCGTCTGCCCTTGATGCAGAGTTCGCCTTCTTCCAAGACAATGTTTTCCTCTCTCAGATTGCGGACATCGGAGATGGCAAGCCCTGAAAAGCAGGAGAAGACGAACAAATCACGGACAATACGATAGTTCTCCCATTCAATCTTCAACTCGATGATGCGCTCAAGTTCTTCCTACGTAATGCTTCTTGGTTCGCCTTTTGGTCGCTCGTAACTGTAGCCCAAGAACGGATAGAAGTCCAGCACACCTTTCTTCACCGCCATGCGGACGATGGTCTGCAAAGTAGACAAGGTACTCGATATGCTGCTGCGTTTCAGTTTGCGGTCAATAGTGAGATAATACTCGAAGCCCTCGATAAAGGCTTTGTCCAACTGTGAAAGGGGAACGTCGCTTACCCTGTGCTTCTTCTGCACATACTCACGAAGCAGGGAGAGTTGGTAGGTACGGAGTTTGAACGTCTTTAAGGCTCGGTCGATACCGACACGTTCCTTTGTCTGTGTGAGATACTCCCCAAAACTCTCCAAGAGCAAGGCCTGACGGTGGATTTGCCCCTGATAGGCATCCCTCACGTCTGTGGCGGTAAAAGAATCTTCTCTTTCACAGAGTTCATGAAAGCGTGCGTGGATGAGTGCGGTGCATTCACCGAGTTTCTGATTGACGGACACAGCCATGCTGCTCTTACCGATGAGCCGTTGCTTGCGGCTGTCCCAAAGAGCAATCGGAGTCTTACACTTGGTGGAGAAGCCCGAATGGGTTCTGCCAACGGAGATTCGCCCGATGACAGGCACAAGTCCTCTCTTGTCGGTTCGTTTCGCCTGAACGAAGAACGATACTTTGAGTTTGTTTTCTTTCATTTTTCTGTCGTTTTTTCTAAATTTCCTTTGTTTGCAAAGGTACAGATGAACAAGTATTCCTGAGCGATGCAGAAAAATGAAAGATGATGAATAAAAACCTATGAAACAGTTGTTTAGCTTCAATTCGTAACCCCTTTTTGCTTTTTCCCTGATGGGTTACGATTTGGTAACGGAACTCCTGCCGTTTAATGCTCGTTTTCGCTTACCCTCAAAATAGCAAGAAAAAGCTAAATAATACTATTTCAAATAGTTACATTCCCTGTATTTCCCTTTGTTTCCCTTAATTCTTAGCTACCGATTATGCCCGCAAGATGAGCCTTGATTTACGCATGATAGATGAAAATAGTTACTCAGACCATATCGACAACAAGGCAAGCCACTGTGCGAAACTACTCAATGACTATTACAAGAAGTTCGACGCACAGAAAGGAACACAGTTCGTGTTCTCTGATTTAGGTACTTACAAGCCTGGCGGAGAGTTCAACATCTATTCGGAAATCAAGAGAAAGTTGGTAGAGGATTATCATATTCCATCCTATGAAATACGTTTCATTCAGGAATGCAAGAATGAGAAAGCCAAGAAAGCGATGGTGGATGCGATGAACCGTGGTGATATTCGCATTATCTTCGGTTCTACATCCATGTTGGGCACAGGTGTGAACGCACAGCAGCGGGCAGTAGCGGTCCATCAACTTGACACGCCGTGGCGACCGTCGGATCTGGAACAGCGTAACGGGCGTGCCATCCGTAAAGGAAACCTTGTTGCCAAGGAGTTTGCCGACAACAAGGTCGATGTGATTATCTATGCCGTGGAACGTTCCTTGGACAGTTATAAGTTCAACCTTTTGCATAACAAGCAACTCTTCATCAATCAGCTAAAAAGTAACCAGCTTGGCAGTCGTACCATTGACGAGGGTTCAATGGACGAGGACAGCGGCATGAACTTCTCGGAGTACGTGGCCGTACTTTCGGGTAATACCGACCTTTTGGAAAAAGCAAGACTTGACAAGAAGATTACCACCTTGGAATCAGAGCGCAAGAACTTCCTCCGTGAGCGTGATGCCGCAACGGGCAAGCTGGTAGAGATTGAGAGTTCCGTGTCCTTCCATACAGACAAAATCAAGGAGGCACAGGCTGACCTCACTCTATTTGAGCAGCGTGTAGAGCGTGATGCCGATGGACAGCCCATCAATAAAGTGACAATCAAGGGTGTGGAAGACAACACCGACATCAAAGTCATCGCTGCACGTTTACAAGAAATAGACGAGAAGGCACGAACCAAGGGCGAGTACAACAAAATCGGTGAGATATACGGCTTTTCCATCATGGTCAAGACAGAGAGCACTTCCAAGGATTTGTTCGACTGTTCGGTGAACCGTTTCTTTGTGAAAGGACAGGAGAGTATCTACTATACCTATAATAATGGTAAGTTGGCAACTGACCCTAAACTTGCCTGTCAGAACTTCGTCAATGCCTTGGAACGTATTCCAAAGGTGATAGAATCGCACGAGAAGGAAATGGCAAAGGTTGTGGCCAACAAAGACGTTTACACCAACATTGCAAACAGTTCTTGGAAGAAAGAAGACGAGCTTCGCTCACTTAAAAGTGAAGCTGCGGAGCTGGACAGAAAGATTGCACTTACATTGAACGAACCAAATGAAGAAAATGAAAAATCAAACGAAAATGACCAGCCCGAGTATTTAAGACAAAATAGTAGTAATAGCCCAAATACTAAAAAGGAAGAGGAGGGGGTAATTTATTCAAGTTCTATGAATAATAGAAACAAACAAGAAGAAAGTAAGGGATATATTGTAAAATCCAGACTGAGATAAATAGCGATGGTGTGTCATAATTGATACACCATCGTATTATATTATTTCCACAAAGAGTATTCTCTCCATTTTTCAGGAAAGCCCATGTCTTTCAAAACTACCAATTTGGGAGATTTGTCCAATAGGGTGAGCAAACTCTTTCTAAATGAGCTATCAGGACTGATTATTTGCTGCAAATACAAAATTACAGATAAGTAGGCAAACAACTTATTGTCCCTTATCGTTGCAGCTTCTTGCTTTGACAAGAAAGGATAATTCGTTCTATAAGGAAACTTCAAGCCTATTGTAAAGCGGCGATTCCATACACGACTATGATGGGCACAAGTATTGCGTAAAGACGATAAACCGTGCATCCAATTCTTCAGAATATCGACATTGTATAGTCCCAAATCTCTGCAAATTGTTTTACTAGAAGGATTATTCTTGTCCAAAGCAAAAAACAACTTACTCAATGTTCCCATAGAAACAACCTCTAAGGTCATCCACGCTGGCGGAAAAGCAGGTTCGCTATACTTTTGATAATAATGAGCTATAAATTCCTCATTACTTCGCTTGACCTCTTTCATTAAATCCCCTACAACAGGTTTATCATCTATAATCTCGTTGCGTGTCAATGCGATAAACTTATCGTGCTGAAAGTATAACTTATGATTGAGAAACCAAAAGGCGTCATTTTCATCAACGGAATAAGTTAAGGCGATTCTTGTTCTTAATGCCACCTCGATTTTTTCAATGGCATTGAAGATTAAAGAGCGTAAACGCCTATCAAAACAATAAAGGTCTATCACATCTTGAAAAGAAATGTCCTTTCTCAGAAATTCGTGATTAGCACCTTCCCCGTTATTTTGAAAAGGGTATGTGTATGCTCGTAATCTATAATAACTTATGTTATAAAGATATTGGGACGCAAGTTTTTCGTCTCCAATATTAAGTCCTCGATCGCATAGCTTTTTAACCTGCTCAGATGTGTCTATGGGCTTCTTTTCGTACCTCATAACCGTATATAAACTCGAAGACCTCCCCGGGTGCGCTGTTCTGATGAGAAGCGTGGGAGGTCATATTGACTGCAAAATTACTGCTTTTTTTTGAATGTGCAAGGAAAATGCCGAAAAAATCATTGTAAGCGATGAATTTTCCATTAAAAGTAGCATCAAATGTAGAAATTACAAATAATTTTTGTCCGCAACGCTATCTTTATCGGTTCAATAGTTTCAAACAATATATGGTAAATTCCTTATCAAAGAAATAAGCGAGTACTGTTATCTTTGTGTGCGGTAAATCCGCAACCAACTTTTTACTTGTAAAGGTAATTATTTTGTTGTGTAAACACTTGCATTTACACAACAAAAATAATCTAATCAGGAAATCAATTACCAACCATCTCGCTTCCGTACCATTTCATCTATCTCTTCCCGAAGGAAAAGTAACCTACCATTGGCTTTAAGATAAGGAATTTTTCCAGCCCACACCCAGTTATAGATAGTCTTTTGTTCTACTTTGAGTATCTTGGATACATCTATGATGTCCAGATATTCCGGTTTTAGAGGTGGACGGACAGTCGTATCGACAGATTGCTCTTGCAGGACAAGTAATTGGTCAAGTTTATCCTCGACATTCATCAACTTGTCAAACAGGCGTTTTTGCCATGTATCTTCTGTATTGTAATCTAAGTACGACATAATTCTCCTTTTTGATAATTCCCACTTGTATCTTGTATCAAAATACGCTGCTCTTTCATATAGGCAATATATTTCTTTGCAGTTCTGTCCTTGATTTCCATTTCGCGCATCAGAACCTCACAAAGTTCTTGGTAAGTGAGCTTGAAAGAATTTCGGAAGGATTCTTTGACAACGGCAATGAGTTCATCAGTCTTGCGCTTTTCCTTGTCCTCCTTGGACTTCTCACCACGATAGACGTGCATATCCTCACCCTTGTCCCAGCCGAAAAGCATCATCGGTACGTCCAGCGGACTTCCGTCACGGACTTTCAATGCCTTCACCACCGAGTATTCGGGATTATCGTCTTTCTCAATGGAGAGAATACCGGCCGCCTTGCGTTGCAGTTCCGAGCCTATATGACCACGAAGTTTGATACCATTCGGTACGAAGTGTAGCACGCAGATGATACAGGTATTATAAATCCCCGCCAAGCGATAAAGCTCGTCCACAATGGCAATACTTTCCGTTTCATCGTTGGCGGAACGTATCAAGTCGGCTATTCCGTCAATCACCACAAGATGGATGCCTCCATGCCTGTGATGGAACAAGTCCATACTCTCGCGGATAAGCTTCAGCCTGTCCTTGCGGGACAGAGAGGCAAGATACAGGGAATGGCAAAACTCCGGTACTGCCGTCAAAGAAGCCCTACGCAATGTCTTACCCAAGTTCTTGTGCAGCTGTGCCTCGGACTGTTCCGTGTCATAGTGCAGGACTGCCAAGCCTTTGGGGTTGGCGGTAATCTCCAATCCCAATGTTTTCTCTATTGGCAGGCGTTCTTCTCCCAATGCTCCGGCAAGAATCGCACCTACATAGTTACTCTTGCCCGTACCTTCGCCTCCGGTGATGCAGAACAGATTATCCTGCGTGCCGAGTGGCACACCGTTTACTGCCACCACCGACTTGGAAATGTCAGGTGGATTCTCGTAATCTATCTCACAGGAGCGAAGCATCATCATAGTTTGGCTGTATAGGTCTGTAAACATCTTGGCAAGCAGTTCTTTCAGTTCTTTCGCTCCATTACCCAAGGCAAAGAAATCAGAAATGTCTTTTTCAGACTTCGTGCCACTTAGTGGAAGTGAAAGGTTCAATACCTTGTATTCCGCCAGAAGTTCTGCTTGCCTGTGACTCTCACGTACACCTGTCTCGTCGGCATCATACAGAAGTATGATGTGCCGGAAGCGAAGCTGAAGGCTCTCAATGATGCTTGTCGGTATCTGTGCCGTTTCACTGTTGAAGCAGATGGCATTAAAGCCGTGTGCATACAATGAGAGCACATCCTTTTCCCCGCCTGTAATGAAGAGCATGTCGCCTTTTGTGGGAATCTGCTCCATACCGAAGCAATAAGTGGCAGGCATCCGTCCGCCATAGAGAAAGCGGATTTTCGGACTGTGAGGGCGGTATATCTTGACATAGCTATTTCCGATATAGGCAAACATAGGTTCCGTAGGTGATCCATAAAGTTCAAACTTCTTGCCTTCAGCAGATACGCTTTCATACCGTTTAAGACTTCGTACCCGAAAAAGGCGGAGGGTATCCTCCTGGATGCCATAATGCGCCCAATAGTTCAGCAATCCATCGTCAAAAGGCTGTATCTCAAAACTGTATGAACGTTCTTCGGTATTCTTGGTAATGTCAGTCTTAGGGCCAGAGATAACCGGACTTTTATAAGTTGGTGCGGCATGTCTGTAATACTCCTCACCGCCATACAAAGAATATAATCCAAGTTCTTGGATGATGACTTTCAAAACTTCGGGAAAATCAGTTTTTAGGTTTAATCCACGCATGGTTGCCACAAACCAGAAACAGTCCCCTGAATAGGTGGTATCACCATGATCATAGAACTTATAGGATGAACTCTTCCTGTCATAAAAGATGTGGCATGAAGCCCGCTTGTCATCATAGAAAGGACTGCGGAAGTTGCGATGAAGGTTCACCTCAAAACCAAGGAAATGGGAGAAGACGTTCAACCCTCCTTGTGTAAGCAAAAGTATTTGTTCTTTATCTATCATACTTTATCTATTTTTAGGATTAAGGCAAGAACTCATGATAAGATTATCCTTGAAGCGGTTGAGTCGTCCGAGAACCTCGTCATTCCTCATCCCTGAGACACGGAGCCGGTTACATTTCACGGCAATAATTATTGATTTGAAAAAATAACGCACATCGCCGCCCTCCGTGTAGCGGTAACGCACCAACTGTTTCTTGCGCCAGCGGTAAAGGGTGGACTCTGAAACATTCAGAGTCCCAATAAGGTCTTTGGTGGTCATTTCCAGCTCGTCATCTATATCCTGGATAAGACGGGAGGTGCGTTCAACATACTGCTCTATTCGGTTGAGCCTGTCTATCAGTTCCTGATAGGCTTGGCTTTCTACTGCAATTATTTCCATCTTTTCAACTTGGTGCTTTTAATTGTTATATCCATCCCAGAATTCGCAAGGTATTGCATAAGAGAGTTGTAGGCTTCTTTTGTATACACCTCAACGTGTACTTCTGCAATAGGTCTTGGAAGATCTTGTCCATTGCTTGCGAGATATGCAAACATCTCATAAACATCTATCTCCAAAACAGTCGCATAGTTTACTATTTGGAGAAAGTCCATTGTAATCTGACCAGACTCCCATCGGGATATTGTGCTTTCATCAACTCCCAATTTCTCAGCTAGATACGCCTGTTTTAGATGTTTGTTCAATCTCTCATTTCGAAGAAATTCCAGTAACTCTTTCATAAACATAAAGTTATAGAAACATCTTGGCACGAGCAACCCGTCACACGCAAGTTTATGTACCCTCTGCAAGTCGTCATGCACCAGATGCAATTTTTCGTTTGGTGGCGGATGCAAAGGGCATCTATATATATAAATTGACTATATATTGTGAATTATATTGGGAAGTGTTGAAATTCCATTTCTCTGTTACAGCCAAAATCCCTCCAGTGCAAGGTGCAAGTCCCCTTATATATAGGGGCTTGCACCTTGCACTGGAAAGTGTAGCAGTAAAATCTCTAAATATTTATGGTACAAAGATTTGGAGGTCAGTACAATTTTATATACCTTTGTACCCAAGAAAAGAGAGCTGTTGTGCTTTCAAAAGGTAGTCAGAATAGTAGTCACTAAGCAGTCAAAATACTGCTACAAAAATGCTACACTACCGATTTGTCAAAATTGATAGGACATTTAATTACAACGAGTTAGCAGAGTTTGGTTCACAAACCTCTCTCTCCGCAAATAAGGGTGTAAATCAACGAGTTACGTGATTTACACCCTTTATTACACCCAAAAAATGTGAGATGGGTGTTTCTTTTTAGTAGGATATAAGTCACTATTATCATAGTTTCAAATAGTTACCTTGACAAATGAATAGTTATCACTTATACCATTTGCGAGTGTGTCTAGTTCAGTTTTCTTACTATCATCGTAGTTCAATGCTTTATCCATTTCTATTTCCTTGTGGAATCCATCAGTACAAAGAATAAAGACATCCCCATCTTCTACCTCTATTTTTCTAATGGGGGCAGCATCTACAAGGGTGTCACCCATAATAGATTTAGTAACGATGCAAGCATATTTCTCATAACTGGTAGCACTCAGTGTCTTAATCTTTGCCAATTCATTCACAATAGAATGGTCTTCTGTCCGATATACTTCCTGCCCCCCTCTAAACATATAGATTCTGCTGTCGCCCAACCACGTAAGGTAAGCATTGCCACCTGACACAATCAGCACAGTAACGACGCATCCCATTTGTTTCGCCGCCATAGCCATGCGTTTCAGCATCAGGGCATCATTGGCAAACGGAATGGCCTCTTTTAAGAGTTCTGTCGGCGAGTATTGGTTGAAATTTAATTCAATGAAGTCCAACAGAGCATCCCCGACAACCCTTGCAGCAGTCGCCCCCTCTGAGTAGCCACCCATTCCATCTGTAACCACAAAGATTCCCGAACCATCGGGAAGAGAACCGTGAACTACATAGTCTTGATTTTCATCCCGAGTTCCTTTGTTAGTATATTCAAAAACCTTCATTTACTTAATTGCTTGAATAGTGTCACCACCATGCTTTGTCACACGAGGGCGAATACTTATTTTTATTGGACGCTGAGTAATTGTCTTGTCAGAAGACTTGTTTGCCCACAAGTATGCTTCCCCAGAGCCCAAAACTGCCATTTCTGTCGCAGTCAACGTCTGCAAAGGTGTTATGGCTTTCTGCACATGCTTTACCCATGCTGGCGAACTGAAGCGATGCATCACGACAATTGAGCTCAACTCAATGATTTCCGTTGGCAAGCTCATTGGGTCTTGGCTCGCTATCATAATAGAAACACCTTTATGACGCATTTCACGTATAGCAGTAGTGATAGACCCAACAAGTTCCTTGTTATTCATATACTTATGTGCCTCGTCAAATACAATGAACTTATTAAATGCCCTGCCATCAACTTTCATCACACTCGAAAAGATGTTGAGCATTACCACAAACAATCCAAGAGCTTCGTCCTTTTCAATAAACTCATCGCGAAGGTCAACAATTATCAAACGTCCGGGTTTCAAGTACTGCTGAAGCTTGTTGCCATCTGTAATGTACTCCTCAGCAAAATCCAATTTCTGTTCAGCCATTGAACGTTGAGAAGAACTCATGTGACCATTGTCTACCACACCGTCACGGATGTTTTGCAATGACATATTGTTTCGGCATGATTTCATAATCTGCTTTAGTTCCTTAATGTAGGTGGAATCATTTCCCATTGCCCCAAGCAAGAACATCCAATCACGAACGGCCAATTCTGATGAATCGAATCCTATTGGATGGACTTCAATATCAGGATATTCTTCTTTTCTGGCTTCCACCTGACTTTCAGGTGCAAGAAGAATAACATCTTTGATACTGCCTGGTTCTGCTCCATATTCGGCTTTAAGCTTCGCTAATTGACCAGCTTCATCATTAGGATATACCATAGATGTGAATTCTGGAGCATAATCCATGCTGTCACTATAATGGAAAATAACACTGGCCATTGGCGCAGGTAACAAGTTCACTTTAGAGAATTGGCGGAGTACCATTTCTGTAATTGAACCAATCGTATAACTTTTTCCAGCACCTTGAACGCCAAACAAGCTGATTGTATTGCATTCATTTAAGTCAAGACCAATTACACGCCCATTGCTATTCATCTTACCGATGATACCGAACTGGGGACTATCGCCATTTTTACCTATAATAACGTCACAAGACGGTTTCTCGTAATTGAGATCAATAGGTTCTGGTTCTGAAACTGGTTCCGACTCAGAAGGTGTTTGCACCTCTTGCGATGGATTTGTTACAGACTCAGTGGTATGAGTAGTTTCATCGACATGCTCAGGCTCTTCCTGCGGTTCAAATGATACAGAAGGTTGATCCACGGATGGGGTTATAGGTTCGTCTTGAACGTCTGAGATAGGATTCTCTGCTCTCGTCTTAATTGTTGACTTCTTTGGAATTATTACTTCGTAATCAGAATCCTGTTCTGGCTCATCTGAAGGAACTAAAGGTTGTACAGGTGCAACTATTTCCCCGTCAGGGTCTTTCCTTGGAGTGAGGGTTGGCTCAAAGAAATTCACGATTTCCTTGTCCATTGCTTCAAGTACCTGGCTGTTTAGAGTTCCTTCTGTATTAAGGATTTCGCCAATAACTGGTTCTCCCATAGAGTAAATGAGTGCATCTCCATAGAAGTGCTTCTTCTGACGTCCCATTTGAGTAAAGTCAAATACAATCCCTAATTGCTTAAATCTGATGGTATATCCATCTGCCAACTTACTCATGAACACTAAATACTCATGCGCAAACTCTGGGTCAAGTTGTCCATAGCGCATAGCACGACGAATATAGAACTCCAAGAATGATTTCAATTCCAATACTTTGAGCTCTCTGTCAAGTCTATAATAGCCATCTACTGCAATTTCAAAGTGCGAGCGTAGTGCAAAGATTGTATTTTCAATTTGATTAACCATCTTAGCATGAAGCTCTTCTGCATTGTAATGTGCATTGCGGCATTTAATTTCAACTACTGTAAACAGAATTTCTTTCTTTGCAGAGTCGATTTTAACAACGAGATTGTCTGCACGTTCCTTGTTTTCGTTTTCTAGGTCTGCAAACAATTCTTTATGAAGGTCAATAGGAATAAGGAATGACTCTTTTGTTATCCCTTTCTTCTCTAAGAATCGCTTACAAAGTGTGGTGCCAATGACCTCAAATCCCTTACGAGAGGTTGCATTAACCTGCATAATCAATGAACTACTTACAGAACGGACATCTTCCAATATCTGCTTGAAATTCTCATATCTTTCAAGGTTAATACCATATTCATGAAAGAGTGGAATCATCAATGCTCCAATCTCGCTTGTTGGTTTGGTAGTAAGATACGACGAAACACCTGTTGCATCTTCACCAGGAACATAATCAAGTAGGTAAGGAATATCGTTTTCACCCAGACATGGTAGGTCATAGAATTCAGGCCCCATATTTTTATCAAAAGTGATAACCCAGTCACTGCTATCATGAACGAATAACAACAGCATCATATCATTTTCTTTCAGGCGAAGTGTTGTAGCTGGAACTGACTCTTCAAGAGTAGAAGAGAGTAGTTTTCCTGTAGCCTCTTGCAAACGTGCAAACAAGCTAACTTCCATGTTTGCTGACTCTGACACAGGATTTGGCAGAATCTTATTCGAGTAATACCTGTTCCACACGAATGACTTTCCTTCCTTCGCCGCATTAACCACGTCTCGGCATATTGTTCCATTCAGGTAGAAAGAACGGCTTAATTCGTCAGGGCGAACCAACTCTGTATGTACAGCGAATGGATTAACCAAGAACGAAAGGTGTGCCTGGTACTTATCGTGGTCATCAATAAAGTCACTGACTTTGTTCAGAGAGAAGCGTAACTTGGGGAACAATCTGTTTGCGGAAGCTTGTGAAAATACTTCGGCTTCAGCAGCGGTTCTACCATAGCCTTCTGGATCAAGCAACTCTTTGAATGCTTCGCCTGATTGTAGCATATTGTCATCCGAGAACAAACGGATTTCATATGTTAGGTCAAGACCAAGCCCAATTTTCTCTAACTCTATAAGAGCCTGAGCAAAAACAGCTGCATCTCCGGCGTTGAAGAGGTTGATGACAAGTTTATCCGTGTATGGATGGGACAAACCGTAATTGAACAGATGACGAACAACTAAATCTTTGCTCACATCACTATCAATCTGCTTTTCACGAGCCACATTAAGTAACATCGCAGTATATGACTTCAACTGACGGTAGCCAGAAGCAAAAGCATCTTCTCTTCCGTAAGATGGTTGTGCATATGCACCCCAACCGAATGTGATTTCACCAATATACTGATATGCCTCTTGCAAAGAGCTTTCGCTAAGTACGAGAGGGGCAATCTCCATTGGCAATAATCCCATGAAAAGTTTATCTAACTTTCGATACCAAGCCTTATGGTACTTAGGATATTCTAAAGTCTTTTCTTCCCAATCTTGGTACAACTCATATAAGTTGACCATCCAAGCCAGACGAAGTGGGTGAAGTGGGGTAATGAGCTTTACTTTGACATTGCTACCATCAGGCATTTCGACAGTCAAAAGTACAGTATCAAGATTCTGTAAGCAAACAATCTGCTCTTCGCTTAATTCTGTCTCTTGGAGATTTCTCAACCAAGAGTCATATTCTGCGAGATAGCCTTTGATTAGACCAATATTTGTAGTAAAGTCTGTGGTACATATTAGACCGCTTTCATTTTCAGCAGACTCACGTATAATTGAAAATAAGTCTTGGCGCAATGCAGTCAACTCATCAGGAATATTAAGTCCCTTAGCAGCAACAAACAACGGGTACTGTTTTGCTGTGTCTGTAGGATCAAGCAATTTTGCGTCTGTTAGATTACCACTTAGCAATGCCTCCACATGACCTAATTCATCATCATTCTTAAGAAACGTGGTTTCTAATTGTATCAATTTTTTAGGAAGCTGAATCTGATAAGCGTATGCAGCACCAAAGTCAAATTGATATGTATTGTTCAATGTGCCCTCAATCCACATGCTTCTATCAGTACCAACGTCAGGAAGTTCTAAATCTTCTTCTTTAGACAGATGTGTACTGCGATAATGAATAATTGCCTGAGTTAGACTGTTAACTTTACCTCGTTTGTCAACTTCGCCTTCTCCAGAATACTCTTCAGTGGTAATCGTAAAGCTTTCTGATTCATTGCAGTATGCCACGTGTTGCTCCAATCGGTACTGTTCCATTTGAAGGTTAGGATTCTGCTCCTTCGCATCAAGCCATGAAGCCTGTACTCGTTCTTCCTTGAATTCTTTTAATGTGTCAAGAACAATACCGTTCTCGTCAAGAGCACGGACACGAAGCATATATTCACCTTCTTCAAACATGCCAGATGCAATATTCAATGAAAGTTTACGAGAGGCACGCTTGTTAGTTCCAACCTTAGCTTTTTTTACAACACCTACTTCAGAGAAGTCATCGATGTTGACAAGGGCTATTTCGAATGAGAAAATATCTGGATTATCTTTTGGAGATGGATCCGTCGTTATCGTAAATGAAACCTTTCCCTTTTTGTCTTGTGGAATAGCCAATAGCAAGGAACCTGTATCGGCATCACGGACAAGTTCCTTTTTGGGATCTTTTCCAGGAACGATGTCAACCATAACCTTTACAGGTTTACTTTCGTTGTCTTTGTCTATCCAAGGCAGAACAGCATAATTAAATTCAGGATGATTATCGTGAATATTCTCAAAGAGAGATACAGCATCTTCGATATTGTCAGTTGTAGTAAAGAATACCATCAAGTCTTTCTGGACGGTATTTCTAACTAAAGGCAGACTAACGATTCTGTCAGCAGCCGTTAAAGAAAAGTCTGCCATCACAGAAGAAACCTTCTCTAAATTGAGCATAAAACGTCTTCTGATTGAACCTTCATTTTTAATGAGGTCTTTATCAGGAAGCATACCAAAAAGGTACAATCCATTACCCCATGCTTCATCGGCATATTGTTTAGTCTCCAAATATAGAAGATAGTTGATAACCGTAGTTCTTGATGGCTTTATCTCCTCAAAAAGATCTGTCATCTGTTTCCAAAGATATTCCTTTTCTTCTGGTAATTCATGAATGAGTTTCCACACGAAGGAATCTTGGAGTTCTGCTACAGACAGATTTTGGAAGGTCGCATCACCATAAGAGTCTTCTGCTGATGTGCGACTGTTTGACGGAACAAGGATAAGTACCGATTTATCTGGATTGTTACGTAGTTCAATAAGCTTAGTAGCATGAATAAATTCTTCTCCTTTCTCTGTTTCAGACAGGATATAAACTTCCATTCCACTGTTCAAAGGACGAAGCAATGGAAGTAAGACACGAAGTTCCTTCATAGCCAGACCAGTGATCTTCATACAATGTCCTGGCTTTGCTGACTTCAACTTAGGTGAATACGCTTCTACAACATGTTGTATGAAACGCTCGTAATATAGAGTTTTAATATTTTCCATTAGTCTTCCAATTTATAACGTGGACGAATCTTTTGGAGGATGCAAGCATCGCTCATATCTGTATAAAAACCAATCTGACGAAGTTTATTCTTGAACGCATCCATGTTAACTCTGAATGCAGCATTCATTTCTACATCAGCATCTGCAAAACGATCTTCTCCAATACCATTGATGATTAGGCCGTAACGCTCACGAATAGCCTTAGCTAATTCATCTATAGAGAGAGAACGAGTTTCATAACCGCCATTGTTCTTCTCTTTGAGAACTAGCAACTGTACCATTGTTTCAAGCAGTTTGCTTCCTAATGCACCTCTTCGAGGATGATGCTTAGAACGGCTATCTGCCAGTAACATAGAAGAGCTGTTCTTCATGCAGACAGCATCGACAAAGTCATGTATGTACTTGTACTGACTTGCACCCAAATTGGATTTTTCAAGCACATGGACAAACATATCAAAATAGTCTTTCTCTGGGAAGAACTCTAACATTTCATGGAAGTCGTTTTTATCAAACTCCTTCTCATCGCTATTGGGAAGGCTATCTTCTATGTCATTGAGCTCTTTCTCATAGTACTCTCCTTGCTTGTTATTGTCTTCTTTGAGTATGCGGAAAGCTTCATCAACATCGCAACGTTTTCTTTTCTGGATAATATCAACCATGTATGTAGCACGAATGTATTTGCCATAGCTATTCTCCATTCGCTCGATGTCTTTACAAGCAAATTGTGATACAATACTATCAAGATTATCTGTCAAATCAACTACAAGTGACCAGTCATCAACAACATTTCGAGTACCGGCATGAATCATCTTGGGCAACAGATATACAACTTTCATTGTATAGAGTGCAAGATGAAGACCACAGAGTATTCTCAGATAGTCGATGAAAACTGCCCTTGGGAGTTTTTCTTTGTAAATGAGTAATCGACGAATATCATCTGTAAACAATGCAGCTTGCTTCTCCAAAAGAGGCTTGGGGATAATATCGACATCCTTATTCATACTCTTGCGTTCACGGAGAGGCTTTGTTATGTGTAGAATGCCTGTGGTATCTACGTCAAGTTCCTCTAGTGTGTTGATTTCGCCAGATGCTTTGTCCCAACCTTTGCTAAGATACTTCACCAATCCTTTCATAACTTCAGGATTGCTCTTTAACATGAGATATAATTGGTCTGAAGCACGATAGTCACGACAGTACTTGCTGTTCTGTACTCGGAAGCTCAATAGATGGAGTGGCTTTAAGGTTGATACATGTTCCTTAATAACATTACCACGGTTAACCAATTCGAGTAGTGAACTACGTAGCCAGTCTTCTACACCGTCAGGATTATCCTTAACACCATTGATTACACCTTGTTCTTCAAGAGCATTGAGATTGGACTTCAATGTATCAATAGTATATTCTTTTCTGAATGCCAGCTGGACAGGTTGTCCATCAGCATACATCTTAATAAACAAGTTAGTAAGAACACGATCCAGTCTTACTGACTTGAAGTCAACGTAAAGCAATTCTTTATTCAAGAATGCAACTGTACCTTTTTTTAATTTCAGTATCATAATCGTATTCCTTATGCGTTAAGAGGTTCAATTACAATATGTTTCTTGCCGTCGAGACGAATTACAGTGAACTTCCTGTTGTTCTTCGTAACAAGAATCTCTGTATAAGTTTTGGCCTCTAAGAGGTTCTTGAAAATCTGAAGTTCAATGAATCGACCTCGTAGGTCATTCACAGAAGGACTGAAACCAGCACGAATGTATTGAAGCATTTCGTAGAGGTCAAGGCTGACAGTCAACTGAATAAACTTATCGGTTTTATGACGGAAAGTAAGACTATCGCTTTCGTATTCGATATATTTAGTCAGATGCTCTGTCTTATTTACGAATAGCTCAAATTCATCCAATGGGAAACGACGATAGCTCTTTGAAATAGGATCACCTACATTTGAACTTGCCAAAAGTAGATAACCTTCTGTCAAACGTGCATTGTCGCAACCTTCACTTGCAGAGATGGCGCAAGCCAAATCTTGCATAGTTTCTTTGAGAGCCCTTTCGTCTTCAACTCGAAGTTGCTCCTCGAACATACTTGCATAGCGGTATGGCAGACGTCTGCGGAAATTAAATTTTCCTTCAAAATACTGATGACGCACATAACTCTTATGGCGACCTGTTGCCTGCATTCTTATAACATCAGATTTAACCTCATACGCAGGAATAATGACATTGTTTTCGTTAAAGTCATTCAATAGGCTGCGCTTGCGGTCACTAAAAATCAGATAGTCATTTGGACGCTTAGATGTATAATAGAGGTCACGATCATAAG
This sequence comes from Prevotella intermedia ATCC 25611 = DSM 20706, assembly GCF_001953955.1. Taxonomy (NCBI): domain Bacteria; kingdom Pseudomonadati; phylum Bacteroidota; class Bacteroidia; order Bacteroidales; family Prevotellaceae; genus Prevotella; species Prevotella intermedia. Next base: position 594,820 of record NZ_CP019301.1, read on the forward strand.
CTGGTAAAGCAACACCAGCAACGTCTGTTTCCCTTAGCAATTTAACCAAGCGGTCGTTAGAATCAAGTGATGGGAGCATGAAGTCTTTTGCTGGCCATACAACTGGAGCAGTTAAATTGAAGTAGTAGTACTGCCAATAGTATTCAGGCAACTGTTCTGTCTGAACATACTCCACTAATTGCTTGACCTCATCACAAGAGTAGTCTCGTGTTAGCATCCAAGCAATCATAGAACGCAAGTCTCTCATGGTGATATGGAGCTCACGTTTATAGAAAATAGTTCTTACAAGCCATTCGAGACGATTGATAACTTCATCTCCTGCACTGCTGTCTTGGAAGGTATCTACATTATATTTTATATAACAACGGTCGGCAATAGGACATCCCTCACACTTTGACCATAACTCTGGACGAGTCAATTTCTTCACCTGCTGAGCAAGAAGACTTGGAGAATTGCCGTCTCTTGCAGTAACAGAACGAAGGTTAAGATTGATGACCATCAGACCTGGGAGGAGTTCTGCATGACCTTCCTGATAGAAATAGTCTTCAATGTTATCTCGGAGCTTTTTCAACTCATCATGAGTGGAGAGAAAATCAACCAAACGACCTTCGTTGATAGCAATAACTCGACCTTCCTGTGCCTGAGTGTAGTCACTAAGATTGTTGAAAGGAGAGAGGAACTGAGCCAACACTTTATCATTAGCTTTTTCATCCTCATCCTGTGAGCCATCATAATTAGATTCGAAACGTATTCCGTTGATATAGAATTGTGAACCATTGTTTGTGGAAAATGATTCTTTATTTGTACCTTGATCTTCAATTCTATGGATAAATGCAGTCTTACCATCACCAGCATTTCCTGTAATGATAATCAGTTTATACTTCAAATTTTTGATGTCTTGAATGAGTTGCTTATCAAGTTTTGTCTTGGTATAAGTCAAATCATCAAAGGCATGAGTCTTTGCTCCTGCTCGTGTGCCGCTATTACCATGGCGACTTTGACTATAGAGAGAATTTATGTAATCGACTGGATTCGCATTGACTGTAGAAGTATTTATGATAGTTGAAGTATCCTTCAATATACCATTGACACCAATCTTCTCCAGTGCTTCAAGCATTTCTTTGGCAGATGTAAATCGCTTATGTCTATCTGTAATGATAGCCTTCATTATAAACTCTGCAATCTCATTTGTCAGTTTGTCGTTGTAGCTACGAATGTCTGTAGGCTGCATATGTATATTGGGACGCATATTGCTTCCTGGCCATGGATAGGCATGAGCAAGCAGCTCATAGATTGTGATACCCACTGCAAATGTGTCGGCAGACTTATCCCAATCAATCTTATTTCCCGATAAAACAAGGTCTGGAGCCATATATGGGAATGTTCCTCCAAACGACTTATCATCGGTCGTCGTAGAAATGTTGAAATCAATAAGCTTATAAATCTGACGCTTATGCCACATGATATTACTTGGCTTAATATCTCTGTGATATACAGGAGGATTTTGTTCTTCCTGCATATAGCGTAAAGCTTTCAGAATTTGGGTAGACATCTTATACACCTCGTCAACAGGAAGACGCAGGTCACCTCTTGTATAATCTTGCAGGTTTTCACCTTCAAGCAGCTCCATCAATGTGTAGAACAGTCCTTGTTGAGTACGGTCGTTAAATTTAAACTCAACAATGTTGGGGTGGTGGAGCGATTTTAATGCCTCAAACTCGTTGATGGCATTGTCAACAGATGCGTCGCGTTCAAAGATTTTAATGGCAAGAAATTGTTTCTGCATATCATGCCATACCTTGAACACACGTCCAAATCCACCTCGTCCGAGAATTTCATGAAGGGTCATAGACGGAGTTACTTTAACTCCAGGCTTCATGTCTTTCAAATATGCATCCTTGGGCTGACTTGTGGTGTTGTTTCCTGCTTTGGCATTTTGAGCTTCAATGGTTTTCTTTTGCTCTTCTTCCATTGAATTATTGATGAACTCTATAAATTCATCTGCCTCTTGCCAACGTTTGAATGGGTCAGCTACGATTGTATGCTTGACTACTTCATCCATCCATTCTGGAAGATCTTTTGATACCTTACTTGGCATGAGGTCTTCTGTAAGCAATCCACCTAATGCAGAAGTAAATGTGAGGCAACTATCAAAAGGTAGTTTGCCAGTCATCAATTCATAAAAGATTACTCCAAGTGCGAATATATCGCTTCCTGAACATACGTCACCTTCTAAGAATTCAGGTGCTGTATATGGTGAGTTGATATTAGTATCTTTCTTTACAGTAAAGCTCAGGTCAGAATGCTCGACAAACCATGCCATACCAAAGTTTGCCAATGCCGCTTTACCTCCTTCATATACAAAGATATTCTCAGGACACACGTCGCGATGATATACCTGTTCCTTATGCGCAGCTTTTAGCGCATTAGCAACATCAAGTATAATGCTGATTTTATCTGTCTGTTTGAAAGTTTTCTGACGGAGTTTGCTTCTGAGTGAACTTTCGTCCTGATAGCGGCTTATCTCATAATAGTAAGTCTGCTCTTCATTCATTCTGCAATCAGTCTTGACAATGAATGGAGATGCACCTATCTTGTCTTGGGCAAAGCTTGCATTCTGAACCATCAAACTCAGTTTCTTCAGCTCTTCGGGACTCTTACCTGCTACATCAAGAGGATATTCACGTACTTTATAACGTGCTGTTGCAATGAGTTTAGGAACACACAGGTATTCCGTGAACTCCTCAGTCTCTTGAAGAACCTCTTCTATGAGATAATTGAAGATTTCCTTGCGTTCAGCTCTTCTACGTTCAACAGACTGACCAGAAAGCAAATCGACAAGTTGTGACTGAATATCCATAATCATTCCTGGAGTACGCCCAACAAGTTCTGGCTTAGTAAGGAAATCAATCAAGTCTTCTCCCAATGTGAATGTTTGCTTGTAACAATCACAGGTAGGGTCTAATCCGAATTTTGACTGCTGAGGATGGCTCAGAGTAATAGCTGTTAGTATCTGGCCAAAACGCCAATCTGGATGTTGGTTCTTTATCTTGCTGGCGAGAATACGGCTCTTTAGTCCTGCTGTCTTATGAGGATTTGCAACCTCTTGACCACTACGGAACCAAGCCCAGTCATCTCCTTCGAGATTACCAGCCCAATCCTTATTCTCAATGTGATAAACAGCATGAGGTGCCACAACAATGCAGTCATATTCCCAATATTTCATTACTCGGTTCTGGCCAGTAATGGCAATATTAAGGTTGGGAATAATAATGTAGTTACTTGGCAACTTTAAGTCGAGGTAGTCCAACAAACGCTGTTCTCCAGCATTTACAGGACCATCGTCGTGTATGGGTTTTCTTATTTGTGCCATATATTATACATGTTTAAAGATTATTCGATAATACTTTCTCCAACTTTTCTATAATTCTGTCTGCTCGCTTGTCAACAAACGGCTCGCAAAAATCAAGGAACTCGTTGGCTGCTTTGATAAATGTGTCACGGGATATTCCTGGTTCCCAGCTAAAGAGACCTTGGAACACCTGCTTTGGTTTTCCTTCTTCATCGAGGAAGTCTTCAAGCATCAATTCGTGAACAATATGATTGAAGTTTTCTTCCGTGCGGAATGCAGCTACTTCTTTCTTCTTCAGATTGAGTGCGTCCAACATCTTCATATTGCACTTCTTTGCACCAATCATCATCTTATAGAACTCTACAAGGAACACATCGCAATAACCTCGTCCAAGAGGCTTGGTATTACGCATTAGGTTCAAACCTGATGGAAGAACCATAATGTTACCTATAGTGTGAACCTTTTTGCCGAATCGTACAACTCTTTCACGCAACTCCACTGGAGCATCGTATGTTTCAAGAGCTTTGTAGTAATCCTCAAAGTTAATACCAAAGATGGTGCTTGTAATGTTGATGGTGTCAGGCTTATATTTGTGCTTATCCATGCTTTCATAGGTGAAGTCAGGATAAGTATCAGCAAAAGCAAGTGTGAGAATTGATTTCACAAGGATGCTTTCAAGTCCGACAACGCTTACACGCTCGTCACCAAACTCCGTATCTTCCCTCAAAGTGTAAAAGTCAAAGTCTTTTAGTTTCTTTATATCACCATCAAGTCTCTCTGCAACAAACTTTTTAAGCTTATTGAGAGCGTAGGTATCACAAGCCTTTTCGACTTTTTCTTTCTCCATCTTCTTGTGGTACTGATCCATTTCTTCGAAGAAGGATGGTTTAGCGATGTCTGTCTTTCTGTATTCACATCTACCTTTCAGATAACGCTCACGGAAGCTCTTGATAAAGAGTCTTCCACATCCTTCTCCTTTGCCTTGTATACCATTATCATAGATACATCCCTCGCAGACGGTACCTTCAACACCTCTATATGGGTAATTGTCTTCTACATTGATGAAGTCTTTCAGGTCTGCATCATTTGCCAACTTATAAATCATTTTGCTAAGTTCGGCAACAGACCCTTCAGTTGGCTCCTCTTGTATGTTTGGATCAACAGGATAATACTCCTCGTCCAAGCCAATAGGGTGGTGCATCCTCTCCACGAAGTCCTTATCAAGAGAACGAGGATGAACCTCCATCTTCATCATCTCATCAAGACTCTTACGTGCCATCTCAATGAGAGTAGTTTCCTGACCAGTTGCTTCATTCATAAAGTTAATGGCTGTCTCGTCATGTCCAAGGAAGAATGCTGCTGCTCCGGGAATATGTAGAAGAAATACCTGTGTTACGCCTTCTTTCTCATAGACATCCATTACCTTGAAATAACTATTGAAATGGAGCGTACAGAGGTTCCATTCCTTTACTTTAGGGTTTTGTTGACACAATTCTGGTATCTCACACATCATAGCAGTATGTGCGCTTGCAATAAGGAAACGTGTTTTATGAGCTGGCTTCTGTAATTTCGTGGTTACATCGACGAAGAATCCAGCACGAAGCACATCACCTACATGATAGGTTGTGTCCACTATCACTGGTGCATCCGTGTCTCTATAGAAAAACTGTAATCCAGGGAGTACCCAATGAGCAAATTCCTCAAAAATGTCCTTATAGTCTATGTTTACCTTCTTTGGCAGATGATCACGAGCAGGATCATAGATGCTGCCGTCGAGAGTAATGATATAAGGTTGAGTTCCTATCTCTGCATAGATTCCATCTCCTTTCTCCAGCCAATTCGCTCTGTCAAATATCATAGGAAATATGACATCACCATTGACATGAGCTACACCATAAGTGTATCTTGTCTTGGGGTTTGTCTTTGACTTGCGAATGGTGTTGCTGAATAGGAAGAATCCTTTCTGAACCTTAAACACATCATTGTGCCATTCCTTTAGGACAATGCTGCCATCAGGACGAAGAATATTCTTCTTTATCCCTTGTTCTGCCTTATAGAATCCTTCTCCCCATTCTTCAATGTAAGAGTATCTTTCACCAACTTGATTGCCACTTTTGTATAACAGGAACCACTGGGTGTTTTCATAGACTCTGGCAAGTCCATTGCTGTCGTAATCGTATTCTGTTCTTGCCATAGCTATTCCTCCTTCATTTGTTTTGCCATCCACTCTGCATCCACACACATGCAGCCTTCTGCTTTCATGCGTGGATCAAGTTCACAGGCAAGTTTGTGTTCAAAGTAATTATCCATAGCGAAACGAATCTGCATGGTTTGCTCTTTCTCTTTGTCATCATAAAAGAAATAGATTGTGCCATACGGAAACTCTTCGTTAGGCTCTTCAGTCTTTGCAAAGAATAGCTCATAGCCTTTCTCTGCAATCTCAGGCATTATAACATGACTGATCATATACTTCTGGTGCTCAATGGCAACATCGTTCAGACTGTGTTCCAGTATAACTATCTTCTCCTTGAATCGTTGTAAACCGAAGACAGCTCGGAACAAGTATTCTTTCTGCAAGCCAATACCTTCTGGAATCTCCATTGGTGCATAATCATAATCCTCAGGCTTAAAGAAGTCGAAGAATATCATGAACCCATGTGTCATATCATGATAAAGAGTTCCAGCTGGTATGCCTGTCACCTTACCACAGTGAGGGCAGCGGTACATAAACAACTCGTCAGAGAATATCTTTTCTCTGAGCTCTGGGTCTAAGTCCACATTGACCGATGTCCAAAGATCAAACTCGCCTTCTTGGTGGCAGTGTGGACATTCTATGTTTTCTTTCCTTAACTGTGACATAAAAGTGATATTAATTATTTATTCCACTTTTCGATTTCTTGCTCTACCATACGGATGGCTTTGCGTTCATAGTTATTGGCTTCGTAGCGTTTTGTGTGTGCTTCCTTAACCAATTTATCAATATCGTTCATCTTGTCTGAATCAATAATAGGCACAGGTATCTCCAACACCAATCGAGGAATAGGACGACAAAGTTTTGTTCCTGCTTGAATGTTCCTAAGAAACCTAAAACCATAGTCAGATTCAAGCCATGTATATAGATAACCTGATGGAACTTCATTGCTTGCCTTCATCCTTATAAACTCTCCAGAAACAAGCTGGCCAACCAAATCTTCATTCGCAAAGATGGTTCTGCAAAAGGTTTCATTCTCTCCTAAAGTACCTACACCTGCCACAAGAACTTCTCCATATTCAACCATATTGTCAGTCTTCACGCCTCGTTTGGATATATATTTGCCTTTGATAATAGTATCAAAGATATCTTTCTGGTTGATGAGCATGATTCCATAACCTTCCTTTACTTCTACACGTGGGAATGAACCAGTAGAGAAAGTGTCACCACCCAATAATACTTCTTTGAGCGGTTTTGTCGCACAAGGCATTGAAGCCTTAGTTTTTCTTATTCTTTCTGAAAGATTAAAGGCGTTTATAGTGGTTGTTGTAATATCCTTACGGTTTCTTACAAAACAAGATACTTCGCGTTCTGCGCCTCTTGGACCGAAATAGTCGTAATCTTCCGTAGTCAAATCTCGTAGATTTGCGGCTTTTTTCAATAGTTTTTCTGCCCCAGTAAGCATATCCGATGCTTCTTCTCTTAGTTTTGCAGATTCTTGTATCAAGTCATCTACTTCTTTTTGAAACGAATCTGGAAAATCGGGAATTAGAAGCCCGCCAACCATATTATCTGTTATGAATGGTTGGACACCGCCAGTAAGCAGTTTTAAAAAAGATAAGTTCCCAATTCTTGAAGCCAAATATGCATAAAGGAAACCATTTTTATATTCTGGTTTAACTACAATTCTTATAATGTTATCAGACCCCATCGTTTTATATTTTTCCCAATAACTGGGCACGAACGATGTTTGACCTATAGCTCCTACACGCCCAGTTAGAATCATTCCACCTTTTAACTGGCTTTTTTCGTCGAAACCATATTTCTTTGAATTGTACTTACATGTTAAAAAAGGGTTTGATGTCGATGCGTCTGAATTACTGAGAAACGGGAATCCATATTCTTTTGTTGTATATTCACGTTTGTTCCTGCCAGAAGTAAAGATTTCTGAGCAATAAAACGACAATGAATGGCTTGAATGTGTTTTCAGCACAGCATCATACACATTTACATCGGCATTGTGATAACTGCCATCAAATCGTTTCTCTTGTAAGATGTACTTACTATTTGCAATTCTGCTTTTCATCTATTATCCTTCTTAAATTTAGCATACGCTTCAACTATTTTTGGAAGGTCGTCTGCAAGATGCTTGATGCGTTCTCTTCGTTGTTTTACAATCTCTCGTCCATTTTCTGCAATGCTGAGCCACTTTTTAGTATGTTCAAAAAGAATCTCGGCACCATAGTTGTCTTTTTCATAAACAGGAACGCCACGACGATCTTTTCCTACTTGCTCTGCAATGGCCATGAATACATCGTAATCTTCATTCTCGACAGACATAAGCCTTTCTGTGTCGGTCTTCTTTTGCAAGAATAGCAATGAAGCTTGTACTCCAACTTGTGGCAAGAATGTTTCTACAGGCAAATCAACACTTGCAAGCAGTTTGAATCGCTGGAGGATCCACAGACGTACACTTTCTGTGTTTGGGTTGCCAAGAATACCATCAGGAAGTACAATTGCCATCTTGCCACCAGGCTTCAGGAAATAGTAACAAGCTTCAATAAATAAAACTTCAGGAGCCTTGCTGTTTAGTTCATATCTTTCGGCTATCTCCTGGTCAACTTCTACCTTTGCTCCAAATGGTGGGTTGGTAAAAATCATATCGAACTTACCCTGTGCGTTATTCTCTGCTGTTTCAAAATGAAAGTCTTTGTCTGCACTATGTTTTATACTTTCATTTACAGCTTTAGCAATAAGAGGAACATCTGGTTTGCTGCCAAAAGGGTAGTCCAAAGAATTGATATTATATATGTTTGAATGACCGTCACCTGCCATAACCATATTCATTCGTGCTGCTTTCTTCAAGTCTGGGTCGAAGTCAAAACCGAATATCATCTTTTCAGCATACTCACGAACAGCATCATTAACTTCTGGAGAGTTGTATCTTGCTTCAAGACGCACATCATCAAGGTCAGGATAAAGGTTCTTTGCTATTTTTCGGCGTACATGGTCGAGCACCATCACGAGGAATCCTCCAGAACCACATGCAGGGTCGAGCACACGACAATTCTGGTCTGGGTCAAGCATCTCAACCATGCACTTGATAATATTACGTGGAGTAAAGAACTGACCTGCCTCTTGCTTTAGGGTGTTACTAACAATTGTCTCGTATGCAGTACCCTTAACATCGACAGTTGCATCAAGAAAAGAGTATTTTGCAAGTTCTGCTGCAACAAAGGCAAGTCCACGGTTAGATAGCATAATCTGTTCATTGCCATCAAACACATCCTTGAATATATTGCTTTCCTTCAAGTCTTCAAAAAGTCCCTTGATGCGTTCTGCAACAGCAGCTTGTCCTTTTTCTGTGTTTTGCTCTTTTACACCCACCCAGAATCGGCGACGATAACTGATACCTTGCTTGGCATCAGAGAAACGACGCTTTTCATCATAGAGCTTGCAGAAAATAAGGTTGAGGAGTTCCCAGAAAGCGGTCTTCTTCATGCCCTCATTTCCATAAATGTAATCATGGCAACGCTTAAATGTCTTTACCAAAGACTCGTTGGCAGGTTTACGAGGCATGGCACGTTCACCTTGAGCTTCGAGATCTTCAATAGTCTGTCCTTCTGCAGGGAAATCAGAAATAGCCTCGCAAGTTACCTGACCAAAGTCATCCTCGTATGAATACACATACTGGAGGTCTTCGCCATTTGTCCAGCAAGCAAAATCACAATCGGTAGAGCCGAGAATACCTTCGGTTGTTGCTTCAACGCCAGCTCTCTTGTCGGTAGGCTTCACCTTGGCATCTTTAGCTACAATAATGAAACGGATAAGTTCATCTGAGTCATGAGCATGACCAGCATTAAAGATTGCCAAATCAACTTTCTGAGTCTTTGACTTATCTTCATTTGCGTCTTCATACTTAACCTTGAAGTCTCGTTCCATATCCTCTAGAGCGAAGCCATACTCTTCGGTCATCATTGCAATCATAGACTGTAGGGTCATTTCTTTCACTGTGGCCTTCACCACACGATTTGTCAAAGAACAAACCATCTCCTTCTCCGCCAGTACTCTCTCGTTCTGAGAAGCTGCTGCATTGGATTCCTGTACCATAAACGTTGTTAAATTTACTTTCGGTAGATTACTATATTCTCTTCCCGTGTGGGAGTAAGCAACTCCCTTATGTCAATTTCTAAGCACTCCGCAATTTGATATAGTGTCTCAATCCCAGGCTGTGCGATGTTCGTACACCACTTGCTCACTGTTGCAGGGTCTTTTCCTAATTGCTCTGCCAACCACTTGTTGGTTTTCTTTTTCTCTGCCAGAACAACTTTCAGTCGGTTGAAATTCTTATCCATGATTACTTATATTTGATGCTTATATTCTATATAATTATATAATGCAGATAGGCGTATTATATTGCCCTATACTTGCAATTTTAATTGCGTTTTGTGCAAATTTAGTGATTTTGTCAGCAATAACAAATTGCTTTGTTCGCTTTTTTTATAGTCTTTTATGGCGTTTATGTTGATAAAATAGCAGTATTGCTCATTGAAAAATGAATTCTGGTATTTTTAGCATAGCATTTGCAACACCTATTTATGTATAGCAAATAAAAGAAAATATTCCGCAAACAACGATAGTAGAGCTATGGTGGAGAGCCACTGGTTGATGTGAGTTCAACGGCTGTCAAAAGCTTTTATATAAACATTGAGTTACACTGCAAAATTGCAAAATTGCAACTTTCCAAATATAGTTCATATTATTGCTATGCTCTTTCTTCTGTCCCATTAGATAATTGTATATCTCAATATTAGTTACAAAGATATGAACTTATAATGAATAAAACGAAGAAAAACGGAACTTTCACGCTACAGGAAATAATTTTTTAGTGAGAGGAAGCCATAAGGAATCTCTTAAACAATCAATGATGATTGAAAACAACGTGCGTTTATCCGAACACATTCCACTTTTTGAATATATATTTAGCGTTTTTGATAGTCGCTGATATCCTCGCATTTCCTTATACTTCCCGCTATCTCTCTGCCTCTTGGAAGAGTATTAAAAGCCCTCTACTTTTGCATCGTCAGACCTGACTGAATGCCCTATGCGCAAGGGCGAGTTATTCATTTCAAAACAATTGGATTATGACGATAAACGAATTACTGGACAAGCCTGTTTGGCAGATGACTGGTGAAGAATTACTTTTCCTTGCACAACACGGTAATATATCCACGAGCAGGGAATCAACAAAGGCTTCTTCCTCCAAAGAAGAAAAGCGATATGTTTACGGGTTGGCTGGCATTGCACGCCTCTTCGGGTGTAGTTTGCCTACAGCTAACCGCATAAAGCAGAGTGGTAAAATCAATCGTGCCATTACACAAATCGGTCGTAAGATTATTGTTGATGCAGACCTTGCACTCGAACTGGCAGGACGAAAGACAGGAGGACGATGATGAATACAACTGATTATGAAAACATTTGGCGAAAGTCGCTCATTCATGTAACGGACGAGTTCTCGCTTCCGCCCGTTGTGCTGCAAGCAGGCGAAGCCATCATCGGCACGTTGGGCAATTTCAGTGTATCGACAGGTAAGGCGAAAGCTAAGAAGACTTTCAATGTGAGTGCCATCGTTGCAGCAGCCCTTGTCAATGGGCAGGTGCTGGAATATCAGGCATCATTTCCTGAAAGTAAACGCACTATACTTTACTTTGACACGGAACAAAGTCCTTATCATTGTCAACTTGTGATGCAACGTATTTTGAAATTGGCAAAACTACCGATAGACAAGGAACCGCAGAATTTAAAGTTCAGTCATCTTAGGGCCATTGCTGACCCTAACGAACGCAGAGAAATCATTCGCTATGCCATCTACAATACGCCCAACGTGGGTTTGGTAGTCATTGATGGTATTCGTGATTTGATGCTCGACATCAATAACTCTACGGAAGCAACCAAGTTGGTAGGTGATCTAATGCAGTGGACAAGTGAACAGAATATCCATATTCAGACCGTGTTTCACCTCAACAAGGGCGACGACAACGCACGAGGACATATTGGTACGGAACTCAACAACAAGGCTGAAACAGTTCTTCAAATCACAAAGGACAACACTATGCCTGAACGCAGTATTGTTGCACCTTCCATCATTCGTTCCAAACCCTTTGACAAATTCGCTTTTCGGCTCAAGGAAATGGAAGATGAGGTGTGTGTTCCCGAAATCGATTCTACCTACACGGACAACGAGCGCAAGTCCCACCCATATTCCTACCACGAACTAAGCGACACGGAGCATCGAAATGCATTGGCACAAGCCTTCTCTTCGCGCGAAGTCTTGCCATATGGCGAACTCATCGCAGCACTTCAAAAGGCTTATGCTAAGGTAGTTGGACAATCCTATGGGCAAACCAAACTCAAAGAACTCTTGCAATTTCTGCTCAACAAAGGCATGGTGGTCAAGGAAGAACGAGGAAAATATCGGCTCAACAAAGATTATCTGCCCTAAAACCATTGGTCGGTCGGACACAGGCTATATATACCTGAACTAATCCGACCAAAGAGAAACAAACTTGGTCGGACGTGAAGGTGTGCCTATAGTGCACGACTGTCCGACCAATCCTAAACCCTTCAGTCTCCAAAAGAAAAAGGCTGAGAGTTATTCTTTTCAAACTTCAAAACAAAATCACAATGGAAATACAAAATATCAAGCAAATCTCTATCACAGATTATTTGCAGCAACAGGGTTATTCACCTGCACGAGTACAAGGTATTCACTTTTGGTACTGCTCTCCGCTGCGCAAAGAAAGTACACCATCATTCAAGGTTAACACAGAGCGCAACCAATGGTATGACTTTGGAACTGGCGAACATGGAGATATTATTGACCTTGTGCGTGCTTTACAGCATTGTACCATGAACGAAGCCATTGAATTTCTAACCGGTTCAAAACAAATAGTGCAACAAGATTTTTCTTTTGGCGGTGGAAGAAAAATCTCCAAGCACAAATTAGAAATCATATCTGTGCAATCACTTACCAATCCTCATTTGTTACGTTACATCGCAGAGCGAGGAATACCTATCAGTATCGCTAATAGATTCTGCTCTGAAGTTCATTACAATAATACTAATCGGACATACTATGCCATTGGGTTTGCAAACGATGCTGGAGGATGGGAAATTCGTAGTCCTTATTTCAAAGGCTGCATTGCTCCAAAAGCGATTACAACTATTAGTAAAGGCACAGACGTTTTACAAATCTTTGAAGGGTTTATGGATTTTCTTTCGTGGCAAACGCTAAATCCTCCTTCAACTTGCGACACCATAGTTCTTAATTCTCTGGCTCTTTTGCCACGCATTCAAGAGAAGATAAAAGGCTACAAACAAGTTGAAAGTTTTCTGGACAATGATGAAGCAGGACGAAAATCGTTTGAATTTTTAAAGCAGTTTTACCCATCTGTCATAGATGGATCTGTTCGCTATCAAACTCACAAAGACCTCAACGAATGGCTTGTTTTTCAGTCCAAAGTGCAAGAAAGTCAACCTTCGTTACCGACTACGAAGCGTGGCATCAGAAGATAGTGTTTATCCGGGAAGCAAGTTTGTGTTTTGAGTATCTCAAAACCTACTTGCTCCCACCTTTGGGAGGTAAAAATCCCGTTGGTCTCATCAAAAAATAAAAAATGGAACAGAAGAATAAAGGTGGGCGACCCACCAAGACATTATCAGAGAAACGGAAATATCAAGTGCTTCTTCGGCTTAATACAATGGAGTACTACACCTTATTGGGAAAAGCACGTGAAGCCTCAATTCCTCGAACAGAGTTTTTACGGCTGCTCATTACAAATGCAGAAGTAAAGAGCCGAATCAAGGCAGAGGAAATGCAACTCATCCGTACAGTTTCTGGCATGGCTAACAATCTTAACCAAATTGCCCATCGACTCAATGCTTTCGGCATCTCTGCACTCAATGAAGAATTGAATGCACTGAAACAACTTATTCATGAACTTATGAGACGATTGAAGCCATGATAGCCAAGATTATTAAAGGAACAAACTTCAGCGGAGTTGTCAGTTATATGCTTAGCAAGCGTGAAGGTCAAGTCAAGGTTTTACAAGCTAATGGCGTGCGCAGTTCTTTACCAAATGACATTGCACACGACTTCAACTTGCAAGCCTCTATGCGTCCGAATGTACATAAACCTGTTTGTCATACCATACTCTCATTCTCGGCACATGATTCAGAACGACTGACAGATGCAACAATGGTGAAGATTGCCAACGAATATCTTCATGAAATGGGCTATGGCGACACACAGAACCTTATTGTAAGGCACAGTGACCGCCAGCATCCGCACTTGCACATTTGCATCAATCGCATCGGTAACAATGGTAAGACCATCAGCGACCACAACGAAAAGTATCGTTCAACGAAGATTTGTAGAGAACTGACTGAGCGTTATGGTCTAACCATTGGCGAAGGAAAGCAAGAGGTAAACCGATCACGATTGAGAGGTGAAGATAAATTGCAGTATGAGATATTCGATACTATCAAGGCTGTATTACCTCAATCTCAGACTTGGAAAGATTTTGTTGCAGAATTAGAGCAACAAGGTATTACCACTCGTTTTAAAACAAAAGGTAATACCAATGTTGTTCAGGGTGTCATCTTTCAGAAAGACGGTTGTTGCTTCTGTGGTTCAGAGATAGACCGTTCCTGCTCTTTCTTGCGCCTCAATGCAGAGATAGAACGAAATTCTCACAAACAAGAGCAAATTAATCTACAAAATGAGCCTATGGCACATCCTGTAGATGAAAGCAATTTTATTACCGACCTATCTGAAGCAATTAGTGAAGTGTTTTCTATGCCAACACCAAGTAATGGCGTAGATGTTGATGAACTTCGATTTCAAAAGAAACTTCGCAATAGAGCTAATCGCAAACGTAGAATTTAATCACATCAAATTTATATCAGTATGAATAACGAAATAGCACCTGTTCTTGATATGCTCGAAGAACTTAAACAAGAATGCAAAGTCATCAGTAAGGCACAAGTAGAACTGCGCACTACTATTGCAGAACAACTATCTAATCCAAAGGGAGATAGCGCTAAAACGCATGAAGCTGTGCAAATCCATCTCTCGAAAGAAACTCGAACCAAAATCAAAGAACATCAACTTTTTGTTTTGGAGGCACTCTCGCAATCAAACAAGAAACTTGCCCCGAAGTTTGAAACCTTGCAACAGCTCATCCGTGAGCAACAAAAACCTGTAGAATATAAGAGCTACTCGCTCTTTGCAAGCGTGCAATTAGCCGAGCGTATGCTACTTTTATTGGTTTGCGGGTTGGTCATGGTGAGTTGCTGGTTCTTCGGTATGGGAGCCAACAAGCTACAAACAGCCTCCGATTACGACCTCCGCTATCGCTATCTGCGCATGCAAGGCAAAGCCACCGCTTCAGACTTTACACATCTTGACAGCATCTTTATCACGCACCGCAATTCCAAAGCCATTCAGCAGATGCAACAGAAGGTAGTCGATTATGAGCAAGCCCTGCAACGACAATCTGAGCTGTCGCTACAACAGGATAAGATAAAGCAAAAACAAAGAGAACTAAAGATGCATTTGAAGAAATAGCAAACGTTTTAAAAAAATATTTAGTACTGTTAGAATACGCATTAACTATCAGTTAAACCTTATGCAACAAAGGAGCGTTACACAACTGATAATGGTCGTTAAGGACGGCACCATTTGAAAAGGTAGTCATTCCTTGTTGCTTTGTGCCGTATGCGTCATGGGCGTGGCCAAAAAGATATAATTTGGGTTTTACTTCCAACACCTTATTTCTCAAAGATAGATTTCCCCAATGTATTCCGTTGGATTTGTCCAGTATCATCGCAGGTGGTTCGTGTGTAATAAGTACGTCTACACCATGCGGTATGATGCTCTCTTGATGATTGTATGCCAAACCAAAGAATCTTACACCCTCGATTTCACAGCCTCTGTCTTGCAAGAAATGAATATTATTGGGCAAGTCTTCTATGTTTTCAGCTTCCCATAAACATAGATCGTGATTGCCTGTGACAAAAATCTTATGACGGTAGGGTTGTTCGATTAACCAGTTCAGGAAGTTGAGTGCCTCCCCTTCTGTACCCATATCAGTAAAGTCGCCACAATGCACCAAAACATCAGCTGTTGGTAAATAGGTCAGCAGCCGATGTCGATTGTGGGTATCTGAGATTTGAAGTATTGTCATATTAGGGCGCTATGGGTTATCGGTATGCCATACAGGAGCTTTATCGAAGCCTACAATATATTCAGTGTGAGGATGACCATACTTAGGACTAATTTGCCAAATGATTTCTACATTATCTGGAAGTTGTTCAAAGAAAGAGGCTAACACATCCATATTCTCCTTTGTCCTGTCTGCTTCAAGGCTTTGCAACTCCAGCCCGAGCATAACAGTTCGAATATTATTATTGCTATAGGATATAGGATAAATGGGCTGGTCTAACGAGAGGGCTGTTCCCGAAGTAATATATGTTGCTGTACGAGCAAACCTCCTAAAATCATTAAAATCCATACCTATGAGTCCAACAGTTTCTATGAAATGATGGAAAAACAGCAGATAGTGCAGAATGTCATCTTGTACTGTACTATCTTGTGAGGTAAGAATATTATAGAATTCCCATCTTTCCTTGAACAAATCATACTGCATGCTAGAGTGCAGGTCTAGAATAAAAATGCTACCAGCTATACCTTTATACTGTTTAATAAAAGAGTCTATTTCAGATACATATACTTCAGCATTGTCAGTGAAGACAAAAATAGCTAAGCATTGTTTGGAGTGTAAGTCGTCATTACAATTACATATATCTTTATAGGGCAGTTGCAGACTGCTTAGTATTTCTTTGGCTTTATCACCAAAACAATGATAAGCAACAAATTGCTGATATGATTCCCCAAAATCTAAGAGTTGCTTTAAGTCTTCCATTTATTTCTTTTCTAAATCTTAGATTTTGAAACAAGTTTCTATTTCACTAATCTTATTCTTTATCCACTTTAGCACTTCTTCTTTTCCAATTGCGGGATATTGAGCTATATCATGCCAGTTGTTACCTTCGTTATCAGAAATCCAACTCCAACCATAAGGATAATTTTGGGTTGGTTCATGTGTAAAGCAATCTAATTTAGATTGCTGCACGATTGTCTTATCCTCCGAAGCAACCGCAATCCACGCTTCTTTCCAACAGGCTTCGTCTGTTTTAATAACGATAAAATGATTTCTTTTGCTATTCAAACTTTTCCATAAAGCTCCATTGTCATCTTGACGTTCGTTAAAGCCAAGGTCTTTTAGGGGCTTAATTATACAGTCTTTCCTTAATTTGTCTCCAATTTGTTCCCTTAACAGTAGCAATTCGGAAGTAACATCAATATTGTTAGATTGAATGACTTTCTTAATAATACTTTGTTGATATTTTGTATCCATATCTTGGTGAGTAAGTTGTTTGATAATCGTGATATAATCTTTGATGGTGCGGTGAACAGGCTTTTGGGGTTTACTCTTCATTAACTTTTTTAACAGCTTTAGAACATCCTGTGCATAGGAAAGTTTGATAAATTCAAAATCTTCTCCTCCTAATGAGTCTGGAGAAGGTTCATTACCATATAAAGTAAGATAAACTAATTTGAAATTATTTTCTCCAAACGTTTTTAACCCATAGTTATAATATCGAAGCAGTTGATTAGGCTGGTCACTTGCATAAATCTTATTTTCAATGATAACGGCATGTCCCCTATCTTCAAGAATAATATCTATACGGCCGCCAGTAGCTTCTGTTACTTCTCCTATGGGGCGTTCAACTATCTGCTCTTTACAATATGTAATATAATCCTCTGGCAATCCCAAAGCTATAAGGAACGATTTGAGAAATTCATTTTCCAAGCCATGGTTTGCCTTTGGATTGAGTAATGTTGCAAGTAAACGTGAATGCAAGCGTACTTCGTCAGAGCATATATCCAACGCAGAAAACACATTAAAGCTTTTTCCTTCCTTCTTTTCTTTCTTTAGCCTCTCTTGTTCAGCATGATGTAATGGTAATAACTGAGATAGTAATTCCTTGATGTTATTGGACATAATATAAATGTTTTAGTTGTATTCTTGCTCCACAATCTTACTTAACTCTTCCTCAACCTCCTCCACCGTAGGCAAAGCAGATTTTAGATTATCAGGGATAGCCTTTGATAGTTGGTAATCACTCACACCAATTGGTTGGTCGTAACCTGAGAGGGCATATTGCGCTACCACCTTATCGCCACCATTGCAGAGAAGCAAGCCGATGGTCTTATTGTCATGCTCGCCACGGAGAGTATCGTCCACTACATTGATGTAGAAGTTAAGTTGTCCCATATATTCAGGCTTGAAAGGTGTGGCTTTGAGTTCGATAACAACGTATGCATGCAGCTGGATGTTATAGAGAATAAGGTCGGCATAAAAATCAGAATCACCCACTTCAAAATGCTTCTGCTGTGCGACAAAAGCAAAACCACTACCCATTTCCAGAAGATATTTGGTGATATGCGAAACCAATTGCCGTTCAATGTCTCGTTCTGCCATTTTATCTGTCTGTCCCATAATATCAAAGATATATGGGTCTTTCATCAGATAATTGGCAAGGTCGCTTTGCGGTTTGGGTAATCGCACAGAGAAGTTGCTCACTTTCGTTGTCGTAATCTGCCGAGCAAAAAGATTGGTTTCTATCTGCATTTGCAGAACATTGCGACTCCACCCATTAGCAACTGCTTGCATAATGTACCAATAGCACTCGCCCAAAGGGAGTTTACTATTAAGCAGAATAACATGGCTCGCCCAGTTAGTGCGAACAATGGCGGAATGCTTGAATATTTCCTCTATCTGACTGATGTCGCAGTGATAGATTGTTGACAATGTTTCAGTAATTTCTTCTAATTGTGCAACAGGCTGTTGCGTAATTGTGTTCGATTGATTACCTGTGGATTGAATTAGTGCAACAGGTTGTTGCACTATTTGATTGAGTTCATTAGTCAAGCTCAAAATATTTTCTATTGTAGGAGTCGTGAGCAAGCTATCTATCCTATCCATTTCTTTCAGCACTTCCAACGGATAAGCACTGGCAAACTGGCACATATAGAAGATATTTCTACGAGAATAACCTTTCTTATCAGGGTATTTAGAATGTATCGCCTTGGAAAGATTATCTATGACTTTGCTTCCCCAACCTTTTTTCTTTTGGAGGTAGAGAATAAAATGCCCCACCTTCCAATAATGGAAGAGCATATCGGCATTAGCCGAAGTAATCATGCGCACTTGTGTATGCTCGAGGTCAGTACCAATAGCTCGTACAACGAGAGATAAATCTTGCTTATCGGCTTTCTGTATTTTATCTTTGCTCATATTGTCTTGGAGTTATAATTGATTGAATTTACTCATAGCATTCGCCTTGATATCGTCTGCAATATCAATGTAAGGTTTCATAGCCTTGTAATCGCTATGCCCAGTCCATTTCATAACTACCTGCGGAGGAATGCCCAAAGCGAGAGCGTTACAGATGAACGTTCTGCGACCAGCGTGCGTGCCAAGCAAAGCATATTTAGGTGTAACTTCGTCAATACGCTCATTACCTTTGTAATACGTTTGGCGAATAGGCTCATCAATTCCAGCGATTTCTGCCAATTCTTTGAGGTAGTCATTCATTTTCTGATTGGTAATAACAGGCAGCACCTTGTCATCTTCAAATGCCACATCTTTGTATTTATCAAGGATTGCTTTGCTGTGATTGTTCAATTCGATAATCAAACTATCGGAAGTCTTGACCGTTGTAACCTTAATATGGTCGCCTTTAATATCACTTCTGCGGAGATTGAATACATCCGAATAGCGCAAACCTGTGAAGCATTGGAAGAGGAAAACATCACGTACACGTTCGAGAGCCTGCTTGTTGGCAGGTATTTCGAACTCTCGGAGACGGTTGAGTTCATCCCAAGTGAGAAAGATGATTTTCTTTTGGGTACTCTTGAGTTTTGGCTTGTAGCTGTCGTAGGCGTTGTTCTGATGCAAACCTTTCTTGAAAGCCCAGCGCAAAAACCATTTCAAGAAACTCAGTTGCTTGCCAATGGTTGTATTGCGCATCTCCTTTACATCACGCAGATAACCCACATAGTCATTCAAGCCTCGCTCATCAAAGAACTCAAAGGTAAGTCCTTCATGAAAGTTGGTCAAATGATTTTTCACGGCTGCAAATTTCTCAAACGTGGAGTCCGTCCAATTGTTCTGACGTCCACAATCCTCGACAAAATCATCAAACACCTGAAAGAAATCACAAGGTAACGCTTCTTTCTTTGGCTTAGGTTCTTCGCTCACAGGTTTGTGCAAAGCATTGAAAGCCTCCTTTATCTGTTCGGGCGTTGGCATTACGTCCTCTACCTCAAACCTCTTAAAGATTGACTGTATTTCCGTGTAATACTCCAAGAGCGAAGCATTGATTTCAGAAGCCGATTGTTTCAGTTTGTTGCTACAACCATTCTTCACACGCTGCTTATCTGTATCCCACTTGGCTGAATCAATGCGATAGCCAGTGGTGAACTCAATCCGCTTGGACGCAAAATTAACGCGCATACGAATAGGTACGTTCTCTGTGATAAGAACTCCGTTCTTCTTCCTGCTCTCCAACGTGAAGATGATGTTCCGTTTGATATTCATACCTTCAGGTGTATTGTTTTATGCACCCAAAGTTACACCCTAAAAATGATATTACCAAAGATTTTCCGTGAAATCTCATTTTATTAACATTTTGCGTAAACTACTATATTACAATAGATTGATACGATTTGATAGTTTGTGATAGTTCGAGAGAAAGAGCCTCTCTCTCCGCTAATAGGCTTCAAAAGGACTTCACAAAGGTTGTCAATTTAGCCTTCAAAAATTAGCTAATCGTTGTAAAATCAAGGTTTTACAACGATTTTTCTTTGTATATACCTCTATCGCCTGACGGCATAACCCTATGTTTTGACAGTCATTATTCGGTCAAATTCTGCTACATAAACTGCTACACAAAAATTGTAGCAATAAAAAATGTAGCAGTGACGGGATTTTGAATACCATATTGACGGCATCAACTCTTTCTTTTTCAAGGTATTAAGTATTAACTTTGCAGCCGAGTGCTACACAAAAGAATGATGCATTATGAGAACAAATTTCAAGGTGTCCTTCTACCTACGCTCAAACTATGAGAACAAAGAAGGAAAGTCGCCTGTAATGCTCCGAGTATTCCTTAACGGAGAGATGGCTAATTTCGGATCTACGAAAATATTCGTGGACAAGTCGCTGTGGAATAACACTACCAGCAGGCTCAAAGGTCGGACGGCAGAAGCCTTATCCGCTAATGCCGCATTGGACTCCATTTCCACAATGCTGAATAACATTTACCACAAATTCGAGGATGATGAATCCTTGTCATTGGATAAAATCCGCTCATTCTTTGTCGGGAAAGACAGGGAGTACACGACCTTTCTCCCTATATTCGACAAGTTCAACGAAGATGTCAGACAGCGTGTCGGACATACCATCAGCAAGGATAGCCTGCAAAAGTACAGCGTTTTAAGAAGGCATTTCGCAGAATTCCTTATCTATAAGTATGGGAAGAAAGATATTGGACTGGCAGAGTTCACGCCATCCGTAGTACAGGATTTTGAGTTATATCTGAGTACGGCGGCTGGGTGTGCCTATAACACATCAGTCAAGAAATTGAAGGCACTGAAAACCGTGACCATCTATGCGCAAAAGCGTGGCTATCTTCTTCACGACCCATTCCTCAATCATCGTTTCCACTTGGAGCCGGTAAACCGTGGTTTCCTCACGGACGAAGAAATCATGAAGATAGCCAACAAGGATTTCGGCATCCAGCGTTTGGAACTGGTAAGGGACGTTTTCATCTTCTCTTGCTTTACAGGTCTGGCATACATTGACGTGTCCAATCTCACACCGGACAATATCGTAACACTTGATGATAAGCAGTGGATTATGACCAAGAGACAGAAAACAAGTGTGGAGACAAATGTTTTATTGCTTGACATTCCCAAGAGTATCATCGCCAAGTACAGTCATAAGACCTATCGGAACGGCAAACTATTTCCCATCCTAACGAATCAGAAAACCAACGCATATTTAAAAGAAATTGCCGACCTTTGCGGTGTCAAGAAGAATCTGACCTTCCATCTTGCCCGGCATACATTTGCGACCATGTCGCTCAGCAAGGGCGTTCCTATGGAAAGTGTGTCGAAGATGTTGGGACATACCAACATTAAAACGACACAAATTTATGCCCGTATAACCAATAAGAAGATAGAACACGATATGGAACAGTTGGCGGGCAAGTTAGATAAGTTCAATGTTGCTATGGGCATCAACTCAAAATAATGTACAACCCTAAACCAAGAAGATTATGACAACAACAAAGAAAGAGCTTTCTTACTTCCGTTTGAAGTTGGAAGCGTATCTCGGAGAGCATTATCCAGAGAGAGTGAATGAAAATACGTTTGTAACTGCTCGCGCAGACGAAGCATTGACAGCTTACTGCGATGCTGTAGCACAAGGTTTTTCTCACCCGGAGGCGGAGGTAATGGCAAGCGAAGTTCTGTATCAAGGACTGCATTTCTCCAAGTACGACACGCTTGTGTCTGTCTTAGAGGGTGAGTTCGAGAAAGAACTTCCTTCTCCTCTTCCTGAAAGACTAGCACCAATGCTTCTGAAGAATAAGGCTGTGCAAAGCGTTTTCAACAAGTATGAACTGACAGACGACTTTGGGGCGAGTCCTGAGTACGATAAACTCTACACCGAACTGACAGGAACAATCGTTCTGATCATCGAGGTTAATGGTCTGCCAACTGTCGATAGTGAGAACATGACTTGATGTAACACCATCGGGAGCTTTTGTAGTGTCAAGAGCCAAGATAAGCGCTCCACTCCACACGCCAAGAGTTTGTACAAACACTTGTCTTTGTGTAGCCAGAGCATCTTGTTATTGCTCTTGAACTATTAAAAGCTCCGATATGAATACAATCATCATGAATCAAGATGTCCACACACCAGCCTTCATCAAGGCAGACGCATCGAATAAAACCGATAATATCAAGCAGCAGCCGACTTCTCCCAAGCAAGTCCGCCGCTTCTCTTGGACACGCTTCATCGAACTCGCTATCCTGCTTTCCGTCGTTATCGGTATCATTTGGCTTATCTCGAAGATAGTAACGCCACAAGTCGTAACTGTCGTGTCAGTCATTGCAGGCTTTCTGATACTACGCTTTATAGTCAGGGTAATTCTAAAAGTAACATTTGCGCTGCTGAGCATTCTATTTTGGTTGGCTATTCTCTGTGCCATCCTGCTATGCGTGCTTTGAGAAGCACAGCTCTGTAAAACCTTTCATGTTATTTCATCAGGTGGTTATCTCGCATTTTGAGATAGCCACCTTTTCTATTTCCCACTACGAGCGTTGCACTTTTGCTTCTTTTCCAATGCTCCACGATATGCGATGACAAGAAGACGGATGCTGTTCCCTTTTTATCCGCAAAGGTAGTACGGGGCATGTGGCTTTCAAAAGGTCTGTGCCGCTTGGTTTGTCTGGAAAATCTCCACACCTACGGGTAGTATTTTCCGACAAAACCTTGTGTAAGCCTGCCCCGCTACCTCTATTTTGCTACAAAAAGGAATCAGCATACTCCGATCTTTGGACGCATAAAAAAAATGTCGCTATGGATAAGCAAAAAGTAAATACAACATCTTCGATGAACAGAAAAGGATATAGCTCCTCCTCTCATTACCGCATTAACCCTACGGCTGAAAAAAGTGAGCAAGTGTTGGCAATTAAGTTTGTACAATGGGACGTTCCCCCGTTGGAGAGCCTTTGTAATAGCAAAGTATATCTCCTGCGTATGAAACTCTATCGTGGCGAAATGATGAGCCGTGAGGAAAAGAATTGGCTATGTGAAGCGGTGAACTCTAATACCTACTTCCGTACTGCCGTTCCCCTACAAGGCTATCGCTTTGACTTCTTCGATGTGCTGAAGAAATACCTTGTCAATCAGTACGGACAATGGACAGAGTATTACGCACCCGACAGAACAAGCCTAAGAGCCTACCTATATGGGCGCATCAATCAGATAGTAGAAATCCCAAAATACTAAGCAATATGAAAGGTACAGAACATTTTACACGGACAATAGCCGAGTATCTCAATCAGCGTGCTATGGCAGACCCATTGTTTGCCCCTAACTTGATGAAACCTAACAAGAATATCGAGGAGTGCATCACCTACATTCTTAATGAAGTGCAGAAAAGCGGTTGCAATGGCTTTGATGATGATGAAATTTTCTCTATGGCTGTTCACTATTATCCAAAGTAGCACAATATCAAAATAATAATTAGAAGTAACGTTGCAAGACAGATAGTTACAACGCTACTTTTAGTTTTCTGCTTTTGATTTATTTACCCAACCCTTTGAGCCAATTCAAAAGTTTCTCATCGTCATTCCACACCTCGATAGTTTGTGATTGAGGTACAATGTCGGCAGCCGCAGCTTCAAGTGCTTTACGTTTCTGTTCACTGTCCATTCTGACATAGGTTTCGGTTGTCTTGACAGAAGAATGGCCGAGAAAATCTCTGACGTATATAATATTCATTCCAGCCTGTAGTAAATGGGTTGCTTTTGAGTGCCGAAATGAATGAGGTGACAATCTCTTCGGCATTAGTGCAGGAAAATTCTCTCTGACTTTATCGGCATACATCATGATGATGTGAGTTAAGCCGGCAGATGTCAACTTTCTACCATAGGCATTGACGAACAGAGGTTGCTTACTAATATTATTTAGTTCAATATTGGCATCTTTCATATAAGCCTTGAGAATCAATACAAGTTTCTCGTGTATGGGAACAATCCGTTTTTTACGTCCTTTGCCCGGCAAAATGACATGATAGGGTTTCGTCAGATTAAGATTGTGTGCAGAGAACGAGATAAGTTCATTGGCCCGAGCGCCGGTATCATACAAGAAGGCCAAAATGGCAAGATGCCGTCTACCTTGTATTGTATCGGTTGGCACCTCTGACAGTAGCGTCTTCATTCCTTCCTGAGTAAGGAAAGACATATAAGGCATATCAGCTTTCTTTGATTTGATTGACAAAATATCCTGCCATCTTGCGAGATTTTTAAAATCCTTGTACTGTGCGTAATGGCAAAATGCCTTAACGGATGCAAGTCGTGAGTTACGGGTCGAAACCTTATTACCTTTTTCCATCTCTAACCAATTAAGATAGTCATTGATACTCCTCCGAGACAAATCCTTGACGAATAGCTTATTGGCTCGGATGCCTTTATTGTCTTTAAAGAAAGCGTAAAGGCTTTGAAAGGTTGCGCTGTAACTGCGTATCGTGTGGTTGCTTACTCCTCTCTCTTTAAGTAAATATGTTTCAAAGAAATCCTTGAGTAGCATAGCCATATCTGTGATGTTATCTTTCTGTTTCATAATCAATTTTATATATCTGGAAATATTGTAGCTAACTTGGCTCCATCAGCTTGATAGAGATCTGGATAAATCTCCAATGCCAGACGGACATAATGTTCTGTTGAATAGATGTCATGGTGACCGAGGAGGGTGGATATGATAGGCCAGGCTGTATAGATGTCCATACCGGATTTTACCATGTGATATACTGAGTGGACTGCAAATGTGTGCCGCAAGTCATGTATACGTGCCCCCTCCCCATGCCCGATATGCGTGATGCCACAGGCTTTCAACATTTTCCTGAAGCGCGTATAGACTGCTGTATGTGATATTTTCTCCCCCCGATGATTGACAAACAAGTAAGAATCAGGTTCTGCAGTGGAAGCCAACGGCATTTTATCCCTGTAATGCATATATGTACATAGAACCTCTTTCATTTGCTCATTGAGTGGGATCAGACGGTGCTTGCGATTCTTGGTTTCCGTCAGAGTAATAAATCCTTCCGACATGTTAACATCGGAATTTTTAATTGCCAAAACTTCTCCTACACGTGCGCCACAATAATACAGGAATCTGAAAATGACAGGCAAGCCTATCAGACACGTGGTATTGTGGTGGCATTGCAAAAGAGTGTTATCAATGGCATTGAACAGACTTTTCACCTCTTGCTCTGAGTAGACGTGAGGAATATAGGATGTTTTTGGTCGTTTGGGCAATGATGGTATGTACGAGGCATATCCCATATGGCACATAAACTGCAAAAATTGTCTGAGAACAAGTATTTTGGCATATCTTGTGCGCTCACTGCATATACCAACGTTTTTAAGCCATTTTAGATAGATGCCTTGAGTGATTGCTACATTCTGCATACGCCGTACCGATGGCATTTTGTCCAGTTCGTAAAATACAGTCAGGATACTTCTGATACTAACATTCTGATGTCTTTTTACACTAAGATATTCATTCATCAATGGACCGAGAGGACTTGTAAAGCCAGTAGATTCATTATTCATAGAATATTCCTCCTTTCTGTTCATAAAACGTCAAAGGGACGGGAGGTATGGGAAGCAAGCATTTTTTAAGTCCGTCCATGTCCACTCTCAAGTATGACTTGGTTGAATTGGAAGAGGAGTGACCGAGCACGTTTGCTATCATTGGCAGTGGTTGTCCATCTTTCAGAAGGCGTGTTGCAAGAGAATGTCGCATGGCATGCATGCCATGATGCCGACGTTCAACATTAACCCCAGAAGCCCATATCGCAGTTTGAATCCCGACATAAAGTGTATTCACCGACATCTTTTGAAAAGGTGGTTTCAAAGTCAAAAATACATGTTTGTCAGCACAGTCGTTCTTCCGTTCGTTCTTAAGATAATCTATGAGCGCATTTCCAACTTCCTTAGTAAGAGGAAGTTCAACCCGTTTCTTTGTCTTTTCTTGAAAAAGAGAAATAGTATTATGCTCCCAATCAATATTGCTGAATGTAAGATTGATGATATCCGACCGCCTGAGTCCTAATATTGCTCCCAACAGAAATGCAGCATAAAGGCGCTTCCCACCCTGTTCTTTACGATTGATAGCACTGCCTATGGCGGTTATCTCCTCTGTGGAATACACAGAGGGAAGTTTCTCTCTCATTGGGAATTTGAAACCTTTGACCAGCATCCCAAAGTATGGTGGCTTATGCCCTTGTCCAACAAGGAATTTGCACAACTCTTTTACCACTTGAAAGCGATGACCTGGATTGATTTGACTGGAATCAACGAACTCCAACAAGAGTTTATCGCTCACATCCTCTAACGTGTCAATGGATTTAAGATGCAAGAATGTCAAAAGGCGACCAAGCACCCTGGTGTAAACGTAAAGGGTACTTTGGGAAACTCGCATGGCTCTCTTGTAGTCTATTAATTGCAAGAAAACAGAACCAATTTCACCACTGAAATCAAATTTTTGTTTTTGAGGAATATACCGACTAATACTGCCAGACAGAAGGACGCAGTCTAGAATGGTGATGCTGCGCCGCAGATGAGATGACATCAACACCTTTTCCTCCGGCAAGGTAGCAAGAAATGCCTCTCCGATTGAAGTACTGTAATGTTCAAACCCTTTTACAGACATAAAGTGATTCAACTTAGATTCCCAGATTTGCTTGAATCTCAAAATTGATTTTTCAGAGTAACCTACACCCCTCATGAGCATTACGCACTCATTGATGAGAATTGTTAATGATTTTGTTTCCATTGTGTTTGAATTTAATTGAACGAAGAACAAATATATGTCAATATCAAAAGAACAATAAATATAACGTATAAATCAGGGTTTTGTAAAAGACATGCTCTGAAATGCTCTATTCCTGTCATAGCCATATATGTATTGATATTATTAATGTCTGGGGATCTGGCTTTCACTTCGTCAGCCGATTTACAATTCTACAATCTGATTGATGCACCCATTTAGGTAAGTTCTTTGCTTGGTAGGGTCGGGAGTGTAATACTCTGCCCAATACCCATATTGCTCCACAAGGTATTTCTTCAGTACATCAAAAAGTCAAAAACACCAGCCTTGCAGGAACGGCAGTGCGGAAATAAGTTGTTTGGGTTTACGGGGCTTCACACTAGTTGTTGAGAGCTTTGCACGAAAAAGCTACAAGCCCCTACTATCTTTATTGATAAAAAGGACATAGCATCCGTCTTCTTGACTTAGCATATAGTTGTATTGCAGTCCATCTTTCCACTTATGCAGTTAAACTTTTGAAATTTTAGACTCAGAATATATGATAAAGTTCGCTATTAAGAAATTATTTTCATAATTTTGTACCAATTATTAAAATCCATTTTCAAGATACATTTGGAAAAATAGATGGCTCGTTTTAATTGCTTCGAAATTAAGGTCTTTGATAAATTTATAGACAAGTTTGCTGAACGCTATGTTCAGCAACGCTCTTATGTAGATACTGCTGTTTTGGAAGAAGCTGCAGCTTTAAATTGTGATCTTAATACAGATGCTTTAATCAGCATAATTAAATCTCAGTCTGTTTTCATTGATCCGGCGAGGGAAAAAGGAGAAGTTCCTAATCCTCTTAATGATATTTACAGAAGCGATCTCGGAGAACTTCTTACAACATATTATTTTGAAGAAAAGCTTCCAGATAGAGAACGATATATTATCCCACTTAAGAACATTTCCACTCGTGAACGATACGATATGCCAGGTAGAGGACTTGATGCTCTTGGATATAGGAAAGAATCTGATGGTTCTATAACATTGCTTTTAGCTGAAGCAAAAGTCTCAGAGCAGAAATCTAATCCACCAGGTGTAGTTGATGCTAACAAGGATTCTTTGTATAAAAGTCAGAAGATTCATCATGACGACGAGCCTATGGTGCTTCAAAGACTTACAGAATATCTAAGACATATTTCTGTCACGGAGGATGCTACCGCCTTAGGATGTTTGGTCGTTTGGATGCACGCTAAACAAAAAGACAAATATCATATCACATACGGATGTGGGCTTGTCAGAGATTACACATGTTTGGACAAGGATAAGGACTTTGGAAAATTTAAATCAAGTGTTGATGAGTTTAGACCAGGTCAAGTAAATTTTGAAATCTTTTCTTTCACAGAGAAAACGATAGCAGAAACAGTTGAATTATTTTATAAGAAAGTAACTGAATTAGCGAAATGAAATCAGCATTACTAGATACGCTTTTAGAAGATGACTCTATTAAATCTTTGCTTCACAAAAGTGAAGATTTGTATTGGGAGAATCCTCTTGATCCAAACCAGGAATATTGTCAGGATGAGATGGACTTCTTGTGCCGTATTGGTTTTATGTTGTCAAATGCTTCACTTGTTTCAGATATTAGTGATCTTGATTATACTGAAAATGCATACAAACTGCTTAAATCTTTTCCTATTAAACTTGAATATGCTGAAAATGTCTTTGAGAATACCATTGGTTATGATTTCAAGGACAAGCAGATAATATATTATTTCTTGTTGGCAAGTCTCGCCTTGAAAATGGACAAGACAATATCTGCAAGACTAAACTTAAAAGGTTTTGATGAGCATTTTCAAGAGGAAGAAACAGACTGGGGGAAAAGAACTCTATATTCAGTATTGAAAAGTTTGCTTCTGTTAATCAGAAAGCATAACGGCTTCTCAGATATACGCGAAGCAATTACCCTCATTGAGGCTTTACGTAATGAACAGTGTGAATTCGAACAGAATTACATTTCTAATATGGATATAGCTCTGCAACAGACAGCAGCATTGTCTCTTGTTGGGATATATCATGTATCTAAAGCTGTTACTGATACTGCAGAATACCTAATTAATGGATATTCAACTCAGCAAAGAAGGATTACATCTACTATACGACAGCATATTGATGTTGCAATTGACCTTCAGAACAAGGATTCACGTCTTGTTGATTTCTTCAAGATTATATGGAACGATCTACAGTTGCTAATCAAAAATTCTATCTGGAGCAACACAGGCTTCCATGATAAGATCAAGCAGTTATGTAGCCAAAAGGCTCAGAATGGGCTTCTTGAATTATTACCTTCTCAACAGAAGGCTTTAGCTGACAATATGCTCAATGTTGCAGCAAATGCTATTGTACTCCAGATGCCAACAAGTGCTGGTAAAACTTTGATGGCAGAGTTCAACATTCTTATTACTCGTTCTCTTCGTTCTGATTCAAAGATCGTATATATTGTTCCATCAAGAGCATTAATGAATCAGGTCTATTTTGATCTAAAAGAAGATCTTCAAGGACTAGGCATTAATGTTGAGCGAACATCGGCAGCTGTTGAAGTAGATCCAACTGAAGATGAATTTTTGATATCTGATGATATAGATATCATGGTGACCACACCTGAAAAGTTGGATTTATTAATACGACGTCAGCATAGTTCTGTAGAAGACGTTTCCTTATTCATTGTTGATGAAGCACATACTATTGAAAATGGTGAGCGTGGTGCAAGACTGGAGCTTCTACTCACAATGCTTCGAAGAGAAAGGCCAGATGCAAAATATATGCTATTATCTCCTTTCCTTCCTGAAAGAGGAGACAAGATTAAAGACTGGCTTGGAGGTGGTAATGCTATTCAGGTTGACTGGAAGCCATCTGAAAAATTGGTATTTGGTGTACATGTGACAAAAAGAAAGATTAAATACACAATCCTTCCAACACCATTTACACCACAAATTAAAGAGGAAAAGAAATTCGAGACAAAGAATTCAATCAACTTAGCAACCCCAAGTAGCAAAAAAGGTATCTTGGAATACGCAACGAAACGATTTGGAGAAAAAGGAAAAACTCTGCTAATTCTTTGTAAAGGAAAGAAAACAGCTAACTCTCAAGCTAGAACTATTGCAGAATGGGTTGAAGCAGAAGTGAATATTGATAGTGATGTAACACTCGTCCAAAAATTTATGGAAGAGGAAATCGGATGTCCAACAACCTATACAGAGTTGCTTGGTAAAGGTATTGCTGTACACCATGCAGGACTCTCTGAAGAATCAAAAATCCTTATAGAATATCTTATTCGAAAAGGAAAAATCCAATATGTTTGTGCTACGACTACAATTGCTGAAGGCGTTAATTTCCCTGTTTCCTCAGTGTATTTTGATACTTACACAAAAGGTAGAAAAAATACTTTGTCAGCAAATGATTTTTGGAATATTGCTGGACGTGCTGGACGTACAATGGTTGATGACATAGGTAAGATTATCCTTCCATTCAATGATACCAACAATATTACAACAGCAAAAGGAATTATTTCTAAAAGTGCAGAGGAACTCACAAGTGTGCTTGCACAGCTTTTTGTGCAAAGACAAGATGTGACCCAAAAACTATATGAAGATAATGGTATCAATCAATTAATTTACACTTATCCTGATTCATTTGGTCCATTATTCCAATACTTTGTACATTTGCTTAATATTACTGATTCTGAATATGTTGCTGATGTTGAAGATTTATTTAAGGACACACTTGCATATACGCTGTTGAACGATTCTGACAAGGAAACCTTCATTACTCTTTGCAAACAGATTTACTTGTCAATTCAGGCAAAATACATTTCAAAAGGAGGAGCATTAAAGTTTGCTGACAAAACAGGCTTCTCTGTTCCTTCTGTGCTGAATATCATGCATGAAAAATCAACGAACCGGGAAATATCTGATCTCGATTCATGGGAGCCAGATGCATTATTTGATAGAAATGATCCAAATAACCTTGCACAAAAAATCAAGGTAATTGCAGCATTGAAGGAAACACAATTAGGAACAGATTCAATACAAGCACCTTTTAATCCTGAGATTGCAGCAAAATTAGTTATTAATTGGGTCAAAGGTGAAAAATTAAATACAATATCAGCAATTCACCCAAACTATAGAAAATTAGAAGATATAACGATACGTGTTTCAGAGTTTGTTTCATATATGAATAGTATGCGATTCAAAGCATCTTGGGGACTTAGTGCTTTGGAAGGCATTGTACGTGGAAACGAAGATGAAATGAAGGATTCTTATGTACCATCATTCGTATACTATGGTGTTGACAACAAAAAAGCCTTAGCTATGAGAATGTTAGGTATTCCAAGAGCATTGTCAGGCTGTCTTTCGCAGATTATTGAAGGAGATATGTCAAATTATTCTTTCTCACAACTCCGTAATAATATTAAATCTATGTCTAACCAAACATGGGATTCTATGGTTCCAAGTTCATCTAGACTTTCAGGAAAAGAATGGAAGAGAATTGTTGATATTCTTCTAAAATAATGCTTTGATGGAATATCAATAAAGATACTTTGTCTCGATCATTTGAGTAGGTTATTAAGCACAATGTTATAGGATTCAAGAACCCACTTCTTGATCTGATCAAATAGAAATGTATTTTCTATGAGTATGATTTGGTTGAATTGGAAGAGGAGTGAGCGAGCACGTTTGCTATCATTGGCAGCATTTGTTCATTTCTCAGAAAGCATTTCGCAATAGGATGACACATGGCATGTATACCATGATGCTGACGTTCAATATTCCCTCAGAAGCCCATATTGCAGTTTGAATCCCGGCATAATGTGTATCCACCGACATCTTTTGATAAGGGTGGTTTCAAAGTCAAGAATACATGTTTGTCAGCACAGTCGTTCTTCCGTTCGTTCTTAAGATAATCTATGAGCGCACTTCCAACTTCCTTAGTAAGAGGAAGTTCAAACCGTTTCTTTGTCTTTTCTTGAGAAAGAGAAATAGTATTATGCTCCCAAACAATGTTGCTGAATGTAAGATTGATAATATCCGACCGCCTGAGTCCTAATATTGCTCCCAACAGAAATGCAGTATAAAGGCGCTTTCCACTCAGTCCTTTACGATTGATTGTACTGCCTATGATGGTTATCTCCTCTGTGGAATACACAGAGGGGAGTTTCTCTCTCATTGGGAATTTGCACAACCCTTTTACAGACATAAAGTGATTCAACTTAGATTCCCAGATTTGCTTGAATCTCAAAATTGATTTTTCAGAGTAACCTACACCCCCTCATGAGCATTACGCACTCATTGATGAGAATTGCTAATGATTTTATTTCCATTACGTTTAAATTTAATTGAGCGAAGAACAAATATATGTCAATATCAAAAGTTCGTTATCAAAAGGGCAATAAATATAACGTATAAATCAGGGGTTTGTAAGAGACGTGCTCTGACACGTTATGATATGATACTACTTTGAATAATAGTGAACAGCCATAGAGAAAATTTCATCATCATCAAAGCCATTGCAACCGCTTTTCTGCACTTCATTAAGAATGTAGGTGATGCACTCCTCGATATTCTTGTTTGGCTTCAACAAGTTAGGGGCAAATAATGGGTCTGTCATAGCACGCTGATTGAGATACTCGGCTATTGTCCGTGTGAAATGTTCTGTTCCTTTCATTGTCGTATATGTTTTGATGTTGTTAATACTTGGGAATTTCAACTATTTGATTGATACGTCCATACAGGTAGGCTCTTAGGCTTGTTCTATCGGGTGCGTAATACTCTGTCCATTGTCCGTACTGATTGACAAGGTATTTCTTCAGCACGTCAAAGAAGTCAAAGCGATAGCCTTGTAGGGGAACGGCAGTACGGAAGTAGGTATTAGAGTTCACCGCTTCACATAGCCAATTCTTTTCCTCACGGCTCATACGCTCGCCACAATAGAGTTTCACACGTAGGAGATATACTTTGCTATTACAAAGGCTCTCCAAAGAGGGTACGTCCCATTGTACAAACTTAATTGCCAACACTTGCTCACTTTTTCCAACCACAGAGTTAATGCGGTAATGAGAGGAGGAGCTATATCCTTTTCTTTTCATCGAAGATGTTGTATTTACTTTTTGCTTATCCATAGCGACATTTTTTTTATGCGTCCAAAGATCGGAGTATGCTGATTCCTTTTTGTAGCAAAATAGAGGTAGCGGGGCGAGGCTTGCACAAGGTTTTGGCGGAAAATACTACCCATAGGTGTGGAGATTTTCCAGACAAACCCAGCGGCACTGACCTTTTGAAAGCCACAAGCCCCGTACTACCTTTGCGGATAAAAAGGGAACAGCATCCGTCTTCTTCATTTCGCATATTGTGGAGCATTGGAAAGGAAGCGAAAGTGCAACGCCCATAGTGGAAAACAGAAAAGGTGGCTATCTCAAAATGCGAGATAACCACCTGATGAACGATAAATGAAAGTGTTTACAGATTACATCGTCGTGCTTCTCAAAGCACGCAAAGCAGGATGGCACAGAGTATCGCCAGCCAGAAGAGAAAGCTCAGCAGCGTAAAGGTAACTTGGAGAATGACTCTGACAATAAAGCGCAGTATCAGAAAGCCTGCAATGACTGACACGGCGGTAACGACCTGTGGCGTTACTATCTTTGAGATAAGCCAAACGACACCGATAACGATGGAGAGCAGGATGACCAGTTCGATGAAGCGTGTCCAACTGAAACGGCGGACTTGCTTGAAAGAAATCGGCTGCTGCTTGATGTTATTGCTTTTGTTCGATGCGTCTGCCTTGATGAAGGCAGGTGTGTGGACATCTTGATTCATGATGATTGTATTCATAATCGGAGCTTTGAATAGTTCAAGAGCAATAACAAGATGCGCAGGCTACACACGAGTTGTTGAGAGCTATGCTCGAAAAAAGACAAGTGTTGGTACAAACTCTTGGCGTGTGGAGCGGAGCGTTTATCTTGGCTCTTGACACTACAAAAGCTCCCGATGGTGCTGCATCAAGTCATGTTCTCACCGCCTATCGTTGGCAGACCATTGACCTCAATGAGCAGAACGATTGTTCCTGTCAGTTCGGTGTAGAGTTTCTCATACTCAGGACTTGCGCCAAAATCGTCCGTGAGTTCATACTTGTCGAAAACGCTTTGCACAGCCTTGTTCTTCAGGAGTATCGGGGATAGTCTTTCGGGGAGTGGGGAGGGCAGTTCTTTCTCAAACTCATTCTCCAAGACAGATACAAGCGTGTCGTACTTGGAGAAATGCAGTCCTCTATACAACACTTCGCTTGCCATACTCTCAGCTTCGGGATGCGAGAAGCCTTGTGCCACTGCATCGCAGTAGGTGGTAAGAGCTTCGTCGGCTCTTGCCGTTATGAATGGTTTGTCACTCAGCATTTCGGGGAAATGCTCATTGAGGTAGTTCTCTAACTTCAGACGGAAGTAGGATAGTTCTTTCTTAGTTGTCATAATCTTCTTGGTTTAGGGTTATACATTATTATATTATCGGATTCCCATTGCCTTGTTGAACTTACCGAGTTTGTCGGCAAGCTGTTCCATGTCATACTCAATCTTCTTGTTGGTGATGCGAGCATAAATCTGTGTGGTCTTTATGTTGGTATGTCCCAGCATCTTCGACACACTTTCCATCGGAACGCCCTTACTCAAAGACATGGTGGCAAATGTATGCCGGGCAAGGTGAAAGGTCAGGTTCTTCTTGACACCGCAAAGGTCGGCTATTTCTTTCAAATACGCATTAGTCTTCTGATTCGTCAGTATGGGGAATAGTTTGCCGTCCCGATAGGTCTTTCCACTATACTTTGCAATGATGCGCTTCGGAATATCGAGAAGTAGGACATTTGTTTCCACGCTTGTTTTCTGCCTTTTGGTCATAATCCACTGCTTGTCATCGAGCGTGACGATGTTGTCCGGTGTGAGATTGGACACGTCAATGTATGCCAGCCCTGTAAAGCAAGAGAAGATGAAAACGTCCCTTACCAGTTCCAAACGCTGGATGCCGAAATCCTTGTTGGCTATCTTCATGATTTCTTCGTCCGTGAGGAAACCACGGTTTACCGGCTCCAAGTGGAAACGATGATTGAGAAAGGGGTCGTGAAGGAGATAGCCACGCTTTTGTGCATATATGGTTACGGTTTTGAGAGCCTTCATTTTCTTGACCGACGTATTGTAAGCGCAGCCTGTCACAGTACTCAGATATAACTCAAAGTCTTGTACCACGGATGGTGTGAATTCTGTCAGTCCTATATCCTTTCTTCCATATTTATGGATAAGGAACTCTGAGAAATGTCTTCTCAAAACACTGTACTTTTGCAGACTGTCTTTGCTGATGGTGTGTCCGACACGCTGCTTGATGTCTTCGTTGAACTTGTCGAATACCGGGAGGAAAGTTGTGTACTCCCTGTCTTTTCCTATAAAGAAAGAACGGATTTTCTCCAATGACAGGGACTCGTCATCCTCAAACTTGCGGTAAATTCCATTCAATGTAGTGGAAATAGAGTCCAATGCGGCATTGACGGACAAGCTTTCTGCCGTCCGACCTTTAAGCCGGCTTGTGGCATTATTCCACATTGTCTTATCCACGAAAATTTTCGTAGAGCCAAAATTTGCCATTTCTCCGTTAAGGAATACACGGAGCATTACAGGCGACTTTCCTTCTTTGTTCTCATAGTTTGAGCGTAGGTAGAAGGATACCTTGAAATTTGTTCTCATAATGCATCATTCTTTTGTGTAGCACTCGGCTGCAAAGTTAATATATAACATACTGAAACAGAAAGAATTGATGCCGTCAATATGGTATTCAGAATCCCGTCACTGCTACATTTTTTATTGCTACAATTTTTGTGTAGCAGTTTATGTAGCAGAATTTGACCGAATAATGACTGTCAAAACATAGGGTTATGCCGTCAGGCGATAGAGGTATATACAAAGAAAAATCGTTGTAAAACCTTGATTTTACAACGATTAGCTAATTTTTGAAGGCTAAATTGACAACCTTTGTGAAGTCCTTTTGAAGCCTATTAGCGGAGAGAGAGGGATTCGAACCCCCGGTGCCTCTCAGCACGGCGGTTTTCAAGACCGCTGTAATCGACCACTCTACCATCTCTCCAATGGTGATTACCATTTTGCTTTTCGTGAACAAATGGTTGTTCCTTTAAAGCGAGTGCAAAGTTAAGGAGTTTTTCTGAAATACAAGCAAAAGATGCAAGATATTTTCAAGGGTAAACTTTTTTTAACAAACAGGAAGCTGCTTATCGGCGGTTTCTTTATCACTACTACCTTATTTATCAGGAATACTAAATTATCTACCATTGCCTTGTTGCTGCATCTTATTCGTTGAGATACAAGGTATTCATTGAAATACAAGGTATATGCTATTTCCTTGCAGCTGCACCTTAATATATTAAAGCGCAAATTTATCGGCGGTTGCTTTGCTGTTGTACCCTGTGGGCTAAAAAGTACAAACTCTTTTTGGCTTCTCCCCTACTTCACCTTATTTATTTAAGATACAAGTTCACTTTGCGGTGTCCTTGCCACTGCGCTTTGTGCGCTTGAAAGAGCGATAGTCGTCGAGTTCGATTTCGATGTCGGGTTCGGCGAGTTCGCCTTCGTGCGGCAATTGGAACTTCATGTATTTAATGTTCAGTCCACGTTCTATCCATTGGTTTTCGTAATAGGTGTGTATGCCGAGTATTTCTTTTGTGCGTGGGTCTAATTCCGTTGACTGCACGCCGTTGGTTTCGTTGGCATACAGGTCTTCGG
Source organism: Prevotella intermedia ATCC 25611 = DSM 20706 (assembly GCF_001953955.1). Taxonomy (NCBI): domain Bacteria; kingdom Pseudomonadati; phylum Bacteroidota; class Bacteroidia; order Bacteroidales; family Prevotellaceae; genus Prevotella; species Prevotella intermedia. Next base: position 631,929 of record NZ_CP019301.1, read on the forward strand.
TACGGAAAAGCAGGGGCAGCTTGTTTTTCTCTACAAGATAGGTGGTATAGGTGAAAAGAAAGTTCGAGTCGGTTTTCAGGTGTACCACTCCCCTATCCTCCAAAAAGTTGCGATAACGGTTCAGGAAGAATGTGGACGACAGGCGTTTGCGTGGATTCTTCATTTGCGGGTCGGAGAATGTGAGCCATATTTCCTGCACCTCGTTGGCGGCAAAAAAGCGGTCGATGATTTCGATGCTGGTACGCAGAAAAGCCACATTGGGCAGGTTTTCGTTCAATGCTTGCTTTGCACCCGTGTATATTCGCGCTCCTTTTATGTCTACCCCGATGAAGTTGATGTTCGGATAGAGGCGTGCCAACCCCACGGTGTATTCGCCTTTTCCACAACCCAATTCCAAGATGATGGGGTTGTCGTTGTGAAAATACTGTTCGCGCCAATGCCCTTTCATATCGAATGGCACTTCGCTTATCACACCGTATGGATATTGGAATACATTCTTAAATGTTTCCATCTCTGCGAATTTCTGTAACTTACCTTTACTCATAATGGTTGCAAAGTTACGAAAAAACGTTAGTAAAAAAGCATTCTTGTATTTGTTTGCACGCTATTTTTACATTATTTCAATCAATGTTTATATATCTATATAACTGTGCAAATGTATGTTAGATATAAGAATTACGGCAGCATCTTATTTTTATAAGATGTTTAAAGAAATAACTGGTTATTAATTCAATATGCTTATAATCAGGAAGAGATGAAGCATCTTCGTTTAATTATTACACCGAACTCACGTTTCTTTATGAACGAAAAAAAGACCATAAGGGTGTAAATATTTTTCGCAGGCGCAGCTATTGCATAACTCATTATACATCAATACATTACAGAACCTATTGTTTTGCGTTCCAAAAGCGTAGGTTTTGCAAGGTAAAAGCGGCTGTTTTGCAATGCAAAACAGCCGCTTTCGCAATGCCAAAGCATAGTTGTTACTTTTTAACGGAATTATCTTTACAAGATTAAACCGAGAAGGCTTGATAAAAATATCTGTGAGAAATCCTCATACTGAACTGATGCCTTTGGCGTGTCGCTTCATATGGTTCTTATGATAACAAGCCCCACTCTTTCAAACGGTCGAAGAACATATTTACATAATAGGTTGAAACTACTCTGTCGCAATTGATAAGTCCAAATCCCTTATCCATCATAAGTGGATACTTGTGGCTGTAATAAGTGCCTAACAGCAGTTGCTTCTTAATCTTATACACATCGCTGCTATTCCATCTCTGGCATAGCAAAGCCGCAAGTCCTGCAACATGTGGGCAAGCCATACTTGTACCACTCATTTCCACATATTTGTTACCGGGAATGGTTGAATTGACCTTTACTCCAGGAGCAACACAACCTACAGGGTTCCATGGCAAATACTGATGCCCTCTTGATGAGAAATCAGCTATTTGGTTTCTTTTATCTACTGCACCAACTGCTATCGGACTTGCGCTCCACGTTTTCGCTTGGACTGAGTTTGCAGGAGAGCATACCCATGGGAAGTAGTTAGTGTGTCCGCTATTTCCTGCCGCTACTACTACAACAACTCCATGTAGCTGACATTTCGAAATTGCGTTATTATAAGCAACAGACGGACCTTGAGGACCGCCTAAACTCATACTTGCCACCTGAATGCCATTTTCTATGCACCACTCCATTCCTGCAATGATATCGCTTGTATATCCACCTCCATCATTATCCAAAACCTTTACGGCATAGAGTTTGGCACGAGGAGCAACACCGACAATCTTTTTCCGATACTCTCTTGCAGCAATGATACCAGCACAATGCGTACCGTGTCCGTTATAATCCATGTAATCTCCCGAGTTAGAGAAATCGACACCGCCATAAACGCATAAATCGTCATGGTTATAATCAATACCTGTGTCCAACACGGCAACTTTCACGCCTGTTCCGTCATATCCCTTTGCCCATGCTTTGTGTGCCTTCACTAATTTGATATTCCAAGGAATATACGAAGTGGCTAAAGCTTCAACCGACTCAATGCCTTCGACTGAAGCGGCTTCCTCATCGCAATATTCCGAAGCGTCTTGCTTGAGGTTTGCATCTAACATTGATGAGAACATATCCATCATTGCCTTCTTATACCCATCGGTAAAGCCACCTGCTTGCGATTGGGTTTGCTTTTCGTCTGCTAACGATTCAACGGCAAATAGTTTGTTTTTATCCGAAAGCATTTCAAAGTTGAAAGGCAAAGATTCTGCTTCTGGAACTGTCTTTTCTCCCACGACCGTATCTTCTTCTTGAACTTCGAGCAAGTTGATTGGTTCAAGAGAAGCACCTTTGTGGCGAAGGTTGCTTTTTACTCTTACCCCTTCAATATTCTCCTGTGTTCCTTCCAACTTTTCCATTTCCTTCTGATTGATGTAAACCTCTGGCTTGTAATTTGCATCGAATCCTTCAGGTTCTATGTCAAATGCATACATCTTCGCATCTTCTTCTACTGCCAAGACTCCTTCCTGATTTGCAAGGTTCTTTGCTTCTTCCGATGTAAGCTCAAGTACTGAAACTCCAAGGTTCTCAAAGTGCAAGACATTATCTTTCAAAGCAGCTCTGTCGGCAGCCATGAAAGAAACTCCTTCTTTCATTCTTGCTTGGTTTACTTTTAATAGTTTTACTGCAGAAGCTTTACTAACTTCCTGATTTGCATAGGTTACTAAAAATCTTTTGTTATTTTTATCAGACATAGTTTTTACTTATTTAGGTTTACTACTCGTATGGCTTTTCGTATACGCCCCGTTTTTTATGGTTTCTGGCTCCACTGTCTTTATTGCTTTGGAAAAGAGATTCACTAAACCAAAAATATATACTCTCCAAGCAATCTAAATAACAAACCTGCTCAATTTGTTTGCTGTTTCATTGAATAACTTATATTCCTTGAAAGGCAAACCAATCTGAGCAGGTTTGTATTAATGTTATCAAATTACAGTATCCCTACCTTAGCATCAGGCTCTATGGCTTCAACACCTTCGTTCTGTGCCAATGCCTGCACTTCTTTTGCAGTCAGTCTGGCAGCCAAGATGTTGCTCATCAGCACCCGATAGCTTTTCAAGTTGAGAGATTCTGCATTCACGCCTTCCATCAATGTGATAATAACATCAAATTCTCCGAACGGTCTTGAGTTCATCTCTCTTTGAAGTTCAAAACTTATTTTGTCCATAATATTCAATTTTAATATTTACACATCAATGTCAAAGCTACAACGATATCTTCACACTAAGCTGTTATCTTTGTGTGTTGTTTCGTGTTGCATTTAAACTAACAGATAGTATGAATACCAAGTGCCACGCATTACCTCAATGTTCGAAACCACCCTCTCACAATTGATAAGACCAAATCCTCTTTCCTCGCAGCTGTTATCTCCATGACTCCAATAGGTAGCATATAATAGTTGTTTCTTAATACAATATACACTTGCCCATGGCCATTGTTGACATAGCAAAGCTGCAAGTCCTGCAACATGTGGGCAAGCCATACTTGTACCGTCCATATACGCATAACCGTTATTTAAATAGGTTGATCTGACACTTACTCCAGGAGCAACACAACCAACCCGATTCCATGGATAAGTTTCTTGTCCTCTTGATGAGAAATAAGCAAGATTATTATTACTATCAACAGCACCAACTGCTATCGGACTTCCACTCCAATCATCCTCTTGGGTTGAGACTGAATTTGCAGGAGCACATACCCATGGGAAATATTTATAGTTTCCACTGTTTCCTGCCGATGCAACAACAAGAACCCCATTTCTCTGACATCTCGAAACAGCTTTTCCATAAGCAATAGTTGGAGCATAGCAACCACCTAAACTCATACTTGCCACTCGAATGTCATTGTTTGCACACCACTCCATTCCTGCAATTATATTACTTGTATATCCACTTCCATCATTATCCAAAACCTTTACGGCATAGAGTTTGGCGCGAGGAGCAACACCTACAGTTTGACCTCGATACTCTCTTGCAGCAATGATACCAGCACAATGCGAACCGTGTCCATTGTAATCCATGTAACTTCCTGAACCTGTGAAGTCGGCACCACCATAAACGTATAAATCAGGGTGGTTATAATCAATGCCCGTATCCAATACGGCAACTTTTACTTCCGTTCCATCGTAGCCTCTTGCCCATGCTCCAGGTGCTTTAACCATTCTGATATTCCAAGGAACATATGAAGGATTTACATTCGCAACGGTATTAAGAGCTCCTGCTGAATCGGGGGCAACATCGCAAGATTCTGAAACGTCTTTTTTGAGGTTTGCATCTAACACTGACGAGAAGATATCTACCATTGCTTTCTTATATCCACCAGCAAAACCGCCTTCTTGCGATTGAATTTGCTTTTCGGCAGCCCATGGTCTGTCGACAACTAAATTGTTTTTACCTACATTTTTTTTAGAGTTGAAAGGCATAGTTTCTTCTTCGGGAGCAACCTTATCTCCCACAACCATATCTTCTTTTTGAAATTTAGATGTTTCAATAGTTTTATCAAAGTCTTCTTTTGGGTGAAGGTCGCTTTTAACTTTTGCCCCTCCTTTGCTATTGTTTGTTGCTTTAAATTTAGCCATTTCTTCCTGATTGATATAAACTTCTGGCTGATAATCAGGATCGACCCCTTCAATCTCAATGTCCAATGCATACACTTTCGTATCTTCTTCTACTGCCAAGATACCTTTCTGGGTTGCAAGCTTCTTTGCATTTTCCGATGTAAGCTCAAGCAGCGAAATACCAAGATTATCAAAGTGCAAGACATTATCTTTCAAGGCCTCTCTGTCAGCAGACATAAAAGAAACTCCTTCTTTTACATTTGATTGGTCTACTTTTAACAGTTTTACTGCAGCAGCTTTACTAATTTCTTGGTCTGCATAGGTTACTAAAAATCTTTTGTTGTTGGTTTTATTAGACATAGTTATTATTTGTTAAGTTTACTACTCGTGTGGCTTTTCGTATCCGCCCCGTTTTTTTAATGGTTTCTGGCTCCATTTCTTTTGTCAAACTGGGTAGTCAGCCCCTTCTTTAGACTTCTCTTAATGTTTTGATTATTATACTACTTTTTTCTAAAAGTGATGAACTAAAAATTTCTATTATTAGTTTTGACTTAGATACTATAGTCTTAATTATGCTACAAATATAAACATTTATTCTTTACGAAGCAAATTTTCTGCTTGAAAAAAACAAAAATAATTCATTTTCCCCAGAAAAGGAAAGCGTTCCATACTATACTTATGCAAAAGTATCAATATAGAATTTGAAAAATGTAAACGAACAAAAAGAAAGTGGTAAAAGTGTAAATATTTTTCACAACCCCAAGTATTGTCTAACCTATTAATAACCAATGTATTGCAAAACCTATTGTTTTACATTCCCAAAGCGGCTGTTTTGCACGGTAAAAGCGTAGGTTTTACCGTGCAAAACAGCCGCTTTCGTAATGCCAAAACGAAAGTGCCGTTTTTCTGTGGAAGTTTCTTTACAAAAGCAAGGTATTTCTAGGTGTTGCTTTAGAAAGCCTAGGAACTCTAGAAAAGCTAGAAACACTATATAAACCTTCTTTTCTTTCGGTGCCAAAAGTGCGATGAGCCACGCTCCTACCCATATCATCGCTTTCTTCGGCGGACTTCCTGCATTGCCATTCCCAATTTTTCCTACCCGAAACCGAGGGCGGTGGCAGTTCGGGTATTAGTGTTTTTTAACTACCCATATTTTGCTATACCGCTTTTAATTAGTTTCTTTGCGCCGAAAAATAATTAAGGTATAAAACTGTTAGAGGCTACAAGATACAAGATTATCATTGTTTTCATCATAACATAGCTAAACTATAAATTTTTAAAATAAATAATTAAGTATGAAAAAAGCTCTTTTTGTGGCAATTGCCGCATGCTGTATCGCAACGACATCATTCGCTCAAGAGAATTGGCTGATGAAACTACACATGAAGTCGGGTGAGGTGAAAGAATTCTCGTGCGACGACGTCAAGGAAGTTACTTTCGATAAATTAGGCAACACTTCCTATTATGCCGACGTGAAAGCTACGCACACGTACAATATCTACTACGGAGCCGTAAAGGACAACATAGCCGCATACACGCTTCACTTGTGCGACGGCGAGCTCACACAGGGCGGTCTGCCAAAAGAGATTAACAAGCACGACATAAGACTGACGGTGATGGCAGCAGCATCGGCAAATGCAGACAAAGCCGTACTTCCAGCAGGTACCTACTCGCTGATAGACAACATTGGCGAAAGCGGAATATACGGAAAGCAGAGCGTTTACATAGAAACCAACAAGGTGGACAACAGTGGAAAGGTGGACGGATTCCTCGATTCGCTGAAAATGTGCACCCTGAATGTAGAGCAAAAAGGCGATGGCACCTACCATCTGTTGGTTGAAGGAGAGCTTAGAAGCCACGGGAAAATACGCTTCACATACGACGGAAAGCTCACTTTCGTGAACAAAGACCCCAACTCTACTTACAGTTATATCAAAGAAGATGTGAACTTCACCCCAAGAAGTCTTAGCGGAAGATATGTCAAAGCTACTGATAAGTACTGCGACTACACCCTTACATTCCTCAATTGCGACGTAGACGAAGAAGGATTCATCGTAGGTGCGGGCGAATATCTTAACCTCGTGCTCCTCACAACATTCAAGGTGCCAATGGACATCAACACCATTGTAGGAACATACGACGTGGTTATGCCTGTGCCCGGAGCCGTTTACGAACCCGGAAAGTTCATAGGTGGAATGATGTTCAAGCGAGGCAGTGCCAAGTTCCCTGCAGGTTCGTACTACAAGGCGTTCGACGGTCAAGGTGGAGAAACATTCGGATTCTTCAGTGGCGGTTCGATAACAGTTACCCTCGACAACGGTATGATAACCTTCAAAGGCGACTGGAAAACACCTGAAGGCAAGACCGTAACAATGAACTATACAACAGATGCAAATGGCATAATCGACCAGTCGGAAGAGCAAGGCAACGCCAAGGCAGAAAACAGCAATGCCGCTCGCAGCATAAACGGTGCCACACTGAACCAGCGTCTGAACATAAACGACATTAAAAACGCAGGCAACCAGATATTTATGATGAAGCGATAAACCGCTTCCCGCCTACTCCCCACCCTCCCAAGTGCTTACGCACAGAGGATTGGAAGAGGAGAACGAAAACAAAAAAATGCTAAAGCGCAGTGCTTTAGCATTTTTTTGTTGGTGTATGAAAGGTGGTATGGTGAAAGGGAAGCAGGGGTGTGTAGGGGTTCTAGTTCTCCTATGGATTCTAGTAGAAACCTTGAACCAGCACGTGAAAACAGCTTCGCTTTTGTAAAGAAAGTTCTGAAGAAAAACGGCAATTGCGGTTTGGCATTGCGAAAGCGGCTGTTTTGCGATGCAAAACAGCCGCTTTTACCGCGCAAAACCTACGCTTTTGGAACGCAAAACAATAGGTTTTATAAAGCATTGATAGCGAGCGAGTTGTGTAAGAGGCTCGCTCGTGAAAAATATTTACGAAATTATGGGCGGCGAAAAGCCGATGGAATAGAAATAGAGCGTGTGAGAAAAGCAAGGCTGTGGGCGATATGCCCTTTCGCTGCCGAAGCTATATGGAGGAGCGTCGGCAACACTACCCTATTGCAGATTCGTTTCTATTCGTCTGGAATATAGATGATTTCGCCGTTCTCAAGTTGGTAGGCGGTGCCCACACGCTTGCCCTTGTTGCCCGACTTGGCGTCTTGGTTCTTCGACGGAGTATAGCGGTCTATCTGCTTGCCCTTCTTCGAGATGATTTCCATATTCTGCTTGCCAGGGTTCTTCACCACGGTAAAGTCCTCCGTGCTGAACATTTCGGTCATCTTGTAGTGGGTAACGAGTGCCACCATCAGTGCGACGGCAAACACCATTGCGGCATCGAAGAGGTTGCTGACAACGCTCATCGGGTCGTCGTCCTCGTCGTGGCTGAGCCTAATCTGTCGTCTTCTCATAACTTATTTGCTGCGGTTTTCGTCCAACATATCGGCAATGTAGCTGAGCGCACCCATATCTCTGCGGTACCAACGCTGCCGAACCGACTTGACAACGAAGCCGATGCCACCTGCGAACAAGCCGATAACGGTGGTGGCAAACGCCACTTGCATGTTGTAAGCCATCGACGCTATATCGCCCGACGACAAGCCAACGAGTGCCGGACCCATCGGAATGAGGGTACCCATCAAGCCCAGCATTGGTCCCATCTTGGTAAACATCTTCGGCGTTTCGAGTTCGCGCTCCACCATACACTCGTATTCGTCGAGCAGATAGTTCACCTTTGCAGAACTGTCGCTGTGTTCCAACATCTTCGCAATGCAGGCAGCCACGGGCAGTTTGCCTTTCGGCAGGCGGTCGGCAAGCGACGAAAGGTTGTCGGCTGTGAGCTGTTTCACCTCTCGGTGCAGCATTGTGCCGCTCTGTCGCATGGTGAGATACTGACTGAAAAAGCCGCCCAAGAGCAGCAGCGAGCGCAGAAAGAAGAAGATGAGAATGAGGATTACGGGCACGAGAAGTCCCGATGAAATCCAATAAAGTATATCTGTTATGTAATTCATAAAATGTTTTTAGTTTATACTGAAGTTTATTTTATTCGATGCCGAGCCATCAGTCCATTCGCCTGATTTGCCTTTTCGTGTGCCAACGCTGCCACGCCATACCTGCTATGCCCAAGACGGCAACGAGCACCACCGTGCCTGCAAGGGCTTCAAGGTTGGTATTGTCGGTTCCCACCACCGTCGTCTTGCCGTTCACGGTAGCCACTATGCCCATCAGCGCAATCAACAGGTTGCAGAGAAACAGCAGTTCCAAGCGTAGGAAAGTTTCGGGCAACAGGCGTTTCACAACGTATGTGAGCAGCGGAATGGCAATGCAGAAGACTGCACCGAGCGTCCAAGCGATGAGCGAGAAGTCTTCGCCGGGAAAGGCAAAGATGGTTTCCACGAGTATGCCGAACATCATTGGAATTATCATAATGCCCGGAAAGAAACGCAGGAAGGCAAACAGCAGTCGGGCTTTGCGCCCAATGCGCCCTGCCACCTCCACGTCGGCAGAGAGCAGGCAGAATGCCGTTGCCATAAGCACGTCTATGTTGAGCAGGACGGAAATGTCGCGCACCAAATCGGTATCGGCAAGCCAGCCCGCTATTTCGGTAGACGACTGCAAGATGGCACCGCGCCACGCCAACCCCATGAATACCATTGCCGCCACTGCCGTAATGCCTATTTGCAGGGCGTGCACGAACGTCTGCTTCAGCACAAAGCTGAAACAGACGAGTATAAAGAGAATAACAGCTACGGTTTCCATCGTGTTCTTATTCGGCTTTGGTGTTGCGACGCTTACGCACGACAAATACCAACAGTGCCACGAGGAGCACTACTGCACCGCCAACGAGCAGACCCTTGCTGAGCAACGGCGCACGCTTCTCGACTTGCTGCGACATATCCTCGCGCTTCATCACCGTGCCCTTGTCGGCATTGGCAGCTGCATTGCGCATCTTGTCAATCTGTTGTTCGTATTCCTTGCCTTGCTTTGCCTCTACCTTGGAAGCGATGAAGTTGCGCAGTTTCGCATTGTCGGTAACGAAAGCAGAGCCTGACGGCTTGTATTTCTTCACCAATTCGACGTGCAGCTTGGCAATGTCAGCCACCTGTTGCGGCGTTGCCTTCCACATTCCCTTGCGCACCGTCTCGAGCATAACGGCGGTTATCTGCTGCAAGGCTGCAGGATTTTTCTGCTCGAAGAAAGCCTGCGTGCCAAGATTGTACTTGTCTTTCACGTACACCTGATAGATTTCGTCCCACAGTTCCTTGTCTATGGCTTTCGGTTTCATCACGTTCCAGCCGTAAGTGTTCTCCACTACCTCGGCAAAACCGCCTGCCGAACTTGCTCCACCCTTCATTTTCTCCTTTATATATACGGGGTTCAGAATGGTTGTACGGCTTTCCACGCCTATGGCTTCCTTCACTTCTTGCATACGCACGTTGTGCTTGTTGCGGTAGTCGCTTAAGTATGCGTCGGGGTCTTTGCCCGTTACGTGGCGCACGGCGAGGTTCAGTCCGCCCATGAACTCGTAGACGTGGTCAAGGCTCAGCGCACCCCAAGTGTTGCTCTGGCGTGGCTGCACCACTACGTCGGTGCGTGTCAGGGCTGCTTCAAAGGCATACTGGTTGTACTGTTCCCAGTCTTTCTCGCTGCCATAGAAGGTTCCCATATTGTTGATGTAGGTGTTTGCAATCTCCTCACGCTTTTCCCAGCGGTCGCCACTCATCACCATTCCCTGTATGCCCGTGCCGTAATTGCCGTTCATACCGCCGAAAATGCGTTGCGAAGCCAGTTTGCGGGCTTCCTTGGGCGACACTCCCTTCTCGGTGAGGTGGCGTTCTGCCGCCTTCATACCGATTGAAACCTCGTTTTCGAACGCATCGTCCTTGGCATTGGCAGCCATTTCCACCGCCTTGTTGATGAGGAAAAGGCGCGATGCGGCAAGGTCGCGGAGCTGTCCGGAAGTCTGTACGACAACGTCGATGCGCTTTCTTCCCAATTCCTTCGAGGGGATTAGACGCAGGTCGCTTACACGTCCGAACGAGTCGCGTATAGGTTCAACACCCAGCATATAAAGCACTTGCGCAATGGTAGCACCTTCCGTCTCTATGAACTCGCCGCTCCAAAGCGTGAAACTCACCTTGTGGGGCAGCTCGCCGTTGTGGCGTCGCTTGTAAATTTCTATCGTATTCTCGGCCAACTGCTTGCCTTTCTCCCACGCAGCTTCGCTCGGTGTAGCCTCAGCATTGATGCCGAAGAGGTTTCTACCCGTAGGCAACGTATTCGGATTGACTATCGGGTCGCCGCCTGGAGAAGGAGCTGTGTAGCCTCCGTTCATTGCGTTTATCATACTTTCGAGTTCCATTTGCGGACTCGCCAAGAGATATTGCTTGTATTTGCCGATGCTCTTGAGGGTTCGTTCAAGTTCTCTGACGGCAAAGGCGAAGGCTTTATCTTCCTTGCTGTACGACTTTTTCTTGTCTTTCATCATAGTTCCCATGCCCGACATACCCTTCGGAGGCATACCCGACATGGCTTTTCCATGTGCCGATTTGGCTGCTGCTGGCATACCTTTGCCCATTCCAGAGGGTTTCTCGCCCATGTTTGCAGGCTTCTTGCCCATACCTTTAGGCATTCCCATACCTGCTGGCATACCGCTTCCGCCTTTGCCTTTCTTGCCCATTGCACCCATTCCTGCCATCATTTTCATCATATCCGATGGTGCTGTGAGGTCTTCGTATATCTTATGAGCACGCTGAAGGTCGGCTGGCGAGAGGTTTCCTACCTTGCAAACGTAGGCGTCTGTAACTTCCGACGAGGTGCCGATGAGCGACTGAACCAACGCTTTTGCAGGATAAAGGTAGCGACTGTTGAACTCGGAACGGCGTTTCAGCAAGGCTTCGGTAGCCTTTCCGCGCACCTTATCGAGCGTAAAGAGCGAGTAAGCCACAGGGTCTGTGCACATTTCGAGCAAGCTGCTGTTGATGCGTGCAGCCTCGTAGGGCACGCCCAACGTGTAGAGTTGTCCTGTTATCTTTTCGTTCGAGAGTTCTTCGGCAAAGTTGTCGATGCGCAAAATGTCTTCTTCGGTGTAAGGACGGCTAAGCACGCTGTCCAAGCCCAAGTCGCGATGGAAGCCCAAGCGAACCACAAGTGCCTTGATGGCGAGCGACGTCTGCTGCAGCAAAGCCTTGTCCTTGCCGATGTTCTGTGTGTAGAGCTTCAGCTTTGAAGACAGTTCGCCATACGTGCCACGCATTCCGCTCTCCATAAACGGCGGTGTAAGGTACGACTGCAAGCCTGCATACGAGCGGCGTTTAGCGATGAGTCCTTCGCCAACGTTGCCGATTGTGTAGAGGTAGAAGTGCGGCAGTGCGCCCACCAAGCGGTCGGGCCAGTCGAGATTACTGAGTGCTACTTGCTTCTTCGGTGTAAATTCAAGACTGCCGTGTGTACCGAAGTGTATCAGCACATCGGCTTTGAAACCGTATTGTGTCCACAGGTAGGAAGCGATGTAGGTGTGCGGTGGCGCAGCGTCGGTGCCGTGCACGATTTGAAAAGCATTATCCCCTTTGCCCGCAGCGTTCTGCGGAAGCAGCACGACATTGCCGAACTGCACACGCGCCACAGCAAGTTTGCCGTCGGGAGTTGCCATAAACTCGCCTGGGAACTCGCCGTTTGCCTTCACCACTTCTTGGTATTTCTCTGGTCGGAGGGTCTTTTTCACCCAACTGTCGTAGTCGTTCTTGCTGACAAGGGCAGGCTTTCCGTTCTTCATAAAGTCATCGAAAGCACCCTTGGCGTAAAGGTTGAACACTGCACCCTGACGCTGAATGGCTTGCATAAGTCCTTCAGCCGAGTCGGGCAAGCCCGCTACGTTGTAGCCTTCCTGCTTCAGACGCAGCAGCAGATTGTAGAGCGAAGGTCCTACTTCCATACCGCCTGCAGTCATTGCGTTCTGCCCTGGTCCTTTATAATAGTAGATAGCGACACGCTTCTGACTGTTCGGCTTGTGCTTCAAGCCTATGTAGTTGTTCACGGTCTGTACGAATGTGCCGAGCCTTTCGGGCATGGCAGCAACGTATTCCAAGTCGTCTTTGCCTACATAATGGGCGAAAAGAGCGAACGGACGCAAAGCTCCGTCGATTTCGGGCGTAACTACGCTCTGCGAAAGGAAGCCTCCGTTCATACCCATATTGTCGCTCTCCCACTTCTTTTCCAGCCTGTTCACGTTCAGCGGAGCGAAGAAAGGCACATTGACACGCTTCAAATAGTCTACAAAAGCGTCGCCCAAGCGGCCGTGCGCCATATTGATGATAGCCGAAACATTCACGCTGTCGGCGTGTTGGTTCTCTACAAACTTCTGAACGGAATTGACAGGATAGACCACGTTGCCCGTTTTCTCCAATTCGGCAATCAGTTCTTTCGGCTCGCCCATAGAGCCTGTGATGATGACGGCAGGGGCATTGTCTTTCCAAAGTCCCTTTTCCTTGAGGAACTTGTTGTATTCCGCCACGGAATTGAACTGCTTATCCTCGTCGTCGGGGCGGTCTGGGTCGGCGTGGTAAATCAGTCCGTAGATGCGTTCCACCACCTTTCCTGCTTCGGGAGCATAGATTATCTTCTTGTCGATATGCTTGCGCACATAGCTGAGCAGGTTGCGATAGTTCTCTCGACCGCCGTTGTCGATGTATGCTTTCAGCCTATTGGCGTCGGCAGTGTCTACCGAACAGAAATCGTTGTCGGGGTTTGTAATCATCGTACTCACTACGGGCGTTCCGCCTTTCATAGCTTTTTCGAGTTCGGTGCGCTGTTCTTCGGTCAAGCGCAAGCCCATTGCCTGCACGAAAACCATATCGTAGCCGTCGGCTTTCGCCAAGTCTTCGGCTGTAAGATTTTCGATTTTGACAAGCGGATTGTCGTTGGCGCGGGCTATTTGTCCGAGCGTGATGGTTTGATAGTTCACAAAAGCTATCCGAGTGGTAGACAGCCATTTGCTCCATACACCGAAACCGATGAGCAGCAATGCTGCCACGGCAGCGACGATAAGTATTCTTCGTTTCTTCATACTGTTAGGTTTTTAGTCTTTAATGAGTGGTTAGGGAAAGCACAACACGGTGTGTAGTCGAATTGCAACGGCGTTGTACCAACAGTACAGCCACGTTGTATGCTGGCTGTACTGTCCCTACTGCTATGCGGGAAGTACCTACTTGCCGAACAAGTCGGACAGGTTGATGCCCACGGTGAGCACGTAGCTGATGCCGTTGAGCGGCAGTTGCACGTCGGAGTCGGCAGCCTTGTCGTGATAGTTGAAGAGGTTGTCTATCATGAAACCAAGGTTGATGCCTCGCGGAAGTTCGGAACGCAGGTTGATGGAACAGATGGTGCGAGGGTCGAACACGTAGCGTGTGTAGGTATTTGCCTTTGCATCGTACGAGTAGCGTGTGATGCTCGACATCCACTGACTGTTGAATGCGATAGACTCGGTGGTCTTTCCAATCTTTCGCTTATAGGTTGCGTTGAACTTGGCTGTATGCGGACGTATCCACGACTGGTTGTAACCGTTGCGCACGTTGTAGTCGTTGATGTATGTATAGGCTGCCGTGAAGCGCAAACCGCACTGCATACGGTAGTTCAGAGTGGCTTCCATACCTGTCGTTTTCACGTTGTCGGCATTTACATAGCGCATATTGTAGCTTTGTCCCGGCGATATATATTCGTACGTAATCTTGTTGCGGAAGCGGTTGTGGTATGCCGACAGCGAGAGGTTGAAGCCTCCGTGGTCGTATTCGACCGATGCCGAGAGCTGGCTTCCGTATTCGGGCTTGAGGTCTTTGTTGCCATATATCATAATGATGCCTGCCATATTGAACTCTTGGTAAAGTTCCTTGAGCGTGGGAATGCGGTATCCCTGCGAGTAGCCTGCACGGAACGTGATGTGCTCGAAAGGACGATAGAGGGCTGAAATCTTCGGTGTGAGGTGGAAATTGTAGCCTTTCCCCTTGTCGCCACGCATACCTACCACGACGTTGAAGTTGTCGGTGATGCGCCAATCTTCCTGTGCGCAGAGCGAGAACTGCGTCGTGCTGACCATTCCTGTATCTTTCATCATATAGTGGCGCAGACTTTCGTGCACGCCTTCGATGCCTGCGTTGAACGTATGGCGTCCGAACGTGCCCGTATAGTAGAGGCGTGCGCTGTGGTTGATGTTGTTATAGACTTTCTCGACGAGCTTCACAAGGTCGTAGTCGTCTTTCTTCGCATAGTTGTCGAAGGTGTACGAGAGGGCGAAACCGTTGTTCTCGTTTATCTGCCACTTTGCTTTTCCGCCCACAACAAGGTCTTCGTAGCGTTGGTGGTAGCGGCGTCCAAAGTAGGTAGGACGTATGTTTGAATAGAAAGAACCGAAGAGTTCGGTATTCAGATGGTCGCTGAAACGATAGTGGAAGCGTTGTCCGAGGTCGAAAATCTTGTATCCGTAGATTGGAATATCCTGCGGTTCGCCTTTTTCCTGAAGCCCTTTACCATCGGGGGCTATGCGTTCTATGGTCTTTCCTTCTTTGTCTTTCACCCAGTAAGTGTCGCGATGGCGATAGCCGAACGATGTCTGCGAACTGAAGCGGCTGCGGTTTACGCCTACTTGCATAGAGTAGTTCTCGCCGTTCGAGCCTGCGTAGCGCGAGTTAAGCTGCACGTTGAGAGGGCGTGCGTTTTTCTTTGTGATGAGATTGATGACGCCACCGATGGCACGACTGTCGTAAAGGGTAGACGCTGCACCACGTACCACCTCGATGCGCTCGATGTTGTCTACGTTGATTCGGCTGAAGTCAATGTTGTGGTCGGCACCTTCGCCACTCATTCGCTCGCCATCGAGCAGGAAGAGGACTGACTTACTGTCCATTCCCTGATAGTTCAGCGTGGTGGTCTGACTCATACTGTTGTAGTAGAACTGTATGCCTGGGAGGGTGTATTCCAAGAGTGTGTTCAGGTCTACTGGGTTCACGGTCTTTATTTCTTCCTGCGAGATGACGCGTGTAATCACGGGTACGTCTTTCAAAGGCTTCTCGCATCTTGAGCCTGTTACCACTACTTCTTCCAAGCTGGTGTTGGTTGATGCCATTCTGACCGTGAGGGGTGGGTGTCCTACCGACGGCACACGCAACGTTCGGGTGGTGTAACCCATGCACGAGACGTGGACGATATAAACCTTGTTGGCACCGAAGTGAATGGTAAATTCGCCCTTGCTGTTGGTGCCCACCACGATGTTCGTGCCTTCTACCTTGAGCATTGCACCTGCCAACGGCTCTTCGGTGTCGGCGTCTACCACCTTGCCTGTTACAGGATAGCTCTTTTCTGAGGGAACGTTATCTCCAAAAACGGTGGCAAAAACCGCCGTCAGTAATACGAATGTAAGAAGTAGTTTCTTCATACCGATGAAGTATTGATAAATCTGAATGAAGGCTGTGTGCAAACGAAGTTCCCGTGAGCAAACTGCGTTTTTCCCACTGGAAACCATCAAGAGCTGCACTCGCCTGCTTTGGTATTATATATAATGTGTATTCAGGCAAATGGATAGCAATAAATGCAGAGACGGTTTATGCCTCTGCATCTATTGCTTTTATTACTGCATTATGCCCATATTGTTGGTTTACTTCGCTTTCTTCATAAACTTATAGTCGAAGCTGACAGCTTTCTTCTTGCCTGTGTTGTCCAAGTAGTCCTTGAACTTGATGAGGGCAGCATTGCCATTCTTGAACTTCACGGCAAACACCTTGTCGCTCACAATCTTTGGTTTGCCCATGCCTGTGCTCTTAACCCACTTGCCCAATTCGCTGTTCAGCATTGTCTTAACCATTGCCAAGGTGGCTTCGTTCTGCATATGGCTCATATCTACGATGATTTCGGCTGGTGCGTCGGCTACGTAGTTGCCTGCTGGAAGTGCGTTGATTTTGTTCAAATCGGTTTCTTCTGTCATCAGCACTTCACCGTTGTTGATGCGTGCATCAGTAATGTGGAAAGCGACGTCCCACTTCTTTGGAAGGTCGGCATCTGTACCCTTGGCAGGTTCTTTCTTTATTACTTCGTACTCGGTACCCATCATTGACTTATACTTGCGGTACTCACGTTCGCCAAGTTCTGCCTGTTGTTCAAACTTACCTGTTTCGAGATCGATGTAAATCCACGAATCGTAACCCGGCATAAGGGTTTCGAAATGCTTTACTTGCGTGGTCTCAGGTTTTGGTTTTGGGTCGTCGTTGTTGTCCTTGCTGCACGATGTGAATAGAAGTGTAGCAAGACATGCTACTGCAAAAATTTTTGTTTTCATTTTTTATAGATGTTATTGTGTTTATGTTTGTGTTAAATTTACTCTTAGCGTTTTTATTTATTTCACTTCAGTGGTTGCAAAGTTAGAAAGAAAGAAAGCCTTACACAATACTTAATTTTCGTGATTTTATTTTTGCAGGAAACGAGTGTTTTTACCTACTTTCAAGTACTCCATTGCAGGCTTTATGCCAAAAATGTAAAATAAATACCCAAAAGTTGTGATGCCATACAGTGTTTCTTATACCCATTTTTTGCGCCGTGGGGACGTAATCCATTGTATTTTCGGCAGCAAACCCAAAGCCTCATCAATGGCAAGAATGCGAAATGGGAGGGTTTAACAGACGCACAAAAAAGTAGGAGTGCGAATTGCTCACGCTCCTACTATCGTTTCTATTACTTAATGTTTAATTCATAGGGGTGCAGGAAGGCAGTGCCTTGCATTTCTTCGAGATGCACTGTGCACGCCTGCGAGCCTATCTTACTGCTTTACAACCTTCTTGCCGTTCACGATGTAAACGCCCTTTGGAAGGTTTTTCTGTTCGTTAGACAAGCGGACACCGCTAATCGTGTAAGTGCCACGTGTGGTTGCTGTGGTGTCGGCAGTAGGTGTTTCGATTGCGGTTGGGTCGGTAATCACCACCTTGGTCTTCACCACTTCTCCGTTCAGGGCAACGCAGTGCATTGAAGGGTCGAACGCTGCGCCAGCAGGCTGAGTGATTTTACAACCTGACATTATGAGTTCAGCGAAGTCGCAGATAGAGCCGTTCCCTATTCCCTCTGCCGTTACGGTGGCATTCTTTACGGTGAATTTCTCGCTCGTGCCGCTGTTTCCTGCAATGGCGTATGCTCCGCTCTTGACATTAACGGTACAGTTTTCGATGGTACAGTCGGTTCCATTCGCATAGATAGCGCAGTCGCCCTCGCTCTTCACATTGATTGTGCCACCGCCTGTAATGGTCATCGGAGCTACAAAGCTGACGGTTGCATACTTTGAATTCAGGTCGTTGTTGCCGACAATCTTTACTGTCAGTCCTTCGATGTTCGACATAATGGCATTGTAGCCCTCTGCGTTTATTGTAGCATTCTGCAACGTAAGCACCTTGTTTTCTGGGTCGAAGGTTACGGTTCCGCTTACGCCAATGAATTTGGAAATATCGTTGTAGTTGGCAGAAGTCAGCTTTACGCCCGATACTGCAAGGTCGTACTCGGTTATAGGGTCGGCTTTGATGACCACCTTGTCCTTTACCAGCTGTCCGTTCAGTGCGATACCGCCAAGTTTAGGGTCGTAGACAGCACCTTCTGGCTCGGTGATAGCGCAACCATTGAGGGTGAGTTTCTGAATGCCACGCATTGTTTCGAATGTCTTGCCCTTTGCCGTTATGGTGGCGTTGTTGATGGTTACCTCGGCGTTACCGTTGTTGGTGCCGAAAGAACCATCGCAATCTATTTCGCAATTCTCGATGGTAACAAACCCTCCCGACATTGCATACAGTCCGAAATCGTTCCCCGAAAGGACAAGTTTGCCTTCACCGGTGATGGTGGTGCGCGTTTTTTCGGTCTTGAGAGCAGAGAAACCGCTGGCAGCAATCATATTGGTTCCAGTAACACGAATGGTCAATCCGTCTATCTTCGACTTGATAGCATCTTCTTCTCCCGATGCGTTGATAACGGCTTCGTCGAGGGCGAGGGTCTTGGTAAATGGGTCGTAGCTCGCCATTCCGCTTGCGACAGGAAGCTTGTTGCAGTTTTCAGAGGTTACCTGCGTGCCGCCAATCCAAAGCTCGTACTTTGCAGCTGTCCCACCTTCGGTTATCGTGAGCCTTGCGCCGTCGTTGTTGGCACTTTCCACTATATGCATCGTGAAGCGGTAGGTTTTGCCTGCCTCGAAGTTGTAATCGTCGCCCCTTGTGGGTCCGTCGGCATCGCCTGCAATCCATATTTTCTTGTTAGCCTCTGGTGCGGCGATACAGAAGTCGTAGATTCCTGCAGGAATGTCTACGTAGTCCTCGCCGTCCATAACCATATACTGAGGTGTTGTGGAAGGGTCGGCATTGGCTGGAATCTTGTATTCGAAGTCGTTGTAGAGGTCGGCTGGTGGGTTGGCGTCGTCCCATATCGGTCCTGAAGTTGGAATTTTGTCGCCGTATAGGTTGTGGTTGGCATCGAGCAGCATCTGATAACCGCTGCCATCTTTCCATACGTTGTGTGCTTCGAGAACGATTCTTGCCATACCCGGTGCCTGCGCCTGCACGGTAGTGGGCAGCGCAAACATTGCGACGAACAGTGTAGCTATGGTTGCATACACGTTCTTAAGTAAGTTTGGTTTCATTGTCAGTAGTGTCTCCCTGTTAAAACTCCTCTGGGGAGCAACGCCGTTTCGGAGACGTGAGCGTTTGATAAGTTAATGATAATGTGATTTGATATTGTTAGTTATTGTATTATATTTTCGCAAATATAACGTTTTTATTTTTAAATTCCAAGCGTTTCGTAATGTTTTTTTATTTCTTTTATGGCGCAGTTGGAGAATATAAGGGTGTGATTCATTACGTTCCTACATAGAAGGAATGTTTTTTTAGGTGGCTGTCGGCTTGCTGCATTGGGCGTTAGGAACGTGATGAATCATACCCCTGCACTTGCTGAAGTATGGCTTGCATCGGCTTTTGATACTATAAAATATCTTTACAAATATTGTTTTAGTTTGCCTTGCGTAACTCGTTGGTTATCAACAACTACGCTTTGGCGTTCCAAAACCTATTGTTTTGCATTGCAAAAGCGTAGGTTTTGCAAGGTAAAAGCGGCTGTTTTGCAGCGCAAAACCTACGCTTTTGGAAAACAGAAGAAAAAGCATTGATTTTCTGTAAAGATATTTCGTGGTTGCGAAAAGGCGAAATGGAGTGCGTGAATAGTTACTTTGGGGTTGCAGACACGGCAACACAAGGGGGCGAAACAAACGCACAAAAAAGTAGGAGCGCGAATTGCTCACGCTCCTACCATAGTTCCTAACACTTAATATTTAATCCATAGGGTGCAGGAAGGCGATGTCTCGCACACCTGCGAACCTATTTATTGCTTCACAACCTTCTTGCCGTTCACTACATAAACGCCCTTTGGAAGGTCTTTCAGCTCGCCCGACATACGCACACCGCTGAGGGTGTAGATGCCTTGTACGGCTGTGTTGTCGGCAGTTGGAGTCTCAATGGCGGTTGGGTCTTTCTTAATCACCACCTTACTCTTTACTAATTCTCCGTTCAGTACCACACCGCGCTTTGATGAGTCGAACGTTGCTCCCGTAGGTTGAGTGATTTCGCAGCCTATCGTTTCGAACTCGGCTAAGTCGCAGATAGAACCTTTTTTTGTTCCTACGGCTGTTACCGTAGCATTTTTAATGGTAAGTTTCTCGCTACTACCGTCATTTCCCGCTATGCCATAGTCTCCACCCTCAGCGTTCACGGTACAGTTGTCGATGGTGAGGTGGGTTCTGTATGCATAGATAGCACAGTTGCTTCCACTCTTGGCGTTAAGCACTCCCCCCCCCGTGATAGTCACTGGCTGAAAGAGGCTGATAGTTGTGAGGGTTGTAGTTGTAAGGTTGTTTGTACCAACGACCTTTATCGTCAAGCCGTCGATGTCCGAGAAAAAGGGTACCCTTTCATCACAACTGATCCTGGCATTGTCGAGTGTAAGGGTCTTGCTTACGGGGTTGTACTTCACAGTTCCGCTTACACCGTCAATCACAGAAAGGTCGTTGCAGTTGGCAGAGGTTACCGCCACGCCACAGATTGTAAGGTCGTATTTCGTAAGCTCTTGTATCACGACTTTGCTTTTTACTATTTCGCCATTGAGAACTACACCATGTTTTGATGAGCTGAACGTTGCTCCCACAGGCTGGGTAATGCCACAGCCCTCCATATTGAGCTCGGCGAAGTCGCAGATAGAGCCGTTTCCTGTGCCTATGGCTGTTACCTTAGCCTTTCTGATGGTGAGTTTCTCGTTTTCGCCATTATTTCCTGCTATGCCGTATGCGCCACTCTCAGCGTTCACGGTACAGTTATCGATGGTGAGGTTGGTTCCGTTTGCATAGATAGCACAGTCGGTTTTGCTCTTCACGTTAAGCACTCCACCACCCAAAATAAACAGTGGATTTCTAAAGCTGAGAGTTGCATTGCCTGCAGTTGAAAGGTTGTTTGTACCTATAACATTTATCTTCAAGCCGTCGATGTACGAAAGAATGGCATTGGTGGTATTAGAACTGATTGTAGCACCCTGCAGTGTGAGAAGCTTGTTGCTTGGGTCGTAGTTCACAGTTCCGCTTACACCGTCAATCTTGGAAAGGTCGTTACAGTTGGCAGAGGTTACCGCCACGCCACAGATTGTAAGGTCGTATTTCGTAATCTCTTGTATCACGACTTTGCTTTTTACTATTTCGCCGTTGAGAACTACACCGCGCTTTGATGAGCTGAACGTTGCTCCCACAGGCTGGGTAATGCCACAGCCCTCCATATTGAGCTCGGCGAAGTCGCAGATAGAGCCGTATTCTTTTCCTATGGCTGTTACCTTAGCCTTTCTGATGGTGAGTTTCTCGTTTTCGCCATTATTTCCTGCTATGCCATATGCGCCACTCTCAGCGTTCACGGTACAGTTATCGATGGTGAGGTTGGTTCCGTTTGCATAGATAGCACAGTCGCTTTGGGTCTTCGCATTAAGCACTCCACCACCCATGATAGTCAGTGGCTTTCTGAAGCTGAGAGTTGCATTGCCTGCAGTTGAAAGGTTGTTTGTACCTATAACATTTATCTTCAAGCCATCGATGTACGAAAGAATGGCAATGGCGGTATTAGAACTGATTGTAGCATTCTGCAGTGTGAGAACTTTGCTGCTTGGGTCGTACTTCGCTGTTCCGCTTACACCGTCAATCTTGGAAAGGTCGTTGCAGTTGGCAGAGGTTACCTTTGTGCCACAGATAGTAAGGTCGTACTCGGTTTGCGCGTGCATTGTGGTAGGCAGTGCAAACATTACGACGAACAATGCAGCGATGGTTGCATACATGTTCTTAAGTAGATTTGGTTTCATTGTAGTAATATCTCCCTGTTGAAACTCCTATTTGTGGAGCAACGCCGTGTCGGAGATGCGGGCGTTTTGTAAGTTAATCAGACTATGTTTTATAATTTAATAGTTTTGTTATGATATTTTCGCAAAGTTAATGCTTTTATTTTAAAATGACAAATATTTCGCAATGTTTTTTTTATTTTTTCGCAATTATACTCTATTATAGTATGATTTATTGTGTTCCTGTGCCGAAGATGTTGCCTTGACTGGTGGCTGTAAGCTCGCTGCATTGGGCGTTAGGAACCTAAGAAATCAGACCTTTACACTTTCTTGTTTGGTGTTAGGAACGTGATGAACTGCGCCCCTACCCTTTCTGAAGGGTGGTTTGCAATGGCTTCTGACACTATAAAATATCTTTACAAATATTGTTTCAACTCTCCGTATGTAACTCGTTGATTATCAAGAACTACGCTTTGGCATTCCAAAACCTATTGTTTTGCGTTCCAAAAGCGTAGGTTTTGCACGGTAAAAGCGGCTGTTTTGCAGCGCAAAACCTACGCTTTTGGAAAACGGAAGAAAAAGCATTGATTTTCTGTAAAGATATTTCGTGGTCGTCGTAAGGGCGAAACCGTATGCGCCAATCGCAGATTCTTACTTGTAACCGAAGCAACGCAAAGGCACATAAGGGCGTGATTCATCACGTTTCTAAACCGAAAATACCAACCTATTCAGTGGCTATCGGTTTACTACATTTGCCGTCAGGAACGCGATGAATCACTCCCTACATTGCCAGACTAAACGACAAAAAACAGAAAAACATCATAAAAAATTTGCCAAATCGAATAAAAATTACTAACTTTGCAATTATTACAAAAACCACTATAAAAAGAAGAACTGAGTTTTATTTAATTTATCAAACGCCCAAGTCTCCGAAACGGCGTTGCTCGGAAAGAGTTTCAACAGGGGGACACCACTAATTAATGAAAACAATTTTATTCAAGAATGTGTACGCAGCCGTAGCTGCCTTGTTTATCGCGATGTTTGCAATGCCCACCACAATGCAGGCACAGAACGACTACGAACTCGAAATTGCAGGCAAAAAGGTAACCTCTGCCAACTGCAACGACCTCTCTGTGATAAACGGTGTAAGCGGAACGGTGAAGTACGACCCAACCACTAAAACCCTTATGTTGCAGAATGCAACGATAAATTCAGAGGATAACAATGCCATCTTGACAAAAGTGGACGGCTTGACGATGAAGGTTATCGGCACCAACAACCTTACTGCGAAGGTATCGCCCATCAGGGTTATAAAGTCGCTGACCATTACGGGCGGAGGCACACTTAATGCGGAGAGCCAGAAAAACTGCGCTATCTTCGTGAAAGGAGCCAACCTAACCATCGACAACTGCACCGTGAACGGCAAGAGTGCTGTATATGGCATCGCAGGAAACGACGGTATGAACGAGAAACTCACCATAAAAAACGCTACGGTAACAGCCAAAGGAACAGAAAAGGGGTCTATCGTAGACTTTGCCACACTGACGCTGATAGATTGCAAAATCGCTCAACCAACCGACGCAAAGTTCGACCCATCAATACACAGTGTGGCTCTGAACGGAGAGAAAGTAAAGAGCAAGGTGATGATTACGAAGGTTTCAACTGGTATCGACACACCGATTACCGACACCAAAACCGCACAAGGCATCTACACCCTTAGCGGCGTGCGCCTGTCGGGCGAGTTGAAAGAGCTTCCAAAAGGCATCTACATCGTGAACGGAAAGAAGATTGTAAAACAGTAAAACAAGTTTGCAGGTGCGCAAGGCAGCGCATTCCTGCCACCTTTATATATATTGTGGGAGCGTAGCTTATTGCGCTCCCACTTTTTTGTGCGGTCGGTTCAGCAACGCCATAAATGCGGCTCGGCAATGTTGGGGCGCAATTCACCACGTTCCTGACACTCGTTTTACACCCTTTTCTCGGTGGCTGTAAGCTTGCAACATTGGGCGTTAGGAACGTGATGAATCACGCCCCTATGTACATCACATAACCTCATATGCTTACCTGCCCAACTCTTGGCAATCTCCGATTTGCTGCTCCAATAATCGAGAAATATATTTACAGAAAATCTATGGTTTTCCGCTACTTTTCCAAAAGGGGCTGTTTTGCGTTGTAAAACCTACGCTTTTATCATGTAAAAGAGCCGCTTTTACAATGCCAAACATTAAGCTTTGGCTCATCAAAGCGTAGTTGTTGATTATCAGCGAATTACACTCAGCAAGCGAAAGCTGTCTTTTGTAATGGTTTTTCGTATGACGAAACGCAACCGTCCCGCACTCCTTGCGAAAGGAATGCGGGACGGAAAAAGGTATAAACAAACCCGATTAGAACAGGTCGGCGTGACTGCCTGTGTCTACAAGTTGCAGTATGAGTCGGTGGTCGTCTTGCAACCATACCAACAACCAATCGGGTTGCAGATGGCATTCCCAATAACCAGAGTATCTGCCCGATAGTTTGTGCGGGCGATACTCGGGCGGCAGTTTACCCGATTCCTGCAATAGTCTGATAACTTGTTCAAATACAGCTGCAGCAAGTCCACGCTTGATGCACTTTTTGAATGAGCGACGAAAGCGTGTAGTGTATTCAATTGCATACATACACCCAATACTTATTTCATTAGTTGTTCCATTAAGTCGTCCACATTTTTTGCCTTGTGCACGCGTCCTGCTTTTAAATCGTCTATGGCTTGGTCGAGTTCAGTCCGACGTTCATGCTCAAAGCTCCAGCCCATACGTTTTGCCAGCTCTTTGAGGAAGTTGAGGTCGGCAACATTTGAGATACCCATTCTCACTATTTCTTTATGAACTGCTGTTGTCTTCATTGTCGTGTCTCCTTACTATACATTTACAAAGATAGTATTTTTATTCGATAACGTCAAATTTCCCGCAATGGTTTTTCTATTTTTTATTAAGCAGTTGATACATTGGGGCGTAATCCACCACGTTCCTAACACCGAATATTGCAAGCTGACAGCGACCGAAAAGGGTGCAAAATGGGTGTTAGGAACGTGGTGAATCACGCCCCATACAATGCGGAAAAATGCCGCTCGGAATATCGTTCGGCAGGCTAACTGCCCGTGTTTACCGCTCTCTGTCCTTGCCTTTCAACTGAAGGAAGGGTGCCGTTTGGCGGCAAATGGCGTTGCGTTTACAGCAGACTCTCGCCGAAGATGGCTTCCTTGATGTTCTTCTCGTGGTCGAACACGAAGCGGGCAACGATGGAACTAAGCAGTGCCGTTGATGGCATTTTAATGCTGTTGGCCGACTTCAGGCGGTCGAGAACGCTCTTCAGGTCGGAGTCGATATACACGGTGGCGAGCTTGGAGTCGCGCAACTTGTACTCTTTGGCGAGGTCGAGGAACATTTGCCAGCTGTCTTCGGTGTCGCCTTGCGCAAGCGTGTATTCGCGGGCGAGCTCTTTTCCTTCGGCTTTTGGCAACTTCTTGGCTGCGGGTGCCGAGCGGTCTTTCTCGTCGGTATTCGCCGTTGGGTTGGTTTTCGCAGTGGATTCGGGGTGCACTGGCTCGGGTTCGGGGGGGGGCGCAGGTGCTGTCGGCTCCACCGTTTCTGTTTCTGCAGGACTTGCAAGGATTGGTTTCTCTATTCCCTGCACCTTGTTTACTAACCCAGAGATGCCTCCCGGCATAATTACTCTCGTTTTTTTCTTTGCCATAATATATGTCGTTTTTATTTTTGTTTCGTTCGTTTTAGTCGGCAACTGTGCCCTACCCTATTCGCCTTTAGTTGCTACGTAATGCGCTGATGTGTAACATTTTATCTACGAGAAGCGCAACGACTGACGGGCGAAGCAGGCGGGGCGGAGCCTTTATTTCATTCGGCGTATCATATATTCGAATGCGCCTTTCACCGCCTCGCGCTGTGTGGCAAGCAGTTCGAAGGTGTTTATGCGCTTCAGCGTGGCACGGCTGTTCACCATCGGCGTAACCTTGCCAATCTGCGAGAATATATCGTTGGTGTCGCTCCACATACGCTGCTCGTCGGAAGTACCGATGCGGGGGTCGATGCGGTTGGGCACGAAGAAAATCTGTGCGTGCATATCGGGGTTCACTTCCTTCAGCGCATTCACCACTTGGACGAAGACTCCGGTGGAATCGAGCGTCTTATCCTCGTACTCGTATGGGCAAACGATGTAGTCGGCATTGGTGAAAAGGGGCACAAGACCGTCTTCGCTGACGTTACCCGGCGAGTCGAACAGCACGTAACCTTCTACTTGCGATGCCGAATCCATGAGCTGTTGCATCAGTTCGGGCTCGCTTACGTCGAAGCTCTGGATAACGTATGGTTCTTCCTCGTCGTAAATCTGTACATCTTTTTGTCGCTGCATCAGAATGGTTTTCTGCAAGTCGGTGTCGATAATGCACACGGGCTTGCCCTTCCAACTTAAATAGTTGGCAAACAGCATGCACAGCGTGCTCTTCCCTACTCCACCTTTCTGATTGGCAAATACTACCTTAATATTTTTCATACCTTTTTATATTTATATTATTATATTTTCATTCTTAAAAACAGCTTGCGCATCCTTCGTCGTACGTTTCTGCCTTACGGCGCAACCGACAGTGCAACAAGCGTAATTCATTATCAATCTGTATGTTATGCGTTTTCGACTGTTTGCTATGATTGTTCGCTACCTTTGTACTTCAGCATACGGCTCAACATCACGAAGCAACAGCAGAGGGCAATGAGCGAAAGAGCCCAAGATGCACCCATAACGCCAGCAGGCAGTTCGATAAATGCAAAGAGAACTGCAACGAAAGCAAAGAATATCGCTGCCAGAATCGCCACGGTTGCACGGTTGGTATAGCGTTTCAGTTGTCGCCCGGCGTGGGAATGAACCCACGAAAAAAGATAAACAGTGTACAAGAGAAACATCGTTTTAGCTATCGTAACTATCCAATCGAGAACAACCGGAAACTCTTCGGTGCCGTAATAAAACAGCGAAAATTTGCCCAAAACCACGTAAACAATGCCTGCAACTATGGCTAACTTTGACAAACGCAAAATATTCAAGCTGCTGTCTTCGTACTTTAACCTGCGCAAACAACGGTTCCAAATTGCCAACAGTCCTATGATAGATAGGTAAATGAGCGACTCGCACACAATGGAAACATTGTCGGAAACCTGCACGCTGCCCTCTGTGAGCATATCGCCACTCTGATTCAACACGGCAAGGAACAAGCCCACAAGGCTGAAACCAAAAATAAGCTCCAGCACCGTAAGCAACTTTTGCTCTGCAGGGCGAACGTCAAAATGGGCAATTAACGACTTAATCATATTTTTATATATTTATCTTTTAAAATCTATTTATAAATAAATGCGCTGTAAAATCATAATTATCAATATTCTATATATTTATGTTTAAATTTATTTTTCTATCTTTTTATTTACCTTTAAACGTATATTGGTAATATTGTATTTACCTTTTTGCTTGCAATCAGGTGCGTATGACCACATTTTTATTTTGCTTTTTACGCACTTATAAATGTGTATTATCACCATTTTACTTAGCTTTCTATATTGCTTTCAAATGCACCTTGCACCACCTTTGTTTAACTCTTTAATGAGCTTTGAATGTGTATAGAAACATCGTTTCTTAACTCTTTTGAAACTTTCAAACGCATCTTGCAGCACCTTTATTTAACTCTTTAATGCGTTTCGAATGCGTTTCAGCCTTATTTCGCTCGAGTTTAACTTCACAAAATCGGTTCAGCTACACCCTTTACGCTTCGTTTATTTCGGCATTACTCTCCCCTACTCCACTCATCGTGCGGCGCAACAACACCATTAATCCTGCCTGAACGGCAAACTGGAATATAAGCATCATTGTGCGATAGGTTTCCAACGTCTGCAGCGTAAGTCCCCCAACGCTCGTATATAAATAGGTGTAAAATTCGCCTGCCAACAACGAAAGTACAGGCAAAACCAAGAGTGCCACACCGTAAAGGCGCACTTTGCCCGCAAATTTCATTGCCAAACCTGCACCCAAGAGCAAATTCGCAATGCCAATCGCCAAATTATTATAAAATGGCAGTGCAGCTTGAAACGCACCAAAACTCGTCTGCATCATCGCACCCGAAGCCGTCAGCGTGGTTCCGGAAGGCATTACAGCCACCACCGCGCCCAAAAGCGTCAGCACCATCGCCACTATTTGCGCCAATTGCAACCAAAACTTATCGGCTTTCAACAAAGCATAGCGAAGCTGTTCCCACGCCGCCACCTGGCAAAGTGCTATTCCCAATCCTATCGCACCTACTATCGGCGACACATTTGTTGCACTGTCTACCACTTTAAACACATCTACGGCAGACACATCAACCTTTTCGCCGAAGTTCTCGAAAAACTTCAGCAACATCAAAGCGATGCCTAAGCCCACCGACCAACCCAGTATTGCAACCCGACGCCCCGTTATTTCAAATATTTTTATCTTCATATTTTTATATATTTATAGTTTTACTTCTTTATATTACTGCTTTTAAATATTACTCTTTCTTTACTTTTATAAATATATAACCTTTTCCGTGTTTATGTTTTACAATATATTTTTATCTATATTATTTCATAGAAACATATTTAAAGAAGTCTTTATAAATCCATTTCGCCTATTGAAATAAAAACTTAAATCTATTTTTATATATTTACAGAAGTAAGCAAGAATATTTTAAAACAGTTATTCAAAGAACACTCAACGTAATGCAGAAAGGCTGGAAGGAACGACAAGTAAAAAGCGTTTATATTTTTATATATTTACATTATATTCTACATAGCAACACTTTACAACGCTTTACCCTTTGCATCTCAATCATCGCTTCGCTGCAAACGCAACTTTATAGACAACTAAAGATATATTTATATAAAAACATAATCTTCAACATTCGTCTACAAATACAAATGTATGACAAAACATTTAAATGGCAAAATATTTTTAAGTCTTTATAAACAGGAATATTAAAATAATAACTTTCTTTTGTTTCTTTATTATTTTATTTCTTTGTTTTTATATATTTATATTTACAAGTTATTAATTATTACTCGGCGATATATTTTTATTAAAATCTCTATTTCTATCTTTTTGTTTCTTTGTTTTTATATATTTATATTACTTTATCTTTACTTTTATAAGGAAGAAAATAAAAGAATGCGAGGTGTTTCAACCAACACTGCTGGGACTGAAAAGAACTGCACGCGCAGTATAACGGTTCTATACGCACGGTATAAAGCCACAACATTTTCATTACAAAACAGAAATTGTTTCACTAAAGATTTGCTCAAGCGAAAACGGTAGGCAGTTTTAAGGGAAAAGAAAAACCAATCGAGAAAATAGAAAGGGTATGAAAGGGGCTGTTTTCCGCACGCTACAAACTTTTGCATACACCATTATTATTTCTGTAACGCATCATTGCCACTTTCGCCAAATGTTACTATTATTTTTAGTAACTACTGATATTGGTTTCGCCAACCATAGCTACGATTTTTACCAAACATTGCTGTTGTTTTCACGACACATTATTAATATTACTGCAATACGCCATCATTATTTTTGCAAGGAAAACCCAACGGATAAGCAAACAGTGCAGAAAATGTATAAAACACATATTTATTAGCTTTTCAGAATATTGTCGCCAGTTCCGTAAAATTGCATTTTTATTCTGTTTTAGAAATGTGATGAATCACGCCCTTACATTATATAGATAGTACGAAGCACAATGTAGATTGCCCACAATACGATGCGAGGAAATTGATTTTTTGCGTTCCTTATATCTATAATGGAAAGAGGCAGCAGCTTAAAAAACAAGTTCGGGGTACTTGGAATGTGATAAAGCAAGTTTCTTTCTACAGTTTCAAATTCTCAATGGCCGATAATAGAAACTCGGAAATATTGCTTTGGTCGTTGCACGGTGTTGGTGGCAGTAAGCATAGTTTGAAGTTTCGGTTTGTAAAATAGAAAAATCGGAGAGAAAAATAGAAAACTCCATACTGCTAAATGTAAAATTTCAAAATATAAAATAGAAGGGGGCGGGCAGGAAGTATTAAAGATTTCTGAGAGGAAAATTCTGATTTTCGTCGCTTGAAGAATAGGAGCAAAATAGAAAACTCAAAATTATGAGCGACAAATACGGAAGATATTTTGGTGTGATGGAAGTGGTTTCGGTGAGCAACAAAAAATGGAAAAACATTTTAAGCGATTGCCAGAGCAGGGTGGGAGAGAATGTAAAAAATGGTAAGAATGGCGAAAAAGAAATGTAGGAAATTTGTCGTTGCACGGCAATAGTGCAGCTTCCGTGCGACAAAAGGGGAAGAAATATGGGCGAAAGTATAGGTTCGACAAAATGGGAATATATCTTTTAGATGTGTAAAAGACAACGTAAGTAACTGATATACATAGTAGATAAGGGGTGTGTTAAAGGCGAACGGCGACAAAAAAGTGAAAAGTTTTGTAAATTCTTTAAGTTTTAATGTAGCATTTTCACTTATTTGTCTGTTTTATAATGCGTTGAATATTGCTCATTAGTGCATTTTTCGCTTATATTTGTTACTAATATGTCGCAGCAAAAAGTAGGGTTTTGGGGTGGCGGAAAGGTGTTTTTGCAGGGTTGAAGAGCGGTTTAGGTGGGGTGGCAAGCTTTTATGGGCGACAAATTAGTAAGATTGCAGGAAATGGGGACGTTGGTATGGTGCGACAAAAAGGGAAGAATGCTTTTTCGATATATGTGCGACAAATTGGGAGAGAAAACCGAAACGCATATAGAGGGTTGCAGGGCGGGTGAGTTGGACGGTTGCAGAGAGGCGAAAAGGGAAGAAGCAAGAAAATAAAAGGAAGGGGGTGTGAGGATAAAAGAACGGAAGTTGGGGAATGAAATGGAGAGAAGTTGAGGGCATAATGAATAGAACTTGAGCGTGAAGTGGAAAGAATCTGAAGGCGAAATGGAAGAAATTTGAGAGTGAAAAGCGATGGTTTTAACAGAACAGTTTTAGAGGTGTGCAGGCGGTATTGAGGTGTAAATCAATGTATTCCGCACGTTGACGAATACGCAGCAGTATGCTGATGAACACGCAGAAGCACATTGATGAACATGCAGAAGTGGGCAGCGTGAGTGGGAGAAACAGAAGGCAGAACGCCTTTATCTACCCTGAATACACGCTGTACACGAGCCTCGAGCAAGGCAACAGCAGCGTAGGGGTGGGAGCATTGCGCTTCTAATACGAGAGGGGCGCAGCGCAAGAGGGTATTTAACGCGCTTGCAATGCGAAAGTAGAACTACGCAAATAGAATGGGGTATGGGCGGAAATAACGCCACAGATTATGAAGAATGCCCACAGATATATGCGGTGTAAGTATGGGGAATGGAAGGATTTACGCTATAAACACTAAAGAATAGCCATGCATATATGTATCGTGGGGTGTGAGGAACAGAAGGAAGCACGTTATAAATACTGAAGAATAGCTATGCATATATGTATCGTGGGGTGCGAGGAATGGAAGGGGGTATGTTATAAACATTGAAGAAAGCGCACAGATATAGGCTGTATGGGGTGTGAGGAAGGGAAAGGGTTGCGACTTTACGTGCCTGACTGTGCGCAGCGAAGGAAGTACGGGGAATGCGAGGAAGTGTGGCTTAATGCTGGCAGGAGATTCGGAACGTGGGCGCACTTTCTTCCCTTTTTGTCGGCAAAGGTTGTTTTTTATGGTTCTAAATGTTGCTCCCCTTTTGTCGCTACTTGTGTTTATGAATGTGTATATACCACGTTTTCAGCGTGTTGCAAGGTTGTAAATGTAAAGCATTCGGGGCGGTTTTATTGAGCAAGGCTACATATATAAAGGGTGGGGGAGTGGTAGTTTAGAAACGAAAAGGGCAGTTCTCGGTGGCAAAAGGGGCGACTTTCGGCGTCAAAAAAGTGAAAAATTCCCTTTCTGTCGCAGCTATTCTCCCTTTCTGTCGTGCGACGGTGGCGCAGAGTTACATATTTGTCGCAGCAAGATTACTTATTTGTCGGCAGTCGTTTCCTTATTTGTCGGCGGTAACTTACTTATTTGTCGGCGGTCGATGGCGGGGTGTTTTGAGTGTCAGATAGTTAGCGGTTCCTATATAATCTATTATAATGATTAAGAAAATGATATTCTAATTGAACCGATAGTTTTGCGCTTTCAGTGTAAGGGATATTTTCTTTGGGGGCAATGATGATTTTAACAAAAGGTCGTTGCGACCCTCCCTTTTTGTCGCAGTTGGGGTTTGGGGAGGGGGTGAGAGGGTGGTGGGTAGGTGTTCTAGAGTTTCTAGGTACTCGAGAATTGGTGGGGGAAGGAGGGTTGGTGGCGGTGGAGATAGGTGCCCTAGAGGCTCTAGGTACTCTAGGGTTGGTGGTGGAAGGGATTTTGGTGGCGGGGTAGATAGGTGCCATAGATTTTCTAGGGATTCTAGAGTTGGGATTGGAAGGGATTTTGGTGGCGGGATAGATAGGTGTTCTAGATTTTCTAGGTGGTTTAGGGTTGGGGTGGAAGGAGGGCTGTGGTGGCTATCTGCGTTTTAGGGGCTTTTTAAGAAATATGCGAAGCAAGCTTAAAACGAGTATAAATATCCAGAAATTCAATAGCAATGGTTGGTATATGTAGCTTATAATTATACCTAAAATGGAAACAAAGAGGTGGACAAATAAAATGTTTCCTTCCTTTATAAGACCATTCTGTATTGATATTTTCTTTTTAAATACACCTATTATAAATCCTACCAATGCTATGAAAGCCATTGTTGCTAAAGCCAGCATAATCCAGAAATATACATCGGAAGAAGGTATGATGGGTTCAAAGGCGAATAACAAAAGGAACAGTATATATCCTACGTTTATCCAAAAGAGTTTATTTTTCACTCTTAATTGTAGTGAGAGGGTTGGATAAAATTAATTTGCGCATTGCTTGCGAGAAGTGTTTTTCATTCTTAATAGTAGTTAGAAGGCAGATTCTAAAAACCGTTTTTGCAGATAAGGCTGCTCTGACGTGGAATTTTTAGAACCAGCCTTCGGGGTTTATTCTTTTATTGAAATGTTCTATCTGCGTTTTCTGGGCTTTTCAAGAAACATCAAGGCGAAAGCTAAAAGCGTCATAGAAATCCAAAACAGAGATACCGTTGATAGGTATATGTAGTTCACGGTTATGCCTAAAAGACAGATAAAAAGGTAGGCATATATCGTTTTTCCAAAGCTTTTAGAATTGCTATGTACTCGTAGTTTACGTTTAAATCCTGCTATTATGGAAACCAGCAATACTGCAAAGCCCATTACTTCTAAAGCCGACACGACCCACCAGTACGTATCGGACGAACCGATGATGGGCTTGAGGGCGTATAATAAAAGGAAGAACAGGCAGCCTGCGTTTATCCAAAAACTTTTGTCTTTTGCTTTTTGTTGAAGTTCATCGGCAGCTGAAAGCCGAGTATTCGAGTTGCGAGAGAGGTTATCTTTCATTCTTTGTCATGATTAAATGGCAGATTCTAAAAACCGTTTTTGCAGATAAGTCTGCTCCGACGTGAAGTTTTTAGAACCTGCCTTCAGGGGTTTTATCTTGTACAGTTTGCTGTCCGTCAGCTTATTTTGCTGCGACGCACTCCACTTCTACGAGCGCATTCTTTGGCAAAGTCTTCACTGCGATAGCCGAGCGTGCTGGGAATGGTTCGTTGAAGAACTCTGCGTACACCTCGTTCATGGCTGCGAAGTCGTTCATATCCGAAAGGAAAACGGTGGTTTTCATTACGTTGGCAAGACTGATGCCTGCTTCTTCGAGAATTGCTTTCGCGTTGGTTAGCGACTGGCGTGTCTGTTCCTTGATGCCGCCAGGTGCAAATTCGCCTGTTGCAGGGTCTATGGGCAGCTGTCCAGATGTTATCACGAGTCCGTTTGCTTCGATGGCTTGGCTGTATGGGCCAATGGCTTTTGGAGCCTTGCTTGTGTTTATTACTTTCATAATTTTAGTTTGATTAAATTGTTAGACTTATATATCTGCAAATGTACGAACTTTTTTTGAAAACAGGAAATGTGCCGTTCGCTTTTCGTTTTTTCGTCGTCTGTGGAGTCGATTTTCTGCGGTGGCGATGCAACGGTGTTAGTTATCTTTAACGAATATTTTTCTGTGATTGCACATATACTGCACATTGGGGTAGTATCTTTGCCCTCGAAACAAGCAGAACGTATGTCGTCAGACTTGTTTTTTCAGTTTTTTGTTGCGGTCGTGCCGTTGCGTTTCGGTTTACTTGACGAATGTTTCGTGTGCGATTTGCTTATTAACCTTAATTATTTTTCAGGCGAGCGGAGGAACGCTTGGTGCGTTTGCTCCGCTTCCACTAAACTATTTATTAAACATTATGACGCTATTTAAAAAGACGCAAGTTGGCGACCGCCGTTGGTCGCGCGAAGATGTAGACAGGATTAAGGCAATGATTGTAGCCGATTTTTCCGAGCTGTTGAACCGCCAACCCGCCGAGGGACTGCAGTGGGCGAGCACGAAAACCGACCTCGTAGAGCTTTCGCACCTTGTGTGGGAATCGGGTTTGCTGCTCGACGAGCGTGGCATGCCGCTCAGTTTCCGCAGCATTGTGAATCGGGTTTGTGCGGTGCTGAATGTTGTTCCGCCACACAATCCGTCGGGAACGTTGGAGAAGATACGTGCCCGAAAGAACATTCGGGTGCGCCCCGTAGCCGAGCGGTACCTGCTGTTGCACCATCAGCAGCACATTCTGCACCCTATGCGGTTGGACATAAAGCGTGCCCGTGTGCGCCGAAATCCGCTGAGCGAGAACGTTGGAGCGTGAATTTCCCCCTGTTTCTGACGCCTATCCACGACTACGAATTATCTTTACAGAAAATCAAGGGTTTTTCTTCTGTTTTCCAAAAGCGGCTGTTTTGCGATGCAAAACAGCCGCTTTTACCTTGCAAAACCTACGCTTTTGCAATGCGAAACAATAGGTTTTGGCGAGTTAAAGCGTAGTTATTGATAATCAGATAGTTGCGAGCGGTAAACTAAAACGGTTTCTGTAAACATTTCTTACAACAGATTCGGCACTGAAACCGATGCGGCAAAAGGTGTTGGGGCGCAATTCATCACTTTCCTAAAACGGAGAGCCAACCCTGCAAAGGCAATTGCCAGAAACCGACAGATGCAACCACGAAATTTCCAACAAAGGCTTCCGAACAACCAACGGAACTACATTAGAACGGATATAAATAGTTAAATATCTGTATAATTTATATTCAAAGTAATATAAAATCGGTTTTTATTTATAACTTTGTATTCGATATAATATAATGTTGATATGGAGAAGACGAAGTTGTCGATAACAGTAAAGGCTTTGCGAAAGGAATACGGACTTACGCAAGAAGACCTTGCCATGAAGTCGGGCGTGGGCTTGTGCTTCGTGCGCAGCTTGGAACAAGGCAAGGCATCGCTTAGAATGGATAAGGTGAACCAGCTTCTCGATTTGTTTAATTACGAATTAACGGCGACCAAGAAGTTATGAGAGAGGCACAGATATACCGAAAAGACGTGCTCGCAGGCATACTGACGGAAGACGATGGCGAATATCGCTTCTGCTACGACGGCACGTACCTTGCGCAGGAAGACGCCCTGCCCATAAGTCTGACGTTGCCCTTGCAAGCCGAACCCTTCGTCAGTCCCGTTCTGTTTCCGTTCTTCGACGGTCTGATACCCGAAGGCTGGCTGCTCAATGTTGCGCTTCGCAATGCCGATGTCAGCGTTTTAGACCGTATGTCGCTCTTGTTGCTTTGCTGCAAAGACTGCATAGGGGCGGTTAGTGTAGTAGCCATAAATTCAGAGGAGGACACCGACGATGTGTAAATGTTTGTATTGTTATAAACCGTTGGAAAAGGGGCTGGAAGACTTTCACCCACAGTGTGCCAAGAAATTCTTTGGCGTACAGGAAATGCCAACGTTCGAATACCGACACGAAGACCTCGACGAACTGGCGGAGCAGGTGATTCGTGCGCAGACGGCACTGACGGGTGTGCAGCCCAAACTGTCCTTGAATCTCGACAAGCACGAAGATTCCAGCCGTCTGACGATAGTTGGTTTGTGGGGCGACTACATATTCAAACCACAGACAGACAACTATCCGCAGTTGCCCGAAAACGAGGATTTGACGATGCATCTTGCCGAAGCTGCGAAGATAAACGTCGTGCCCCACAGTCTTATCCGACTGGCTGACGGCAGGCTCGGCTACATAACCAAGCGCATCGACCGCACAACCGACGGACAAAAGATAGATATGGAGGATATGTGCCAGCTGACACTGCGCCCTACCGAGTACAAATACAAAAGCTCGTACGAAAAGATTGCAAAGGCCATCGTGCAGCATTGCGACACGCCAAAGCTCGCTCTGGTAAACTATATGCAGCTGTTACTCTTCTGTTTTGTAACGGGAAACAACGACATGCACCTTAAAAACTTCTCGCTGTATCGTCCTGCCGACAGCTATCAGCTGGCTCCAGCCTACGACCTTGTGAACGTTTCAATCGCCAATCCGAACGATAAAGAGGAACTGGCACTTACGCTTTCGGGTCGGAAAAACAAGCTGAAGTTAGCTGATTTTCTGCAGGCTGCCACAACAATGGGCTTGGAAGAAAAGATTGTATTGCGCCTTATTGCAAGTATGAACAAGGCACTTCCGAAATGGAAAACGCTGATACACAGTTCTTTTCTTAGCGAGGACATGAAGAAGGCGTACGAAGACACCATCGTAAAAAGGTTGGAACGCTTGCAGAAGCGATAACGTTTTCGTCCCATTTCTTGGTACTTCGCCACTTATTTCCTAATTTTACAGTCGATTACGAAAAACTCTGTTATGCTGCCTATCGAATACAGTTACCCTTTGTGTATGTCGCTCTCGCTGATGCTGTTCTTCGGCGTCAGGTTCATTGTCGGACGGTTGCCCGACCTCGACATCTATAAAAAGTACCGCCGTTCGCGCACCATTATGGGCTGTGCCCTGCTGTTGCTGTCGGCAAACTACACGGTTCACCTTCTTTTCGCTCCACGTTTCACACACCCTACGTGCGCCATCTTCATCAATCTGTGCACCTATTGGTTCACGGCGTGGCTCTTCGGCTCGGCACTGATGCTGCTGCTCGTCAAGAAGTATGTTACCCATCGGCGGTTCCTTTGGCACATTGTCGGTTGGCTGGCATACGTGGGTTGCTCCACCACGCTCTATTTCGTCTTGCCTGAAGGGCAGCCGCGCAATTGGCTGCTCATCGGTATGGCAGTGGCGTTCACGCTCTATTGCGCCCGCTTGGGGTGGGTGCTGCTGCGCGCTTATCGCCGTGCCGTGCGCACGTTGGACGAGTATTACTCCGACGAGATAGCCGTTTATATCCGCTGGATGTCGGTGCTCACCTACTGGGCGGTGGGCTTCGGCGTTACGCAGGGGCTGCTCACGTTCATTCCTGCCCGCTATGTGGTGTTGTGGATGCTCTCCGCCATACCTTTTTATATATATATTTACGTTTCCTACAAGAACTATCTGCTGTTCTATGCAAAGGTAAATGTGGCGATAGAAAACGATGAGGAGCAAGACGAATTTGATGCCGACGAAGCCGATTTTGCCGCTGACGACGATGCCAACCCCGACGAAAGACAGGACGGAAGGGGCGAATCGCTGACGCTGGCGTACAACACCGAGCGCATTGCCGAAGGCGTTGAACAGTGGATTCAGCGCAATGGGTTCACGCAGAGCGGACTGACGCTCATGGATTTGTCGCGCGAACTGTGCACCAACCGCACCTATCTGTCTACCTACATCAACGGACACTTCCACCTCTCGTTCCGCGAATGGGTGTCGAGTCTGCGCCTTGAGTATGCCAAGAACCTGCTGCTTACCGAGCCGCACCTGTCGGTGGGCAAGGTGGCAAGGCGTGCAGGCTATCAGTCGTTGTCGCATTTCACGGCGTCGTTCACCAAGTCGGAAGGCGAATCGCCGAGCAAATGGAGGAAAGAAGCGTGGCTGGCAGCAGCCGAAGAATAATGCAAAAGCGCAGAACACCACACGGTTTTCTGCGCTTTTTCGTTGGTTTTCCGTGCCTCGCCTTGTTATTTGACGTTTGCAAGGCGTATTCACGAGAGGGCGAGAGTTTTTCAGT
Source organism: Prevotella intermedia ATCC 25611 = DSM 20706 (assembly GCF_001953955.1). NCBI lineage: Bacteria > Pseudomonadati > Bacteroidota > Bacteroidia > Bacteroidales > Prevotellaceae > Prevotella > Prevotella intermedia. The sequence goes on from NZ_CP019301.1 coordinate 670,136, forward strand.
GGGTGTGCGGAAGTGGCGGTTATAAATTTCCTAATATCGAGAGTAAAAATACAATACAACGAAGAAAAGGAGCTGAAAGCGTGGCGTGTACCTTTCTAACGCAAAGAATATCAAACAGATAGCCGTCTAATTCAGGCGTTGTAATCGCCCTGCGAAACGTCAAAAAGTGGTCTTTTCTTCCGTATAATGCAAACGTTTGCGCTAAAAAGTGTACGGAAAAACAGAAAAATTATAGGCACATTCTGCAATAGTGTGTACCTTTGCATCAGATACAAGAAATATAGGTAGAAGTTTAAAGGTAAAAGATTGCTTTTCAAGGTAATTATTAACAGGTTATATTAGTGTAAGGAGAATAAGAAAGAATAGTTTAAGGATAAAGTAAAATACTTAGTAAATAAGGTTTTCATAGGTATAAATTCAGATTATATTTTGGTTCTATGAGACTCGTAAGCTGTGAAGCATACGAGCCTTATTTTTTTATGGCAACCTCAAAAATCCTTGCATTGCAGTTTTAAAATTCTTGCATCGCAGTTTCAAATCTCTTGCATCGCAGTTTTAAAATTCTTGTATCGCAGTTCCAAAATTCTCCATTGCAGTTCCCAATGTTTCTTTCTTGCGGTTTCAAATAAGTCCCCCATTTTTGTAAAGATACTTCCAACGAAAAACGGTAATTTCGGTTTGGCAGTGCGAAAGCGGCTGTTTTGCGATGCAAAAGAGCCGCTTTTACCGTGCAAAACCTACGCTTTTGGAATGCAAAACAATAGGTTTTGTAAAGTGTTGGTACATAGGTGGTTATGCGATTGTTGCGGTTGCGGAAAATGTTTACAGCTTCGTGGCGTGTTCTGCCTATATATAATAAGGTATAGGGGCGAGAGGGTAGGGGCGGTTTGGCGCGTTCCGCATAGTCTGTTTTGTACTTGTGGGTGAAAGGAAAGCGATGATTGGTGCACTGACGGCAGGGAAGCGGTTGGTTGGGGCGTATCGGAGAGGTTGCAGAAGCTTATTTATATGTGAGTTTAGTGTAAGAATTAGACGGATATATTTAACTTTTTATTAGTTATAAACATATTAAGTCATAAATAGTTTTTCTTAATACGAACTTAATAAAAAATGGTTTGCTATAGACCTTCTAGAGGGTATTGAAAACTTGAAAGACAAGATAGTATTTTTAATCTTTTGACTTGGAAATATCTATGTGGGTATAAATAATATATTAGCATAGTTTCTTATATTCAATTATTTTCTATTTCAAGTTCATTAGTAAAACGTGAGTTCGATATAAGAATCAAATAAAAATATTCCGTTTCTTATTGATTATAAGCATATTAGGCTGTTGTTAATTCTTCTTAAAACGGACTTGATTAGATAAAATAGCTCACTATAACCCTTTTAAGTGGTAATAAATACTCGAATTACAAGATTATTTCTTTATTTTGGAGTTTATTAAATCTCTAAGTGCCTTATAGATAATATATTGGAGGAAATTCTTATATCGAACTCACGTTAGTAAAGGTTAACTTCTTCTCAAGTCCCTTTTTTATCTCATCTAGTTTCTCTTCTTTTTCGTTTAATTTTACTTCTGAAATAATCTCAGATACTTTTTTACTTATCTTCTGGCTGAAAAGCCAAAAGTGTAGGGTGAGAAAGAAGAGAGGAAAAAATGGCAGTATAACACCTTCTGATAGACAGATGTTAATAAACATAGGCGGTAATGAGAAATAGCTAGTATGTTCAAAAAAAATTAAATAAATCAATGTGAAGATAATAGTAGCCATAATAAAACACACATAAACGGATATCATTCCAATAAAGCAACTGTAAGTACTTCTCTCGTCCATTTTGTGACTCCGTATTAACCAAGCTATACCCAATGAATAGATAAAAACTGCCGTATTTAGAATTGCTAGGAATATAAGAAAGAAAGAATATTTAGAACTTTGTATTAGTGCTATTAAAATCATTTCTATCACTCCATATATGCTAATGAATAAGAAAAAATTCCATTCATTGTTTATATTTTTTCCTTATTAATTTTATCTTTTAGATTGCAACTTTCCTTGTTCCATTTCTCTCTTGCTTCATTTAGCTCTTCTAATGCTTTCTTGACTTCTTCAATCTCTTCATTAGTAATCCCATACGACGAATCTTTTGGAACCATTTCTTTAGAGGTCTCAGAGTTTACGACCAGTCTATTTATATCCACTATTTTTCTATAGGGGCGATCCACTAATTGTGGATGTCTAAAGAACATATTGTAGACCTTTTCATTATAAGATGTTGCGATAAATCCGAAGTTAACAGCACACATCAATTGAATAATTGCAGTGAAATTATCAATCCAATCCATCTTATTCGCAGAACCGATCCAAGTCTAATACTTTGTCGTCATTAAGAAATTCATTAAAGTTTTTGTCGAATAAATTATTCAACTGCTCTGTCCTCGTTTTATCATTGAAATTTGCTAAAGCTTTACGCTTCTCCACAGAGTATTCAAAGCGGTACATACTATCATCTCCTGTACAAAAATTGACAAAGTTTTGCGATTTCTTATCTTTAAATCTTATTTCTGCCTTTATCTTGATACGATTCTCTTTGTATGCAGAATGTTTGTACAACATATTATAAAAACTATTTTCTTCTTTACAAACATATCGTGGTGGCTTTTGGGCAATAATAATGCAGAGCTCGGTATTATCACGATTTAGGAACTTTCGCATACTATCTATGTAGCAAGGTGTATTCACCACTTCATCATTGTAGAGTTGCTCAGCAGCTATGCGTATCTTTTTTTTTGCATTCTTGAATATATTTTCAAGGATAATCAGTGCATGCTCGTTTCCCCCATTGAGAATCAGACTGTTTTTTCTCTCCTTTGCATACTGTTCAATGGCTTCTCTGTACTTCTCTAACTCGTTATTCTTGCAACTATTTTCCATAAAATAATAGTTTTACAACAAGCGTGCCAATCAATTACGACTTTTAAATTCCAATGAAGTCATAAAATGTCCTCGTTGAAATTAAATATATTTCTATAACCGTAAATCCAGTACTATTATGGTATGATACTCTTTTATATATAGTGTATGTTTGTCCTGTTTGGTACAACGGATTAACTAGTTATAGTTATTAATTTAACCGCTTGTTTGGTAACCAAACTTGTTGTTTTACTTCCCTAACTTTTTCGTTAAATTTGCGTTGTTATTATTATAGTAATTTAGAAACTGAACACAAAGATAATATTTTAATTTATAAAAGACATGTTTTCTTTTAGCAAATCATCTATTTATATGTATATTTAACGTTAAGAAACACTTTTTATTTTGTAAAGGTAGTTTATTAAGAAAATAACAACTTTATTTTGGCAATGCGAAAGCGTAGGTTTTGCGCTGCAAAACAGCCGCTTTTACCGTGCAAAACCTACGCTTTTGCAATGCGAAACAATAGGTTTTGTAAAGTGTTGGTACATAGGTGGTTATGCGATTGTTGCGGGTGCGAAAAATGTTTACAGCTTCGTGGCGTGTTCTGCTTATATATAATAAGGTGTAGGGGCAAGAGGGTGGGGGCGGTTTGACGCATCGGCGAGGGTGCGAAACCGCTATGCCAATACTCCCCAGCTTACTACCCACAGAATACTTGATATGGGTTTCTCGATGTTGTACCTTTGCAAACGTAAACGAACAAGGGGTGCGGGAAGCGTTGAGGGCGGCGAGGCTGCCATACCTTATTTATATATATAGATACGTAAACCTTTGAGAATGTAAAAACAAAATTATAAAAACATATAATACGACAAAAATATGAAATTAACTTTTGACGAACATCTATCGCCACATTTCACGGTGGGCGAGTTCTTTCGGTCGGGCACGGCTATCCGATTGGGCATAGAGAACGAGCCTGACGCACACCCCGAAGACGGACTGACGAACGAGGAGGTGGTGGAAAATCTGCGGGCACTGTGCACGGAGGTGCTGGAACCGCTGCGCCGAAGGGTGGGGCGGGTGATTATAACGAGTGGCTACCGCTGCCAGAAGCTGAACAAGGCGGTGGGCGGAGTGTGGAACTCGCAACACCTGCGGGGCGAGGCTGCCGACATATATGTGTCGGACACGGCGATGGCGATGCGCTACGGACGCATTCTCGAGGAACATTCTGCTGTGCAGCAGGTGTTGCTGGAACCGCTTGGAACGAAGCGCAAACGGTGGTTGCACGTAACCTTCAGGCGGAAGAAGTAGTGTTACGGGCGACATATTAGGAAGATTGTTTTTGGCGTTTTCGTTAAGCTTAACAACCTGTGGCATAGCTGTTTGGGCATTGTCGTAGCACGGAAACGCATCGTTCGGGAAACAAGAAGAGAACCTTAATTACATTATAAATTCATTTTTTTATTAACCTTTTAATTTTTAAGTATTATGTCTATCAAGTACAAAATGTATCAGTTGAAAAACAGTTCAAGCTCTCGTAACGGCTATTGGTATGCACGTGCGGCACATACGGGCACCATTGAAACCAAGCAACTTGCAGCACGCATCAGCGACCGCTGTACCGTAACCGAGGCAGACATCTTGGCTGTGATTAGTGCGCTGGTGAACGAGATGTCGTACAACCTGAAGAATGGTATGCGTGTGAAGCTCGAAGGGTTCGGCGCATTCAAGATTGCCATTCGCTCTACGGGTGCGAAGGAGGTGAAAGACTTCTCGGTGGCGAAGAACATCAAGCGTCCGCACGTTATTTTCCAGCCCGAAACACGTGTGGGTGCCGACAAGGTGCGCGTGAAGAAGTTTGTTACGGGTTTGAAGGTGGAAGAGCTCGACAAGTATGCAGGTGCGCCAAAGCCTAAGAAGGGCGAGGACTCTACTGGCGGCGAGCAGGCACACCCATAAGCAGCGGCGGCGAACGGAGGGGGCGGAACGGAATCCGTTCCTTCTATCCGCCGAGCGTTTATGTGTTGAGAATTAGTTTATTAATCTTTTAGAATGACGGAATTATGAAGAAAGAAAAATGGAAATTCATCGTTCAGCTTTTCCTTTCGGTGCTTTCGGCTATTGCCACTACGCTGGGAATGGGCTCGTGTATGTAGGAAGGCGAGGCGAACGTGGCGAAGAAGAAAATGCTTAAAAGCACGACGAAACTACCGTCGGAGGCTTTAGAGAATCATTTTTAAATCTATTGTACCGATTATTTAAGCGTGTGCAACAGCTTGATATTGACTGCGTTCTGCGCACAACTGCCGACAAGATAGTAGGTTGCAGCCGACATTTGTGGAAGAAGCAGCCGACAAGCGAGTAGGTTTGGTGCGACAGAAAGGGAATGAATATCAGCGAGTTGCGACACATTGGGAGGTCGGTGGCGACGGAAAGGGAAGATGGCTGCGTGGCGGTGGCGTTTTCTCTGCCTTTCAGTGGTTTTGTGGTGCCTGCGTTCTGGCAGGTTCAGCTTCAAACATAGCTGTGCGGCTTGCTTTTGTATTGTATCGTTTTCTTTTAAGTAAGGCGTAACAAGCTGTGTTTGAAGCACTTTTCATATTGCGGCAACAAATAGGGAAGTTGTTTGGAAACAGACTATAAAACAACTGCGACAAAAAAGTAACTTTACTTGTTAATCGAGGCGTAAACGTGGGCGTAAGCCTCTAATTAACAAATATTTTCACTTTTTTGTCGCAGTTTATATATTTATATAGTTAAATCTTTTTGTCTGTCTTTCCGTCTTTTAGGAAAGGTTTTCGGCTTTCTTACCCAGACATTCTGGGCAGATGCCTTTGTAGTAGAGCTGCGCATCGTCTATGCGGAAGCCGTCGATAGATGGGCTTTGCGGTGCGGGGGGCTGCATATCGGGCAAGTCGAACACGTGTCCGCACTCTTTACAGCAGAAGTGTGCGTGCGGTGTGGTGCAGCCATCGTAGCAAACACGATGCTCGTCGATGGTAATCATAAGTGCTCCACCCTTTTCAGAGAACATTCTGAGGGTATTATATATGGTGGTGCGGCTTACCGATGGGATACGCTTTTTCAGTTCTACATATATGTCGTCGATAGTGGGGTGCGTTTTGTGTGTCTGCAAATAGCGCATAATTTCTATGCGTTGCAATGATGGGCGTATGCCACAATCGAGTAGTTTTTGGTAGGCTGGGTCTATATACATACTGGTTTGTATTTAATAATTTGCCTGCAAAAATACATAGAAAAGCCGAAAACGCCAAATAAAAATGGGAAAAAACGTATCTTGCTTACCTAAAAATAGGTAGGCTATAAGGGTTGTAGAGGAGTTTTTTGAAAGGTTTACACCGTTTATTCTTGTTACAGGCAGGGGGCGAAACCTCTTGTTTCGGAATTTTGGAGAGGCAGTATTGCTATGTTTCCGCATAGCCGAGAGTGGGGGAGAATGTCCCTTTCTTCAGCCTTTGGAGCAGCCTTGCCACGGCGTTCCTGTACTTATGGGTTGATGAAGGCAGCGAGGTTGGGCGGTGCGGGAAACGATTCGCAGTTCACGTGCTCCATCTGTTCCCTTCCTTGCGCCGTGATGCTGCATCGTTGGCAGCGGCTGTCGTGCTTGCAGGTTCGGCGTTCCAAGTATCCTTTCCGTTCGAGCGAAGCGATTACTTTCGAGGCATTCGAACGAGTAAGCCCCATCTCGTTGGCTATTTCGCCAGCGAGGAGGCTTTCCTTGTTTGCGAGCATACACAGCAGCATGAGTTCGTTGATGTTCATGCCGAATGTGGTTTCCAATGCTCTTTCAAATTCCACTACTGCGCGAAAGATGTTGTGCATCTTATGTATGCAGTTGTTGTCCATACGTTTTTCGTGTGTTGCCTTACTTCAAAAGAGTTTCTTTTATCATTCGTTCGAGTTCGGCTTTTGGGTGCGCACCTACCGACATGGTTGGCTTGCCTTCCTTTGGTACGAACAGCAGCGATGGTATGGAACGTATGTTGAACAGTGCCGATAGTTCCTGATTCTTGTCTACGTCTACCTTGTACACGTCAATCTTGCCGTCGTACTCCTGTGCAATCTCTTCGAGAATAGGGGCTGTGGCTTTGCATGGGCCGCACCACGTAGCATAGAAGTCGATGATGGCAGGCTTGTCGCCCTTGAAGTTCCATGCGTCGCCTGCGGTTGCGTAGTCCATAACCTTTTCCTTGAACATTGTTTCGTTCATTTCTATTGTCTTCATCTTGTTTCCTTTTTTAGTTTGTGCAGCTTCCTGCTTGTTGTTTTCTGTTTTGTTTTTTGCCGATGTGTTGCAGCTGCTGAGTGTGAATGCCACGGCTGCCACGGCTATGAATATTCTTGTTTTCATTTATCTATCAATGTTTTGGTTTCACTTTTGTTTCTCTTTCCTGTTTTGTCTTCCTTTCTTTCCTTTTGTCTTTGTTACTATTATTAATTGTCATCAGTATGTTTTCTAACTCTCATTTTTATATTTCCGTTGGAAACTAATGCAAAGATAAGGCGTCTGTTTCGTATAAACAAATTTCCAATGGAAATAGTATTATTCTGTAACTATATTTAACTTATGATGACAGAAATTCGTTTAAATACCAGCAGGGAGAAGGTTTTGGAGTCTTATTCTTTACTTAAGGTTTCCAATCGGCAGTCTATTAGTTCCTTATATTGTTGTTTCTGTGCATCGCTGATAAATGAAGCGTCTATACATTCTGTCCATTTGTTTCTGTGTTTGGCAAAGCCTGACAGGATTCTGTTGGTAACAACTTCAGATATACCCGTAGCCAACATAGCTTCACGGAAGTCGTAAACGAGGAGTTTCTTTTGAAATCCATTGAGCACCAATGCCATTTCGTCCGTGTTTTCTGGCATTATTATCTTTGTAGACACTTGGTCGTAGGTTGGCGATAGAACGTATTTTCCTTCGTCAGGGCTATATAAAGAGAAGTTTTTAAGGTGCATGTCGGCATTGCCGATAATCCACGAGAACACAACCTGTTGCCAGTAATTCACCTTATCTAATTGCGATGCATTAGAATATTGGTCAATGATGCGTGTTATCATTTCGTAGCTTCCTTGATATTTCTGTTCCGTGAGTTTACCGGCAAGTTGGCACATATCCTCCATAGGAAGTTTTCTTCCATCGGCGGTTCTGTCTATTCTACGGGTGATGTAGTTCAGTTCCCCGTCTGCAAAGCGAATGAGTACGTGTGGAACGGTCGGTATTTTGGCTATTTCGGCCAAGTGCATGGAAAGGTCTTCTATCTCGGGTAACCGCTCGAATCTTTTGGTTTGAGGTTTCAGTATATATCTTCCCATAACGCCGACAATTGTCAGACGCTGTGGGTTGCCCGCTCCATCGTGTTCAATATCCATGGACAGTTTAGCCTGAACACCTGTTATCGTGGTTCGCTGATTCACCGCTATCTGCGCCAAACCATTAATATCTTTACGGGTATATGGCAACACAGGAGCAACAGAACTGCCGAACATCTTTTTAGCGCAGCGAGCATGGTAGTCCACTTCTCCTGCGTGTAATGGCTTGTAGCAGCACAAACATTTCCTCATCTTGCTTCCTCCTTCCGTTCTATGGGTACGATACTCACGTCGCCGATACAGTCCCGACAGCAAGAGAGAAGCAGTCCCATACGGTCTCTTCTGTTGATTTTCCAATTGCGCTCTGCTATGTTGAGCATCCACCCCTCGGGAATGAGCCCGTCGAAGAAGGAAAACAGCACATTGCTGCGATACTCTTCGGTGCGCAAAGGCAATGTAAGGCTGACAGGAGTTGGGCGGTTGCTTGCCAAATACTCCTGCGTATAAATGAAGCTATAGCCAGTTTCATCTTCCGTGATGATGCCTGCCAGCTTGTCATTGACATATACTTGTCCTTGTCTCATCGTTATTATTTCTTCATTGGTTGTTCTTTGGAAATGGGAATTGCACCTAATTCCATATTAAACAATTCGAGAACTTGGTTCACCTTATCCATTCGCAATGTGGGTTTGCCTTGTTCCATCTCGCGAACAAATCGAAGACCAACTCCCGATTTGAAAGCCAAATCTTCCTGTGTCAGCCGATATTCCTTTCTCAGTTGCTTGATGGTGAGCGATAGTTTATTCTGTTCCATACTTATTACACCCTTTCGGGTACAAATATACGAAATATCTGAGTGTGTCAAAATAAAAAGTCCTCATCGGGTATAATTTTATAATTGTTTAACTAAATTATACCCTAAAGGGGTCAATTCTATGCGTAAAGGCGTGGCTTATTGTATTTCTAACGCACGAGGGGAAGCGGATTTAATTTAGGAATCTAATTCCTTAAAAGGTTCCCATAAATTCTAACGCAGAACTTAAACATAATCTTGATTTTGTAAAGATAGTTCGTAAGAAAAACGAGAATTTCGGTTTGGCATTGCGAAAGCGGCTGTTTTGCGATGCAAAACCTACGCTTTTACCGTGCAAAAGAGTCGCTTTGGGAATGCAAAACAATAGGTTTTGCAATGCGTTGATAGCGAGGTGATTATGCGACAGTTACGCTTGTAAAAAATAATTACACTTCTACGGGTTGTTTTCAGCACGATAGGGTGGAAACGGAGAAGGGAGCTAAGTTGCCTTAACTCCCTTCTTTTTTAATTCCTCTTTATTATGTTTTGTTTATCTTAGTTCAATTTATTTTTAGTCTTAGTATTTGCAACCTTTTTTGTTTCAGTCTTTTTCGATTTAGTCTTCGTACACGAAAGTGAAGTTTTTCTCTGTCGTGAGCGAGTTGCCTACGTAGCAACCTTTGTGTGCAAATTGCTCAACCTTCTTGCGCATCTTCTCGTCGAGGTTGCCCTTTACGTGGAATTCGATGTCGATTCTTTCTATTTTCATCGTTTCAGGGTTCTCCGCAATCTCGCCCACTACGGCGTATGTGCCTGTGAGGTCGATGTGTTCGCGGAATGCACGCATAGCGATGGTGGTCAAGGCACACGCTGCGAGCGACTGCGCCAAGATGTCTGCTGGTGTTGCGTACTCACCCAAACCGCCTGATACTTTGCCTGCGTCGGTTGTAAGGGTCTGTCCTGATGTCTCGTAAGTAGCTTCTACTCTGAAGTTACCTAAGTATTTTACAATTGATTTTTCCATGTTTAATCTTTTTTTATTTTCCATTGGCAAAGATAATACTTTTATTTCATACTGCAAACAAATATACTGTAATTATTACAATTAAACGCTTTTTAAGTTTTTCGTGGAGCAGAAGAATGCTCAATGCCGATGCTCGATGATGTTGAAATATAGATAACCTTTTCCCTTACTTAATATAAAATTATTGTTAAACAATAAATAATTGTCGTTTTTTATTTGGAACTTAAAAATATTCTATCTATATTTGCAACGTGAAAGGAAGGTGTTGTTGCCACATTGCAGTTACACCTATTATATATAGAAAATAAAAAAGAGAGCTATGAACAAGCGACTGAATCTCTATTGCACCATCTTGCTGTGTATTATGTCTGCCGTTATACTCTATTCGTTCTATGCTGTGAGCAAGGATATGGTCAGCGGTTTCACTGCTGGTGTGCGAAGTGCGGACATAGAAGCGAAGATACGGAACGATAAGAACTATGCAAATTCGGAGGAATACAAGAAATTGATGCAGGAAAGGGACGAGAGCGAGGCATGGGCAAGAGCCGCTACTATCTCGTTCAAGGCGGATTTAAACGCCGAACCTGCTACCTTTGTCAATCAGAAAACAGGCAAGCCAGCGAAGGTATGGATACGCACAGCAGACGTGAACTACCAGTCGCCACGCTATTTCATTGCGGTAAAGTCCTTGTGCTACTTCGTTATGGTGGTACTCTTGATAACGGTATTGGTTCTGTCGTTCAAGCTGATAGCCCGCTTCCGCAATTCAGAGAACATCTTCCTGATGCGCAATTTAAAGCTGATACGCATAATGGCGTTCTCCATACTCGCCTATTATATAATATGGTGGGGCATCACCTTGGTTGAAGTGTACTTCATACAGCAATCGTTCAGCCTTGCCGGGCAGACCATAGACATTGCCGGTTCGCTCGACTTCCCTAACGGATTGTTTGAAATCCCCTTCATTTTCATAATCTATGAAATATTCGCCATCGGTGTAAGAATGCGAGAAGAAAACCAATTAACAGTGTAAGGAAAGGAACAAAGATGATAGTAGTAAACCTTGACGTCATGATGGCGAAGCGGAAAATGTCGCTCAACGAACTTTCCGAAAAGGTGAATATCACCCTTGCCAACCTCTCTGTTCTGAAGACGGGGAAAGCCAAAGCCATACGCTTCACCACGCTCAACGCCATCTGCGAGGCATTGAACTGCCAGCCAGGCGACATTCTCGAATACAGCGAAGGCGAGCAGGAATAGCGCAGGAAACAAGAAAGATAAATGTAAAAAAGTAAATAATAGTTTGTAGATTAAATTATGTAGTTAAGCAAATCTGAGGTTGCCGCAGCGAGAGCGGAACACTTCCGCTCTCGTCAAGGCTTATTCCTTTTGCACGACTGCACGCTACGGACGACATTCGACAAACGCTACGAAGCAAACAAAACATAGCAGACGAGAAAGAAAAGACAACAAACAATTTAACAATAAACTAAAATCAAATGAGAATCAGAAACATCTTTATGGCTGCGCTCGTGCTATTTGCCACCAGCGCAACAGCACAGAACGAAATGGCAGATATGCCTAAGGCTCCTGTGGACGAAGCTGTCAAGGTAGGACATCTCGACAACGGACTGACCTACTACATTCGTAAGAACAACTATCCTGAAGGCAAGGTGAACTTCTACATTGCCCACAAGGTTGGTGCAGTTCAGGAACGCGACGACCAAGACGGACTCGCACACTTGTTGGAGCACATGGCTTTCAACGGTTCAAAGAACTTCCCAGACGACTCTGTCGTTAAGTTCATGGACAAGACAGGCGGTGGCTGGAATGCTTACACCACAGCCGACCACACTGTTTACTTCCTTACAGGCATCGCTGCCAACCGTACGGCACAGGTAGACTCTTGTTTGCTCGTGCTGAGCGACTGGTCTCAGGGTCTTACACTCACAGCCGACCAGATTGAAACTGAGCGCGACGTAGTGCACAACGAGTATCGTGGCCACAACGCCATACAACGCTTGCTCCGCGCTGCCAATGCCGACCTGTTCCCTAACAGCATCTACGGCCGCCGCACAGTTATCGGCAGCATGGACGTTATCGACAAGTGCAACCCCGAAACACTGCGTGCTTACTACCGCAAGTGGTACTTCCCAGGCAACCAGGCAATTGTTGTGGTGGGCGACATCGACCCTGCAAAGATAGAAGCAAGCATCAAGCGTTTGTTCAGCGGACTGAAACCAGCGAAGGAAGCTACCAAGGCTACACCTGTAATGGTGGACGACAACGAGAAGACGCTCTATGCTTTCGGCAGTCATCAGGAAGTTTCGCAGGAGCTTTTCCAGCTCTATCGCAAGACAGACTACATCGCTCCAGAAGAGAAAGTGGCTCTCCCATACCTTTATCTCTCGCCAATGTACAGCCTCGTGAACCTCATGTTCAACAACCGCATGCAGAAAATAGCACAGGCTCCCGAATCAAACATCACGTTCGCACAGGCTTCTATGGAAGGCTATGCAGGCCATACGCTCACCCGCGATGCTGAAACCGTCATAGCAGTGCCAAAGCCTGGCAAGGAAAAGGAAGCAATGGCGCAGATTATCCGCGAAATGAACCGCATCGGACAGTTCGGCTTCACCGAGTCTGAATTCAAGCACGCAAAAGAGGCTTACAAGGCTTCGCTCGACAACGTCTACAACAACCGTGCTACCATAACCAACGATGCATACGCACAGAAGCTCATCAAGAACTTCCTCGAAGGCGAACCTTACAGCACCATCGAGCAGACATACGAGATGTATAGCCAGATTCTACCAATGTTGCCACTCGCAAACATCAACGAATTGGCTAAGAGCATCATCAACACAGACGAGAAGAACTTCGCCATCAGCGTAATTCTTCAGGAGAAAGACGGCAAGACAGGCTTCACAAAGGCTGAACTCCCAGCTATTGTTAATGCTGCACGTGCCGAGAAGGTAGAAGCTTACGTAGACAATACGAAGGAAGAACCAATGATGCTGAAGGAGCCTAAGGCAGGCAAGATAGTAAGCGAAAAGCCATTGAAGCAGTTCGGCGCGAAAGAGCTGACACTCTCTAACGGTGCAAAGGTTATCTTGAAGAAGACCGACCTCAAGGCAAACGAAATACTCATGATGGCTACCGCAGCGGGCGGAAAGAGCATCGGCAAGAAAGAAAACCTCGCTATGCGCAGACTCTGGGACGATGCTGCAGGCATACACGGACTCGGAACAAAGGGCATTAACGACCTTGCCAATATGGCACAGACAAAGATGACCGCTGTAGAAGCAGGCATCAGCAACGACCTTCACTACCTCAGCGGTTCTACCGTGAACGAGAATATTGAAACATTGATGCAGATGATAAACCTCAGCTTCACCGATGTGAAGAAGGACGAGGCTTACTACAAGCTCATCATGCAGTACATGAAGGGTCAGTTTGAGAGCAAGGCAACCAAGCCAGAAGTGGTGATGCAGGACTCTGTGGCTTACTACAACCACAACAAGCAGCTCGATGCGCTCTCTCCAGACGTTAAGGATTTTGACAACCTCGACTACGACCGCGCACTCGAACTCTATCGCCAACTCTTCAACAACGCAGGCGAATTTACCTTCACCTTCGTTGGTAGCTTCGACGAAGCAACCATTCGCCCACTCATCGAGAAGTATATCGCTTCGCTTCCATCAAGCAAGAAGAAGGCAGAACTTGTCGATATGCGCAACTATACAAAGGGTAAGGTACAGAAGAGCTTCAGCTTCAAGATGTCGAACCCACAGAGTAAGATTATCGACACCTACCGTTCAGAGAAGGTGCCATACACGCTCGACAACCTGCTCAACTCAAAAGCATTGAGCCAGTACTTGTGGAACAAGATGTTCGAGATTATCCGCGAGAAGGAAAGTGCTGTTTACACACCAATGCCAAGAGTAAGTCTTGAGAACGACCTGACTGGCAGCTACATCACAATCGGTTGCGAACTGGCTACCAACCCAGAGAAGACAGCCATTGCCGAGAAGCTTGCAAAGGAGATTATCTTCGATGCACAGACAAAGGTAACCGACGACGACGTTGCACGTGCGAAGGAAGCAATCTACAAGAACCACACTGACGCTGTGAAACTGAACAGCTACTGGCTCGACGTACTTTCAGATTACGCTACCTACGGCATCGACAAGGCAAACGGCTTCGACGCTGTAATGAAGGCAATGTCGCCTAAGACACTCGGCAACATCGCCAAGACCGTACTGAAATCAGGCAACCACGTTCAGGTAATAATGAACGCAGAGAAGCTCGAGAAGTAAGAAACCAACAACAAAAAGGCAACTCCTCGCCACAGCAAAGCTGTCTTCGAGGAGTCGCCTCGCTTCATAAAAAGAACGATCAAGACAGATTCCGACAGCAAGAAGCCACAAGATGTATGACAGATTTACACAAATCTGCCGTGGCATAGTTTTTGCAGGAATATGTCTAACAGATATTTCCTCGTTACAGCAAAGCTGTTTTCGAGGGCTTTAATAAGTTTGAATTACGTATTTTAATAGTTTTGATTAGATAGTAGTGTACTCCTTACTGTGAAGCAACGGGCGCACGAGCCACCGAAAACTGTGAAGCCTGAAGTGGTCTCTGGGTCGGTTTTCCGTCCACATTTACTTTGTAAGTTCTCTCGTTGGACGGTATCAGCCCCCCGGAAAAAATAGAGAATGCACCGCAAAGCGGAGCATTCTCTTTTTTTGTGCTTGTTTTTATCTAGAAAATCTAGTTTTTCTCTAGAGATTCTAGTTCTCCTAGAAAATCTAGAACCCCCTTAAGCAAACACCCCAAACCCCCTCCAACTTTGTAAAAATAAAATCTTTAAAAAGCGGCAGCTGCACTTTGGCGTTGCGAAAGCGGCTCTTTTGCAGTGTAACAGAGCTGCTTTTACCTTGCAAAGCCTACGCTTTTACCTTGCAAAACAATAGATTTTGGTACGCCAAAACGTACTTCTTGATTATCAATGGGTTACAAACGGCGAGTCAAAACAATATTTGCAAAGATATTTGTAGAATTAAAAAACACTGCAACCCACGCCCCAAAACACCCCAGATGCGCAACAAAAGAATAAAAAAATATTACGAAATACTTGGAATTAAGAAATAAAAGCGTTATTTTTGCGAAAATATCAGACATTAACTAACAATATTAAATCACATTATCATTAACTTATCAAACGCCCACGTCTCCGAAACGGCGTTGCTTCCGAAAGGAGTTTCAACAGGGAGGCACTACTGACAATGAAACCAAACTTACTTAAGAACGTGTATGCAGCCACAGTTGCACTGTTCGTCGCAATGTTTGCACTGCCCACAACGACGAAGGCACAAGTAGCTTACGACCTTGCAATTGCAGGCAGGAAGGTAACCTCTGCCAACTGCAACGACCTCTCCGTAATCGAAGGTGTACGTGGAACAGTGAGCTACGACCCCACTGCCAACGTTCTTACATTGCAGAATGCCGAGATAATTACAGAAGGAAACATCAACGCAATCTATTCGAAAATAGACGGTATGACGCTGAAAGTCATCGGCATCAACAAGCTGAAAGCACATAAAGCAGCCATTACGCTTAGAAATCCGATGACCATTAATGGCGGAGGAACGCTCAAAGTAGAAAGCGAAAAAGACTGTGCCATCTTTGTTTTTTCAACCGACCTCACCATCGAAAACTGTACCGTGGAGGCTGATAGCGAAGCCTATGGCATTGCAGGAGTCGACGGCACGACGGAAAACCTCACCGTCAAGAATGCTGAGGTTGAAGCAGAGGGAAAAGAAGGAGGCTCTATCCGCGACCTGGCAACACTCACGCTGATAGGTTGCAACATCACCAAGCCTGCAGGAGCAGCGTTCGACACTTCATTGCACGGCGTTGTCCTGAACGGAGAGATTGTAAAGACCGAGGTGGAGATTACGAAAGACGCAACCGCCATTGCCACACCGACTGCCCAAACCACGGCAACCGCTGCACAAGGCAACTATACAATCAGCGGTGTCCGCCTGTCTGACGAACTGCAAAACCTGTCAAAGGGCATCTATATCGTGAACGGAAAGAAGGTTGTAAAGCAATAAAATAGGTTCGCAGGTGTACGAAACATCGTATGCCTGCTACCCTTTGTATTGCACATTAAATATTTAACACGATAGTAGTGGCGTGAGTTCTCACACTCCCAACAGCTCCGCAAGAGAGCATAAAGGTCTGATTCTTACGAGCTAATGCTCAATGTTGCAAGCTGGTATCCACTGAAAAAGGTGGTAGCTTCGGTGTGGAAACGTGCTGAATCACGCCCTATGTTCCCCTTACATTACTTTGTCTGGAACCTCAAAATAACTATTTACACACCTCATTTTATCTTGCCACGACTACGAAATATATTTACAGAAAATCGGGTGTTTTTCTTCCGTTTTCCAAAAGCGTAGGTTTTGCGATGCGAAACAGCCGCTTTTACCTTGCAAAACCTACGCTTTTGCAATGCCAAACAATAGGTTTTGGAATGCCAAAGCGTAGTTGTTGATAATCAATGAGTTATAAAAGGTAAAGCAAAATAATGTTTGTAAAGATATTTTGCAATACCAAGAAGTGTTGCAAACCACGCCCCCAACAAAACGATAACGTTTTTATAAAATACTTATTTTTGGGTATTGCGGCGTTTTTATATCTTTGCTACTTTTGCAAAATAAACATTGCAGCTATGCGAATACACAATATTTATATAGTAAGAGCGCAAATAGGCTCGTTCAATCAATCGCACCGTTCGATTACGAAACGGTGCGATTTTTTTATGAACAAAACAGAACTTGGTTCATTATTTAAAGTTTTCATGGGCGTATGCAGAAACTGAAAGACGACATTCGGCAGCGTATCGTTGCCGTGGCGCGCGAGGAATTCATCGCTCACGGCGCACGCAGCACGTCTATCCGCACGGTGGCGCGGCGTGCAGGCATTGCTGCTGGCAACGTGTACAACTACTTCCGCAGCAAGGACGAGCTGTTCTGTGAGGTGCTGCGGCCACTGCTCAACGAGCTGAACCGCTACATTCTGTCGCACAACGAGGAGCGGCACCTCTGCATCGAGGTGTTCGACGCACTCGATTTCCAGAACGAATACATCGGCGCAATGAAGCGAATGGTGAGGCTTTACCGCCCCGAGCTGCGCCTGTTGCTGTTCAATGCCGAAGGCACATCGCTTGCGGGGTACAAGGAGAGAATAGCTGAACACCAACTGAAAGCAGGCACTGAATACCTGCGACTGATGAAAGCGCGCTATCCGCACATCAACATCGACATATCGCCCTTCTTCCTGCACATTGCGAGTTCTATGTGGGTGAACATCTTCTGCGAGCTTGTGGAGCACGAGGAGTACGACGAAAGCGAGGTGAACCGTGCGCTCGAGCAGTATGCCGCTTACAGTATGGCAGGGTGGAGAGAGCTGATGAAACCGTAGAAATAACAACCTTTTAACATATATAGAAGAAGATGATAAGAATACTGAAACGCTTAGGACGTTACATGGGAGGGCGCAAGCCGTTGCTGCCCTGCTCGGTTGTGCTGTCGGCAGTGAACGGACTGCTGTCGCTCGTACCCTTTATTTTCCTGTGGTTGGTGGTGCGCACGCTGCTCACTGCCGACGGAAACCTTGCCGATACGCCCGTATGGGACTATGCCATTGCGGCGTTCGTGGTGTCGGTGGCGAATGTTTTGCTCTATTTCGCCGCCCTCATGCTCTCGCATCTTTCCGCTTTCCGCATCGAAACCAATATGCGGCGCACTGCCATGGAACGGCTGATGCGGGTTCCGTTGGGCTTTTTCGACACGCAGAACACGGGGCGCATGCGCAAGATAATAGACGAAGATTCGAGCCAGACCCACACTTTCGTGGCACACATACTGCCCGATGTGGCAGGCAGCGTGGTGGCTCCGATAGGCATTATAGTGCTTCTGCTTGCCGTAGACTGGCAGTTGGGCATTGCCGCAATGGTACCGATAGTGTGCGCCTTCGGCATCATGGGCTACATGATGAACCCTAAGAACAACGATTTCCAGCGTATGTACCTCGACGCACAGGAGAAAATGAGTGCCGAAGCCGTGGAATACGTGCGCGGAATACCCGTCGTGAAGGTCTTCCAACAGACGGTGTTCTCGTTCAAACGCTTTCACGACAGCATCATCAACTACCGCGACCTCGTCATCAGGTACACCCTTCTGTGGCGCACGCCCATGTCTGCCTACACCATAGCCATCAATGCTTTCGCCTTTCTGCTTGTGCCTACGGGCATCATACTGATAGGGCACGGCGGCGAAACTGCCATCATCGTTTCCGATATGGTGCTGTATGTGCTCATCGCACCCATCATTGCAGCCAACGTAATGAAAGCCATGCACCTCAGTCAGAACCTCTTTCTGGCAAACGAAGCAGTAGACCGATTGGAGAAACTCACCGCCACGCCACCGCTTCCAGAGAGTTCCAAGCCCGAGAAAGCGACAGTCTTCAACGTCAGTCTGCGCAATGTGTCGTTCCGATACGAAGCGGCGGAGCGCGATGCCGTAAGCCACATCGACCTCGACATACCGCAAGGCAAGACCGTTGCGTTGGTTGGAGCGTCTGGAAGCGGCAAGACAACCATCGCAAGGCTCATTCCACGCTTCTGGGACGTGCGCGAAGGCAGTTTGAGAATAGGCGGTGTGGACGTTCGGCACATGGATAAGGCAATGCTGATGCGCAACGTGTCGTTCGTGTTTCAGAATACCCGACTGTTCAAGACCTCCATTTTGGAGAACATACGCTACGGCAATCCCGATGCAACCATCGAGCAGGTGAACCGTGCCGTAGACCTCTCGCAGAGTCGGGAAATCATCAAGCGGCTGCCACAGGGACTGAACACCGTGATAGGAGCGGAGGGAACATACCTCTCTGGCGGCGAACAACAGCGCATAGTGCTTGCCCGTGCCATTCTGAAAGATGCGCCCATCGTGGTGCTCGACGAGGCTACTGCCTTTGCCGACCCCGAAAACGAGCACCTTATCAGGCAGGCATTTGCCCACCTGACTTGCGGAAAAACCGTGCTCATGATAGCCCACCGACTGACCACCGTGCAAGATGCCGACAACATTGTCGTGGTGGACAAGGGCAGAATAGCCGAACAGGGCACGCACCAACAGCTCATGGAGCAAGCCACATTATATTATAAGATGTGGAACGAATACCAAAAGTCGGTGGCATGGAAACTATAAACCTAAACAGAAAGGACACAAGACAATGATAAAATATCTTCAACAACGGTTCGCCCTCACCGAAAAAGGAGCGAAAGACTTGCGGAAAGGCATCGCCTTCTCTACATTGATGAACCTCGCATTGATGCTGCCGCCCACCTATTTGTTCTTCTTCCTCATGGAACACATCGACGCCAAGACCTCCACCGAGCCGCACACGCTGTGGTTCTATGTGCTTGTGGCAGTGCTCTTGGCAGTGTTTATGTTCTTCATAGCCCTCCGACAGTACGACAGCACCTACACCACCGTCTACAACGAGAGTGCGCAACGCCGCATCGGAGTGGCGGAAAAACTGCGCCGACTGCCCCTCGCTTTCTTCGGCGAACGCAACCTTTCCGACCTCACCTCTACCGTGATGGAAGACTGCACGATGCTCGAGCAAACCTTCTCGCACGCTGTTCCCCAGCTGTTTGCGTCGGCTCTGAGCGTCGTCATCATCGGCGTGGGCATGTTCTCCTACAACTGGCACCTGGCTTTAGCCCTCTTTTGGGTTGTTCCGCTCGCCGTAACCGTACTGTTGCTGTCGCGCCGTCAGCTCCACAAAGCCTTCGTTCAGCACTATAAAGTGAAGCGTGGCGTAACCGAACAGATACAGGAAGGGCTGGAATGTATGCAGGAAATAAGGTCGTACAGTGGCGAACAGGCATACTGCCGCAGCTTCGACAAGCGGCTGAAGGGCTACGAACACGAGCTGGTGCGTGGCGAACTCGTGGCAGGAGTCTTCCTCAACCTCGCCGGAATGCTGCTCAAACTCGGCATGCCCACCGTTATATTGGTGGGAGCGTGGCTGTTGCAGCAGGGCGAAGTGTCGGTATTCACCTACTTGGCTTACCTCTTGGCATCGGCAATGGTCTACAATCCCATTATCGAAGTGTGCAACTACCTTGCCCTTCTCTCCTTTCTCGATGTGCGCATCAACCGTATGAAGGAAATAGAAGGTATGCCCACGCAGGAGGGAAGTGCAGCCGTACAACTCGAAAACTACGACATCGAGTTCCGCAACGTAAGTTTTGCCTACGAAACCGAGAAGCAAGTGCTGCACAATGTCTCGTTCACGGCACGCCAAGGCACCGTTACCGCCCTCGTGGGACCGTCGGGTGGGGGCAAAAGTACTACTGCCAAGCTCGCCGCACGCTTTTGGGACATTGCCGAAGGACAAATTCTTGTGGGTGGAAACAACATCTCGAAGATTGACCCCGAAACTCTGCTGAAACATTATTCCATTGTTTTTCAAGACGTATTGCTGTTCAATGCCTCTATTGCCGACAATATCCGAATCGGCAAGCGCAACGCTACCGACGAGGAAGTGCGCCACGTTGCCCGACTGGCGCAGTGCGACGACTTCATCAGTCGAATGCCGCAAGGTTACGATACCGTTATCGGCGAAAACGGCGAAACCCTTTCGGGTGGCGAGCGGCAGCGCATTTCCATTGCCCGCGCCCTGCTGAAGAATGCCCCAATCATACTTCTCGACGAAGCCACCGCAAGCCTTGACGCCGAGAACGAGACGAAAATACAAGCGGGCATCTCCGAACTGGTGCGCAACAAAACCGTCATCATCATCGCCCACCGTATGCGCACCGTCCGCAATGCCGACCACATCGTGGTGCTTAGCGGCGGTACGGTGAGCGAACAGGGCACGCCCGACGAGCTGTTGGCTCGCAACGGCGAGTTCGCACACATGGTTCGTCTGCAACAGGAAAAACGGCAATAATACCTCTACACCAATCGCTCGCAAAGGATTATGGCAAACAGCAACAGCCTATGGCTTACGACGCGTATGGCGACCGTGCAAATTGGACGCGTTTATCCAATAAGTTGGACAGACAAGTCCAATGAGCTGGACAAATTAGTCTAATTAGTTGGACAAATTGATCCAATGACATAAGTATTAAAGGTTTCTGGCGACCGTTCTGAGGTAGTAATAACAACCGGTCAGAAATAGTAATAACAACAAAGATAAAACAACAATGAAAATCGTAAAAATCAACAGTAAATTCAAGCAGTTGGCAGACTGGATACTCTGCCACCGTCTTGTGGTCGGTGCGTTGTTCGCAGTCATCGTCGCCTTCTCGTTTGTGGGAGCGAAGCGCATCGTGATGAAAACTTCGTTCGACGACTATTTCGTGAGCGACGACCCGATGCTGCTCAAGACCAACGAGTTCAAGTCTATCTTCGGCAACGACTACTATGTGGCGGTGCTGGTGAAAAACAAGGACATCTTCTCCCAACGCAGCCTGACGCTCATTCGCGAACTGAGCAACGAACTGAAAGACAGCCTGTCGTATGCCGACAAGGTAACGTCGCTCACCGATATTGAGTTTGCCGTAGGTACGGAGGAGGGTATGACCATCGAACAGATTGTCCCCGACGAGATTCCGTCTGATGCCGCTTCGCTGAATGTAATCCGGCAGAAAGCGTACAGCAAACCGTATTTGGCAAAGAAGATGGTGTCAAACGACGGCACGATGACGTGGATTATGGTGAAACTGCGGCCGTTCCCCGAAGACAGCGTGTGGAAGAAGACGAGCGACATTGCGCCCGATATGATTACGGGCAAAGAAGCGGGACACATCATCGGCAAGGCGAAATACGCCGAACTGTCGCCCAACGCCGCGGGAATGCCCTATCTGGGCTACGAGAAATTCGTTTATCTCAAAAGCGAACTGGGGCGGCTGTTCCTCTTTGCCTTCATCATCTCCATCGTTGTGATGTTCATCGTAACCCGTTCGCTGCGCGGCGTTGTTGCACCACTGCTCACGTCCGTGTTCGGACTGCTCATCAGTTTCGGCATCATCGGCTGGACGGGCATTTACATTGACATGACCACGACAATGATAGCCGTGATACTGACTTTTGCCTGCTCCATCGCCTATAACATTCACCTGTACAATTTCTTCAAGACGCAGTTTGTTGAAACAGGCAAGCGCAGGGAATCAATCAAGGAAGCCGTAGGCGAAACCGGTTGGGGCGTGTTGCTGTCGGGACTTACCACCGTGGCTGCCATGATGACGTTCCTGTCAATGAAGATAGTACCGATGCGAGCCATCGGCATCAACACCTCGCTCTGTCTGCTTGCCGTGCTGCTCACCTGCCTGCTGCTCACACCCATCCTATTGTCGTTCGGCAAGGACCGCGAGCCTGCCGCCGATATGTCGAAGAGTTTTGAAGGATATATCGGCAAACGATTCGAACAGTTCGGCAGTTTCGTGATACGCAACCATCGTTCCATTGTCGTTTCGTCGGTTGTGCTGACTATCTTCTGCGGTATCGGACTCTTCTCCATCGAGCCGGCGTTCGACATCGAAAAGACGATGGGGCGGAAGATTCCCTACGTAAAGAAATTCCTCGACCTCTGCGAAACCGACCTCGGTTCGATTTATTCCTACGATCTTATGATTACCTTGCCGCACGACAACGACGCCAAGAAGCCGGAGAATTTGCAGAAACTCGACCGACTGGCAGAGATTGCGGGTGGCTACAAGCTGACGAAACGCCACAATTCCATCACCGACATCGTGAAAGATATGAACTGTACGCTCAACGGCAACAAGCAGCAGTTCTACCGTATTCCCGACAATGCCGATATGGTGGCGCAGTTGCTGTTGCTCTATGAGAATGCGGGCGGTACGGAATCGGAATACTGGATGGATTACGACTACAAGCGGCTGCGGTTGCAGTTGGAGATGAAAGACTACAACTCCAACGAGGCGGAAAAGGAAATGAACGACTTGCAGGCGGAGGCGCGCAAGCTCTTTCCCGGCGCACACGTCTCGGTGGTAGGCAGCATACCGCAGTTCACCGTGATGCAGCAGTATGTGGAGCGCGGGCAGATGTGGTCGATGCTGTTGTCGGTATTGGTCATAGGCGTTATCCTCGTGCTTGTCTTCGGCAACTGGAAAGTGGGGCTCGTTGGGATGATACCGAATATTGCCCCCGCCATCATCGTGGGCGGTATGATGGGTTGGTTGGGCTATCCGCTCGATATGATGACAGCCTCGCTCATTCCGATGGTCTTGGGTATTGCCGTCGACGACACCATTCATTTCATCAACCACAGCCATGTGGCATATGATAGGTGCGGCAATTATGCAGAAGCCATCAACCGAACTTTCCGCACCGAAGGACTCGCCATCGTCATGTCCACAGTCGTCATCTCGGCCACGTTTACGGGCTTCGTCTTCTCCGACGGCACACAGATGCGCAATTGGGGCATTCTGGCTGTGGCCGGTATGATGTCGGCACTGCTGGCAGACCTCTTTCTCGCGCCAATTCTTTTCAA
Source organism: Prevotella intermedia ATCC 25611 = DSM 20706 (assembly GCF_001953955.1). Classification (NCBI taxonomy): domain Bacteria; kingdom Pseudomonadati; phylum Bacteroidota; class Bacteroidia; order Bacteroidales; family Prevotellaceae; genus Prevotella; species Prevotella intermedia. The sequence continues at coordinate 693,807 of NZ_CP019301.1, forward strand.
GTATCTCCGTGTATTCGGGAATGATAAGCGGACTTCCTCGGAAGCGGTAAATGAACTTCCCAAGGAACGACAAACGAACTTCCTTAGTAATAACAAAACACCATAAAATATAACGATATGAAAACAAAACATTTCACATTGCTGCTCATCTCCATACTGGCGGTGTGCGGCGCGCAGGCAGCAGGGCTGTCGGGCAGAGACATCATGCAGAAAGTAAGAAACCGCGCAGACGGCGACACACGTTATGCCACCATCGAAATGACGCTCATTCAGAAGAGCGGGCATAAGCGTGTGAGGAAACTCGAATCGTGGGCAATGGACATAGGCAATGATACGAAGAAAATCATGTTCTTCACCTATCCCGGCGACGTGAAGGGTACGGGATTCCTCACTTGGGACTACGACAATACCGCCAAGACGGACGATAAGTGGCTCTATCTTCCGGCAATGAAAAAGACGAGGCGCATCAGCGGGAAATCGTCGAAAACCGATTACTTCATGGGCAGCGACTTTACCTACAACGATATGAGCGCCCGCAGCGTGGACGAAGAGAAGCATACGCTTCTGCGCGAAGAAATGTTGGGCGGTCAAAAATGTTGGGTGGTAGAGTCGGTACCCAACGACAAGGATGAGATTTACACACGCCGCGTCACCTGGGTTCGGCAGGACTGCCTGATGGCGGTAAAGGCGGAATACTACGATAAGCTGAACAAGCTGCACCGTAGGCTCACGATTTCCAACATAAATAAAGTGCAGGGCTTCTGGACGATGCACCTTATGCAGATGGAGAATGTACAGACGGGACACAAAACCATTATCCGTATGGACAATCAGAAGTTCAACATAAAGCTATCGCCTAACCTTTTCACTGTTTCCCAACTGGAGAAAGGACTCTGATATGAAACTATTTATGCTCTTGCTTGTGCCGATACTCTCGGTGCAGGCAGCGGCCCAAATCGATAATACATTGCCGGCCGATAGCGACACCATCGGTTCGGAATGCACTCCACAGGAAACGGTCGAAGCATCGGACGATAATGCCTTGCAGGTGCAGGTGAAAGGTTTTCTTGACACCTACCATGCCGTCAGGACGGAGGGACGTGCCGACTGGATGGCTTCGCGAACTCGGGCGCGGGGAGAACTCAAACTCGAGAAAGGGGCGGCTTCGCTCTTCCTATCTCTGAACGCCACCTACAACGGAATATTGAAAGAACGCACAGGACTGGAATTGCGCGAGGCTTATCTCTCTTATGCAAAGGGCAACTTCGACCTGCGCGTGGGGCGGCAGATTGTCGTATGGGGCGTGGCGGATGCACTGCGCGTTACCGATTGCGTGTCGCCGTTTGACTATACAGAGTTTCTCGCACAAGACTACGACGACATTCGCATGCCCGTCAACGGGCTGCGTGCAAAATACACAAGAGGTTCGGTCACCCTTGAAGCCGTGTGCAATCCTGTGGCAGACTTCTTCGTGTTGCCGACAGACGAGCGCAATCCGTGGGCGATACGCCTGCCGTCTGCACCACAGCCTTACACCACCGACTTGGAAAGCGGCAAGCCGGAGAAGAAAATCAAGAATATGGAGTTTGGCGGACGGGCAAGCGTCAATCTCAGCGGAATAGACTTCTCCGTGAGTGCCTTGCGGACGTGGAACAAGTTGCCCGCCCTTTGCCCTGCCCTGTCGGGCGATGGAAGGACGCTCCACATCAACGGACAGTACCGCCGTATGACGATGTTGGGTGCCGACTGCTCATTGCCCGTCGGTCAGTTTGTCCTCCGCGCCGAAGTCGCCGAGTACATAGGCGAGGCACAAGGAAGCGGCTTGGGGCAGAATGCCATGCGGCGCAACACCCTCAACGCCCTTGCAGGGGTAGACTGGTATCCGGGTAACGACTGGAACATCAGTGTGCAGTATTGCCATAAATACACATCGGGCAATCTCGCAGCGCTCTCCGTCTATCGCAATGCCGGACTTGCCACAGCAAGACTCTCGAAGGAACTGCTGCACAACACGCTGAAACTCTCCACCTTTGCCTACATCGACGTGGCAAGCGGCGGCATCTTCAACCGCCTTTCCGCCTCCTATTCTCTCAACGACGATATAGAACTCACCGCCGGCTACGACTATTTCCATGCCAACAAAGGCAAGTTTGCCATGTATGGTAAGAACTCCGAAGCGTGGGTGAAGATGAAGTATAGTTTCTGATTCCATTTTAATACATGAAATGATTATACTCAAAATAAAAATAACTTGTGAAAGTGCGTAAAGAAGAAAAATAGAATGTAGTCATAGGGTAGTAATGCTTGTCTTTCTCTAACTACATTCTAATTTTCTTTCTATCACAATTTTATATCTTTTGTAGTTATGTCGTAGATTGATATCGATGAAAAAGAAAAGTGTATCAATTGATACTGCCATTGCAGTGTAGGTATATCTGCTCCCTCACAGGTACAGGGCGTTGCAGTTCTCGACAGATGTATTTCCTGAACAAGTGTACTTCCGTGCTGTCCAATTGATAAGATAAAGCGATGATGATTGAAAGCGGATAAAGTGGGGCATAACCTTTTAACAGCCTATTTACGAATACTTCCAACTCCCCTGTATCCCTTTCATCGGGACGTAGGGAAGATACTTTTAGTAGTTGCTGCAGACGATAGTTGAGTTTCTTCCATGTTACACCGAAGAAGTCAACGAGCTCACTCTCGGTCATGGCTATATCACCTTTGCCTTTACGAATGATTTGCATCTTGTCGCCCCACTCGAAATAGCTGCGCTCTCTTTTTGTTTGATGGTGATTGACATTCATACGGCTTCCTCCCTTATTTCTTCTTTTTGATGTTTCCTAATCAATCTGTCCATATCCTCCGAAATCTTATTATCGGTAACCTGTGCGTAGATTTGAGTACTGGATATAGAGGCGTGCCCCATCATCTTGGCAATGCTTTCGATAGGTATCCCTGCACTTAAACTCATCGTGCCGAATGTGTGCCTCGCCATGTGGTAGGACAACCGTTCTCTGATGCCACACGCCTTACCCACGATGCTCAGCTTTGCACTCATCACGCTACGGCTACAAGCACAGTGAAAAATAAAGTCGTCGCCTTTTCCTTTCACTGTCTGCATTTCTTTCATGCTCAGTTGTTCTTTCTTGCATTGATTGATGATGGCCTCCGCTATCGGGTGCAGGGGCACAATAAACTCCACCTTTGTCTTCTGCCTTTCTTTACGGATATATTTCTGTCCGTCGGCTGCCGTTTGAATGTGTCCAAATTGCAAATGTTCCATATCAGCAATAGCCAAGCCCGTAAAGCAGGCAAAGATAAACATCCGTCTTGCTTGTTCTGCTTCCTTATCAATTACTCTCAATGCCATGAGTTTGGCAACATCGCTCTTTTGCAGAAAGCGTATCTTCTGTTTCACTTTCTCATACTTGGCATTCTCAAAAGGATTACAGCGAATGAGCCTTTGACTGACCGCACGATACATCAGCCTACTCAGCCAACAAAGATAGCGATTCATGGTTGCTGTTGCCAAGCCTCGTTTTTTCAGATAGAAACGGTATTCTTCAAACAAGTCTTCCGGTATAGTGGCTATGACTATATCCGTCATTCCCTTATCCTTTACAAACTCCGTAAGTAACTTATCTGAATAGAGAAGATTCTGATAGGTTCCCTCAGCTCTTGATTTGCCCACGCACTCTTTAACGGATTGCAGTTCTGCCTTGCTCATGGCAAGAAGTGTTGTCGGCATGGTGGCTATCCCCTGCAAACGGTTCTTGAGCAGTTCCACGCTTACCACTCCGTCCTTTATCAATATCTCCTGATAGGTCTTTTCTACAAGTTCTTTGAACTCGTCGATTCTTTGATTGGTTTTCTTGTCGGTTGTCAGTCCTTTCCTGCTGTTCCACTCGGAGGATTTGCATTCCTCGCCTGTGGTAATGGCGGTACTCTTTCCGTCTATGGTGATACGGCAGAGAATGGTGGTCTTGCCGTCTGCCTTTGTCTTCTGTCTGTTGATATAGAATAGTGTCTTGAATGTACTTCTCATTGTCTTGTTGTTTTAATTTCTGGAATGAATGCATAAGAATATACAAAGTATAAAGATTAGATAGCCAACTGCATATCTTCGGTGAAAGAAATGAAACGGTTAAACTCCTCAAAGAGTTTCTGTGGTGTAACCTTTGCATAACGTTCGGTCATACTTACGTTCGTATGTCCGAGCATCTTACTCACCGTTTCGATTGGAACGCCCTGCTCTAAGGTGATAAGTGTGGCAAAGGTATGTCTTGCCATGTGCGAGGTAAAGGGAAAAGAAATACCTGCCCGTAGTCGCAAGGCTTTAAGACAGGACTGATAAGTGGGATATTTGATGAAAGGCAGCAGCGTTTCCCTTTCATCGCTGTGCATTTTCTCAATTAAGCGAACTGCTTCCGGCAACAACTTGATACGACAAAGCACACCCGTCTTCTGTCGGTTGAACTTCAACCACAAACTACCTGCATCATCACGAACAAGATGCTTCTTGCTTAGTTCCATCAAATCATAATAGGCTGCACCGGTATAGCAAGCGAAGAGAAATACATCACGAGCGGTTTCCATTTCTTTTTCCAATTCACCAAAGCAGATTGCTTTCAGTTTGTTCAATGCTTCCTTGTCAAGTGCCTTGAGTGCTTTCTTGTTTCCGCGTTCTATATGGACTTTGTCAAACAGAAGCGTATCAGCCAGCCCCTCACGATAAGCCAGCCTACAGATGGTCTTCAAATCTGCTGCAACTCTGAAAAATGTGCTTTGCTGATGACCGAGTTCGCCAAGACAGAATGTCTGCAATTCATAGATAAAGCTTTCTGTGAGATGCGAGAATGCTAAATCCGAAACATGGTATTTCTTCTGAATGAACTCTTGCAACCGTTTCCGAGTGGAATGATAGGCAGACACAGACTCTTCCTTGATGTCTATACCGATATGGCTTTCTTTCTCCTTGATGAGCATATCCAGTCTTTCGATGAGCATACAGCGAGTTTGAACGCTGCCTTGAAACAGTTCCTTTACATTGATTGCGTCAAATGGCTGTCCTTTGGCAACCGACGACTGATAGGCAGATTGAATGGAAAGCAACAGGTTCTCCAATCTCCCATTAATCTCCACCGCCTCATGGCTCTTACCATCCATCCTGCTCTCACGTGGATTCCATAAATCGGGATTGCAGGAGAGTTTACAACTAAACTGAACAATGGAACGCTCAATGGTAATACGTCCCATAATCGGAGCCTTGCCCGACTTGTCCAAACCGCTCTTTTTAAGGTAGAGCAACACCTTCATCTTTTCTGTTTTCATACGCTTTAATATTTGTGGGCAAAATTACCCGAATTAAAGTGTTCCTCACTTACGCAGAAAACTGCTGACCAAAGCAACAGCCACACGAGCGAAAATAATTTGGTTACCTATTTCTTCTCCATCGTTACCAACATCAAAACAAGGTAACACTCTGGTAACTGAACTTCTGCCTAAATCTGCATATTCCTGCCCTTTACAAATAGAGCAGTCTTATGCAAATCATTTCGTTTCCATCTCATTATCAGTTAGTTTATGTCAACTTCGACATTTTTTCATTTTCATTGATTAGTTACATAACCACCTCGCTATCAATGCATTGCAAAACCTATTGTTTTACGTTCCAAAAGCGTAGGTTTTGCATGGTAAAAGTGCTGTTTTACGCTGCAAAACAGTCGCTTTTGTTTTTCGTGGACACCCTGCTCGTATCTTTAATATGTTTCAACCATTCGCTGTTATAACAGTTACATTATTTGTAAATACACGTAGAAAACCGAAAAACGGATAGGCGATTGTCTTTTTTCCTTGTTTTATTTCTTCCTTTGCAATTTTTTTTGTAACTTTACAGCATAATAGTTCGCAGCCAACTCGGAGGAAGCGTGGGACGCTTTCTGTGGAAAGGTATGCTGGCTCTGCATCGAAAGCACGAGTTTACTCCGATATAATACAACGGAACAATGCCACTATATACACGAAAAGACAATAAAAGACGATGGAGATTCAATTTTAATAACCAAAAAATATAAATTATGAAGAAAATTTTGTTGACAATCCCTGCATTGCTGATAACTATTATCGCGCAGGCACAGACTGTACTTACTATCGAAACGAAAAAAGAAGGAACCTACACCTATACCATTAATAGAGATGCAGACAGCATACGTGTCATAGAAGGCGTTGTTGTCAAGGTCTATCCAAAGAATTCTACGGTGTCGGTCGACTACCCTATATCAAAGATTGCTCCCCTCCCTGTTAAAAACAATGCCAATAAGAATACCAAGGAAGACCTTGCTAAGAACAAAGAAGGATGGAGATTGGAGTTTCCACGCTTCTACCAAGGAAGTAATGTAACCTTTGAAAAGTCATATTATATAACCGACATGAAAGGAAACCCAGTTAACTTTTCCATTGAGTGGGACGGTACCAAGAGGGCCAACCGTTGGACTTGCTATCAGATGTATGAAAGCGTAGCCGAAAAGAAAGGGAAACGCAAAGATGCATTTAAGCCAGATACTGACATACCTGCAAAATACCGCTCTGAGCTGAAAGATTATGCCAGTTCGGGCCATTCGCGTGGACACCTATGCCCTTCCTATGACCGCCTATGTTCTGCTGTTGCCAATGAGCAGACTTTCTACCTTACTAATATGCAGCCACAGCTACAAGGTCATAATGGAGGAGTGTGGGCAGGACTGGAGCAACGCATTAAAGACGGGTGGTTCTATAAGAAAGGAACAAGCGAGAAGAAATGCGATACGCTTTACATTGTAAAAGCTGCGACTATAGATAAGAAGGCAGATATCATTGGATATACAAAACAAAATGTGCCGAATGTAAACCATCTGATAATTCCAAAGTATTTCTATATGGCTTTGCTTTCGTACGACTGTGCAACCAACAAGTATAGAGCTATGGGCATTTGGTCGCCACACGTAGCAACAAAGTCGGTTACCGAATACATCACTATCGATGAATTGGAAAAGCGTACCGGCATAGATTTTTTCTGTAACCTTCCAGATGATATTGAGACCCAAGTGGAAAGTACGCTTGACAGCGATTATTGGGAGGTCTCACCCACAAAGAAATCAAAAAAATAATGCCCGCTTTAGCTTAACAGAAAGCAGTACCAAACCACCGTGTTGGTACTGCTTTTTGCTTTACAACCAAAGCATTGAAACAATAGAAAACCAAAAACAACCACTTGTCTTTTGAACGAAAAAAGGGCAATAAGGGTGTAAACATTTTTCACAAGATAAACTATCACATAACCACCTAACTATCAGCGCATTGCAAAACCTATTGTTTTGCAATGCAAAAGCGTAGGTTTTGCACGGTAAAAGCGGCTGTTTTGCGATGCAAAACAGCCGCTTTCGCAATGCCAAATCGAAATTATCGTTTTTCGGCGAAATAATCTTTACAAAATGAGGGCGGTTTTTTGTTAAACCACTCCTATGTACAATACCAACAATGCGAACAAATTACAGGGCAGAATTTATTCTGTTCCTCATATTTGCATCGGCTTTCTATGAACCTATATGCGAGGTATGCAGTTAGTTGTTCAGCTTCATTCGCCTCCAAATCCAGTTCGGAATACGTCGCCACACAGCTGTGAAGATTCGCCAGCGACCATCGATTACACTGACGTGCCGCTTCTTTTCTATGGCTTTCATAATGCTTTTTGCCACATCCTCGGTCTTCATCAGCATAGGGAAGTGAGAGGATTCGGACAGTAACGGAGTATCTACGAAACCAGGGCGAATGTCCGTGAAGCGTATGTTATAACGATGATTATTAGCCAACTGCTCCAAGGCTTGCAGATAAGTGTTCTGCATAGCTTTCGTGGCACTGTAGGCAGGAATGGCTCCCAAGCCTTTTGTGCCTGCCACGGAAGTGATGCAGACAATGTGTCCGCCACCGTGTGTGGCAAAATAGCGATAGGCTTCGCCCACCATACGTACAAAACCAAGACCATTGGTTTGCATTGTCTTCATTTCTTTTTCGGGTTCTAAAGTCGGATTTTTCCACCCGATTCCTGCTGAATGGAAATAGAGGTTCAGCCCTCCCATCTGCTCTATGAGCTGGTAAAGAGCCCCGTCTGCCTTCTCGTTGGTTACATCAATCTGCGCTGTGAATACGCGTTCTGGCGCACAGTTCTTCAAGTCTTCCAACTTCTCCGTGCGGCGTGCTGCCACGCCAACTGTCCACCCTTGCATGATGAGGAGCCTTGCCACCTCATGCCCGATGCCGCTGCTGGCACCTATTACAATAGCTCTTTTCATAGTTCAAAAATTGATTTGTTACCTGTTTGTTAGCTTTCAGTCTGTAAGTTGTTGTTTTACAAAGATAAGAAAAAAGTATCAAACAGCCAAAAAATCGCCCATCTTTCGTTCATCAAAAAGGGGCTGAAACCAGCAAAATGTGGTTTCAGCCCCTTTGTTTGTTTATTGAAAGGCGTAACTGACGCTGCCTTTACCGAGTTTTAGAACGGTAGGTCGTCGGCTGCGCTGTCTGATGCAGCGGGTGGGAATGGTTCCTGACTTCCGCCTGCTGGTGCTTGTGGCGCAGCAGCGGGTGGCACACTGGCAGCCTGTGCAGCTGCGGCATCAACTCTCTGAATGTTCCACGCACGTATGTTGTTGAACCATCTGCCGTTGTATTCGTGGGCATCGATGTCGAAACTTACGATGATTTCTTCGCCAGCCTTGATGGCAAACTGGTCGATACGGTCGGCACCAAAGATGTTGAAGACCATTTTTCTTGGATATTGGTCGTGTGTTTCGATTACATACTCTTGTGATTTCCACGGACCACGTGCCGATGTTCCTTCGCGTGGCTCTAATACTGCAATGACTCTTCCTTGTAATTCCATGTTATATTTTGCGGTGTTATTAATAAATTTGTTTCTTTAAATACCTTGCATTAGCAAGCTGTGGCTGGGTGTTTGAGCGCAGGCACTCGTACCACTCGCTGGCATTACTTTGGCGAAATTACTAAAATAGTTCTAAAAACAAAAACTTTTACCTGTAAATTTTGTTTTTCACACGACTTTTTCGTATTTTTGTACGATGAAGAAGAATATTTCGGTTTTGAGCCTATGGGCTTATCGGAACATCTTGCATAAAATGAGTTATAACTAAAAATATATAGGAACTAATGAGATTTACTATTTCAAGCACTGCCTTGAGCAGTAGATTGCTGTCGCTTTCACGTGTTATCAACAGCAAAAATTCTTTGCCAATACTAAATTGTTTCATATTTGACGCGCAAAATGGTCAGCTCGCAATCACTGCTTCGGATAGCGAGAACGTTGTACGTATGTCGATGAATCTTGACGCACTCGAGGGCGAGGGCAAATTTGCAGTAAACAACCACAATATTCTCGATGCCGTAAAGGAACTTCCCGAGCAGCCACTCACAGTAGATGTGAATATGGACGAACACACCATTTACATCAGCTATCAGAATGGTTCATACAATTTCCCTATCTTGGAGGCAGACGAGTTTCCTATTCCACAACCCATTTCTGCTGACGCAACAAACATTACGCTGAGTGCAGAAGTGTTGGTAGAAAACATTACACGCTCGCTTTTCGCTACTGCGCAAGACGAGCTTCACCCTGTGATGAACGGCGTTACTTCGACCTCACGGCTGACAGTCTGGCTGTTGTGGCTACCGACGGACACAAGTTGGTGCGCAACCGTGTGTTCTCTGTGAAGAGCGATGTTCCCGCAGCTTTCATCTTGCCAAAGAAACCTGCAGCATTGCTGAAGGCTTCATAGCAAAAGACGGTGGCGACGTGGTGGTTCGCTTCGACGCTCGTTCGGCTGAATTTCGTTCGGAGAGGGCATTTTGATTTGCCGACTCATTGATGGAAAGTATCCGAACTACAACAGCGTGATTCCAGAAAACAACCCTTACCAAATCACCATCGACCGCAAGTCGCTCATTGGTGCTATTCGCCGTGTGCTGCCATTCGCAAGCGATTCTTCACAGCTCATTCGCTTCCACATTGCAAACGGACAGTTAGACCTCAGCGCAGAAGACATCGACTTCGCAACAAGCGCAAAGGAAAGTATGACTTGCACGTACGAAGGCAACCCAATGAACATTGGCTTCAAGGGCAGCAGCATCTTGGAAATACTGGGCAACCTGCAAAGCGACGAAGTAAATATACAGCTGGCAGACCCATCACGTGCAGGGCTCGTTGTTCCTGCAGAGCAGCCAGAAGGCGAAAACGTGCTTATGCTCGTTATGCCTGTATTGCTCAACGATTAATAAGATATAATTAAATGTGTGGGCAGATTTTCAACAGAAGTCTGCCCACACACATTATAAATAATAGCAGAATGTTACTGAACTTAACAAAACCCTTGATAGTTTTCGATTTGGAAACGACAGGGCTCGACCTTGTAAAAGACCGCATCATACAATTATCGTATATAAAGGTATTCCCCGATGGGAAAGAAGAAAGAGAAAACCTTTTCATCAACCCTGAGAAAGAAATTCCGCAAGAAGTAGAAGAACTTACAGCATCACCAACGACGACGTGGCTGCCGCACCAACGTTCAAAGAAAAGGCAGCCGAACTGGCAAACAAGTTCACGGGCTGCGACTTTGCAGGTTTCAATTCCAACCGTTTCGACATTCCGTTGTTGGCAGAAGAATTTCTGCGGGCAGGCGTAGACTTCGATTTCTCGAAGTGCCGACTCATCGATGCACAAAACATTTACCACAAAATGGAACGCCGCAACCTTGCCGCTGCCTACGAATTTACTGTGGCAGAAAGATGGAAGACGACTTCACAGCCCACAAAGCCGACGAAGACACCGAAGCAACGTGGCGTGTACTGCAAGGACAGATTAAGATGTATTCTGCTGAAAACCAAGACGAACCAGAACGCATACTGAACACGACATGGGCGAACTGGCAGAGTTCTCGCGTATGAACGACAATGTAGACTTTGCAGGGCGTATCGTTTGGAAAGATGTTACCGACAAGACGGCAACACCTTGCTCGACGAACACGGACAGCCACGTCGCCACGAAGTGTTCAACTTCGGCAAATACCGTGGTTGGGACGTGGCAGAAGTGCTGCGCAGAGACCCTGGTTTCTACAGTTGGATATTGGCAAACGACTTCACCTACAACACCAAACAAGTGCTTACACGCATTCGCCTTCGCGAATTTAACAATCGATAGCTATGCTCAAAGGAAAGAAAATCGTTCTCGGCATCACAGGTTCTATTGCCGCATATAAAAGTTGTCTTATCATTCGTCAACTCGTAAGGCAGGGTGCAGAAGTTCAAGTGGTCATAACGCCCAGTGGAAAAGAGTTCATCACCCCTATCACACTGTCGGCACTGACACAGAAACCAGTCATCAGCGATTTCTTTTCTCAACGCGACGGCACGTGGCACTCGCACGTAGACCTCGGCTTATGGGCTGATGCTATGCTCATTGCGCCCTGCACAGCCGCAACATTGGGCAAGATGTGCCACGGAATAGCCGACAATATGCTCGTTACGACCTACCTTTCCATGAAGGCTCCTGTGTTCATCGCCCCCGCAATGGACCTCGATATGTACAAACATACCTCTACGCAAGAGAACATCGACACGCTGAAACGCAGAGGAAACCACATTATAGAAGCAGGTAGTGGTTTCTTGGCAAGCGGCTTGGAAGGCAAGGGACGCATGGAAGAACCCGAAGCCATTGTGGCTTTTTTAGACCAATACTTCGACAACAACACCGTTGCCACAAGATTTGGAGGGAAAAAACGTGCTGATAACAGCAGGGCCTACATACGAAAAGATAGACCTGTACGTTTTATAGGTAACTACTCGTCGGGAAAGATGGGCTTTGCCCTTGCCGAAGAGTGTTTCAAGCGTGGTGCCAACGTTACACTCGTGCTGGACCTGTACACATAGCGTGCTCGGAAGGCATCAACCGCATCGATGTAGAAAGCTGCGAGCAGATGTACGAAGCCTGTCAGCAAGCCTTTCCTGCTGCCACCGTCGCCATATTGTGCGCTGCCGTGGCTGATTTCAAGCCTCTGAGCTTCTCCGATACGAAGATTAAGCGAGAAAAGGACAACCTGCACATCGACCTGCAGCCCACTCACGACATTGCAGCCGCTTTGGGACAACAGAAGACAAGCCAACAACGCATCGTCGCTTTCGCATTGGAAACAAACAACGAGGAAACAAATGCTTCGGCAAAGTTGGTGAAAAAGAATGCCGATTTTATCGTGCTGAATCCACACGCAATGCCGGCACGACCTTCCAGACGGACGACAACCAAATACTATTATTTCAAAAGGAGGAAGAAAGAATATGAAAAGAAGCGTAAACACTTGGTGGCTCGCGACATTATTGACGAGCTGGTTTCTATTCTTTAACAACCACGCCACAGCGCAGGAGTTGCAAGCAAAGATAACCATCAACCACAACCAGATACAGGGTACCGACAATCGGTGTTCGAGAACTTGCAGCAAACCCTCGAACAGTTTGTGAACGAACGACAGTGGACTAACCTCAAGTTCCAAAAGAACGAACGCATTGTTTGCAACTTCAACATCACCGTTACAAAATACGACCAAAGCAGCAACGCCTTCACCTGTACGGCACTCATACAGGCGAACCGACCTATTTACAACTCGGCATACACCTCTACATTGTTCAACATTAAGGACGGCGACTTCAACTTCGAGTTTGCACAGTTCGACCAAATAGAATTCAACGAAGAGAACATCGACAACCAACTCACTGCCCTCTTCGGCTACTACGCTTACCTCATCATCGGCTTAAACCTCGATTCGTTTGCGCTATGGGCGGCGAAGACATTCTGCAACGCTGCATGAACCTTACCAACAACGCACAGAACCTTAGCTTTACAGGTTGGAAGCATTTGAAACTCGAAAAACCGCTTCGCATCATCAACGATACTCGACGGAGGTATGAAACCCTTCCGCCAATTGCAATACGACTACACGAACGGGCTTGGACGAAATGGCAAACAGTCCCGAACGAGGCAGAACAAACATAACAACGGCGTTGCAAAACGACTTGAAAAAGGCACACGAAGACAAGCCTATGAGTATGTTGCCAAGATTTGGACAGACTATAAGAAGGACGACTTGCCAATATATACTACAAAAGGGCACGCAAAAGGAAAAAGAGGCTGTCTACGAAATTCTTTCGGCATCAATGCAAGCCAAACGCATCGTGGGACAAGATTAAACAATAAGACAAACAGCTATGCTCAAGCATCTTTATATAAGAACTTCACGCTCATCGACCAATTAGACATCGACTTTCGCAACGGTTTCTCCGTTATCAGTGGCGAAACGGGTGCAGGAAAGAGCATTATTCTTGGGCTATCGGCTGCTCTTAGCAACAAGCCGATAGCAAACAGATAAAGCAAGGCGAGAAAAATGCGTCATCGAAGCTACGTTCAGTCTGCCAAAAGGTGCATTCGACACGTTCTTTACCGATAACAACATCGACTTCGATGCCGATGAAACCATTCTCCGACGCGAAGTTGGCAGCAACGGAAAATCACGTGCATTCATCAACGACACGCCTGTTGCACTGACCTGATGCGCGAAGTGGGCGACCAATTGGTGGATATACATTCGCAACACCAGAATTTGCTTTTGCAGAAAGAAGACTTCCAGCTCAACGTTATCGACATATTGCTGCCAACGACAAGGATATGGCAGCCTACAAAGCCACTTCAAGGCGTATAAAGATGCTGAAAAAAGGTTGGAACAGATAAGAAAGCAACTGAAAGAGAACGCTGAAAACGAAGAGTTTATGCTTTTCAGCACGAAGAACTATCAAGTGCGAACCTGCAAGAAGGAGCAAGAGGAACTCGAGACCGAAAGCAAGACTCTCTCGCACGCAGAAGACATCAAGGCATCGCTCTACAATGCCGACAATGCACTGAACGAAGACGAGACTGGAGCGGTGAAACAACTAAAGTCTGCCGCCGAACCATAGCGGCATAGCCAACGTTTTTCCTAAAGCCGAAGAACTTTGCAACCGCCTCGACACCGCTTATATAGAGTGAAGGATATTGCCGAGGAGGTGAGCAGGGCGACAGGCGACATTGATTTCGACCCAACAATTAGATTACATCAACGAGCAGTTGATAAATCTATCATTTGAAAGAAATTCCACGTAGAAACCATCGCAGAGCTGCTCGCCATACAAGCCGAACTGAAGCAAAAGTTAGACGGAATAGACAACAGCGACGAATTCTGAGAAGCCGGAGCAGGAACTTGCTGCGAACAGCCGACTGCACACGAGGCTTGCCTACTGACCAAGGCAGAGAGAAGCTGCAAAGGCTATTCAGAAGGAGATGAAAGAAAAACTCGTGC